>NZ_FNDI01000003.1:188079-515730 GCF_900100565.1 Paraburkholderia steynii | reverse complement strand
CCACCGCCGAATGCGGCGTTCACGTTGCCGACGTTGTAGTTGCTGCCGCCACGCACGGAGGCGAGTGCTTCGACGGAAAGTTCTTCGTTATGCGAAAGGTCTTTGATGGTCAGCGTAGCCATGGTCAATCTCCTGGATCAGTTGCTTCGGGTTGGAAGAGCACGATTTGTTTGCGCTCGCTGCTACATATGCACAGGGTGTGCCAGTCATGTGCGGAGCTCCGAAATAGCAAGATAACCATATGAAACTAAAGGAGATTTAATCTTGTAGATTTTTTGAACGCGGATTTTCAGGCGACCAGACGACAAATGAACGTCTGCTGCTGGCAAACAGATAATCGCGCAGCTGTCCGCTTTAACCGAACAGCACGCAATGCCGCCATCTCAATGAGTTCTGCGACTGGCGCTCCGAGGCGCACTTGAGCAGATCATCTCGGCCGTAAGCGATGCGCGACGGTCCCGAACCACTCAGTGATCGCAGCGAGTTCGACTTCCTTGAAGTGCGTCAATTCTCCGGAATTGACCGTTCGCTGCCGAGGATGGAGGATGAGTGCCATGGCTTGGGACGACGAGATTCCGCGGCGTGACATTCGGGAGCGGCACAAAGCCGGGCTGCCGGGACTATCGAGAGAATCAGGTCAGTCCTTTGAAAGCCTGTACCTGATCGCCCGCTGGCGGGTTTAACGATGCCCGGCCTCGTTTGCTTCCCGAGGGAGTAACAGATGGACCAGACTTCCACTACACGTCGCCAGCGTTCAGTCCCTCTGCGTCTGACCCCCGAGTTGGTGTCACTGGTTGCGTGCAAGATGGAAGACAGCGGACCGGCCCCCGGCGTCATCGTCCACACGGATGAAGATTACGAGGCGTCACTGCAGGCGGTACTCCATACGGGTGCCTGGCAAGGAGAGGACATCTGGCTGTTCGCTTATGGTTCGTTGCTGTGGAATCGGCCCTTCGAAGTTGAAGAGCAGGTTGCAGCGGTATTACACGGCTGGCACCGTGCGTTCTGCATTCGGCTAACGCGCTTTCGCGGCACCCCCGACCAGCCGGGGTTGATGATGTCACTCGTTCCAGGTGGCAGCTGCCGTGGCGCCCTATATCGGATTGCTGGGCACCGGGTCCTCGCGGATCTGCACAAGCTATGGCGACGGGAAATGACCGTCAAGCCGCCGACCAGTCCGCCACGATGGGTTACCGCGAAAGCGGGGCAAGCCGCCGTGCGCGCCATTGCGTTTACCGCCGATCGCAAGGGGCGCAACTTTGTGGCCGGGTTGACCGACGAGGAGATCGCGTCCGTGTTGTACAAGGCGGTCGGCCACTGGGGATCGGGTGCCGAATACCTCATGCAGACGGTTGACCACCTTGAACGTCTTGGCATCCGGGACGCCAACCTATGGCGTTTGCAGCGGCTCGTTGCGCAGCGCCTGGTTGAGCTGAAAGCCGCCGGCAGGTAGCGTGGCCCGGCGCCCCGCGGCACCTATGCGGGCCTATGCGGCTCGCCGCGCTCGCCAGGCATGTTTGGGAGTCAGGGGCTGCGACGCCCGCACTTACATTGCGCCTTGAAAAGCACCCTCCCGCAAGGGAATAACCAGCGGCGTTCGCGCGTATACGACCGGTTGCCCATCGGCTGAACGCAGAAGTCTTAGCGAAGGCCATACCGTCAAGCACGGAAAGTTGGCGGAATAAAACAGACGGCCAGAGGGCAACAGGCAAACAGACGCGCGCGCGAACGCGTGCCGCAAGCCATCCGGCAAGCGGCACGTCAAGAGAAAGAAGCGACTGACGAATTCCTTAAAGGCAAGCGCTATTTGCGCAAAAGGCTCTGCGGGGGTATGCGTTCGTCGACAGGTTGGCGCGCAGCCGTAGGGAATCCCACGGGATAGTCGACGACGCGCGTCGCCGCCGGCAACGCCTGCGCGCTGACGCCGAAGAAGCGTCCGCCCGTTCGTGCGCCGCCGACGATAGCGGTCATCGCGGCGCGATCGAGTTCGACACTTTCGGGAAGATCTTTGATGAGTAGCTTGGACATGGCTGTTCCATAAGAAATGTCGCGTGGCGCCGTCGCGATGGCTGCGCGCTTCGGTCGATGACGGCAACGCGTATGTCTCGAACAACCAGTATAGGTAATTCAGGCTCGATGCGGTGTGCGCTGGCGAGCATTGCGGACGCTGTGAGGAGGTTCGGCACCTTGACGCGAGGCCCGACGACGCGTCGAGACGCTGAACAACAGCGTGGTCGGCAGATTTGAAACGAACGCGTTGTTGTCGTTGCTCACGTTGCTGATGTTCAGGCCTTGGTTTACAAGCTGCCGGGCATCGACCGTCTTGCTGTTGTCGAAGTCGAGCTTGATCATGTAGGCGAAGGGGAAAAAAAGACGCTGAGGCCTTCATGTACAGGGCTTCGCGCCAAATGGGGTGGACGGCGAGACGCTGTTGGGCCGGACAACGCGGCCAGGAGCCACACGACGCCCGTCGTGTCGCGGGCCAATCCTGGTTTGCGAAAGGCATACGTGCGGGCTACTATCGAACGAGCACATGTAATTGGTTACGACAGGGAAATCCTCAGACCATCGGGAGCTGCATCGCTTTGAACACATGGCTAGCCTTGCGCACGTGATTCGGGACTTTCAGAGCGGCGCGCTCACGCAGGACGCGTTCGTCGCTCAACTCGACAGCACGCTCACAACGGAAGGCGTCGGTTCGGCACGTCTGCTCGAAATACTCGGCGAAGCGCACATCAGGAAGCCGCTGCCTCCTGCCCTCTACGCGGAAGTGCGCCGCCGAATCGAACAGATGCCCGTTTCGAACCTTGCCGCGGCGGGCGGCGAGGAAACGCGCATGCAAACGGTGGCCGAGCCCCCACCGCCGCCGCCGCCCGCGCGTAGCAGCGATGCAGTTGGGTCCGGACTCGATCAGGTGAAAGGCACGGGCGACACGTTGAACAACCGCTTCGTGCTCGAAGAGTGTCTTGGCGTAGGCGGGATGGGCACCGTCTACAAGGCGCTCGATATGCGCAAGCTCGAAGCGTCGGACCGTAAGCCGTATCTCGCGATCAAGGTGCTGAACACGCAGTTCCGCGGCAACCCGAAGTCGCTGATCGCGTTGCAGCGCGAAGCGCGCAAGGCGCAGGTACTCGCGCACCGCAATATCGTCACCGTCTACGATTTCGACCGCGATGGCGCCATCGTCTATCTGACGATGGAATACCTGTCCGGCAAGCCGCTCAGCCAGATTTTGCGTACGCAGGATTTCAAGGGCATGCCCGTTCAGTCCGCATTGCCGATCGTGCGCGGCATGTCGAGCGCGCTGGCGTACGCGCATGAGCGCGGCTTCGTGCATTGCGACTTCAAACCCGCCAACGTGTTTCTGACCGATACGGGCGAAGTCAAGGTGATCGACTTCGGCATCGCGCGCGTCTTTCAGCGGCCTGAAGAAGAAAGCGACGCAACCGTGTTCGATCCCGGCAGCCTCGGCGCATTGACGCCAGCCTATGCAAGCCCGGAAATGCTCGAGCATCTCGAACCCGATCCACGCGACGACATCTACGCGCTAGGCTGCATCACCTACGAGCTTTTGACGGGCCGTCATCCGTTCGACCGTCAGTCGGCGACACAGGCGCGCGCGTCGAACCGGCAACCGCAGCGGCCCGAGAACCTGAGCAACCGACAATGGCGCGCGTTGCGTGCGACGCTCGCCTTCGACCGCAAGTCGCGCACGCCGACGGTGTCGCGCTTCGTCGAAGAATTCGGCGCGCAGGAACGCGCGTCGGCGTCGAAGTCGTCAGGGCGCAATGTCGATCGCACCGGCATGCTGATGAAGTCGGGTGTTGCGGGACTCGCGCTCGCTTGCGCGGCAGGCGGCGCGCTGTACTTCTATCGTGCTTCGCGGACTCTGGAGCAGGAGAATGCGGCGCTACAGGTGAGCCCGGCATCCGAGGCCAGCGCCGCCGCGCCCGTTCAGCCCATCACACCTGTTACCCCGTCGCCGCCTGCCGTTACATCCGCACCGCCAGCGCCCGTCACGCCAGCCCCGCCGACGCTCGCCGCCGTCACTTCGGCGCTCGCGACATTGCCGTGCTCGGCGCTTGCCGCTTCGATTCAGGATCGCGCGGTACAGGTGCGCGGATTCGTGCCGCAACACGGCGAGGCGCAGGTCAACGAGCGTCTTGCAACATTGCCCGGCGTGGCGTCGACCAAGGTCGACGTGCAGCACGTGAGCAGCGACAAATGCGAGGTGCTAAAGGAACTCGGTTCTTACTGGACGCGCAACTGGCAGGCGGGGCATATCGCGTCGCTGACCGCGCGTATGCCGAACGGCGTGTTGACGGAAGGCGATCCTCTCGTGGTCGACGTGCGAACGCCCGGCTTCGACTCGTATGTGAACATCGACTACTACGTGCTCGACGGCAGCGTCGTACACATGGTGCCGGGGCCGCGCGCGAAGGATAACCAGGCGCCCGCGCATTACTCGGCGACGATCGGCAGCGGCGGCGACTGGGTCGTCTCGAAGCCGTTCGGTCAGGAACTGGTCGTTCTGCTGATCACGCCCGCGCCGCTCTTCGATACGCCACGGCCCGAAAGCGAGTCGCGCACGGACTATCTGCGCGCGCTCGATACGCGGCTCAAGCAGCTTGCCTCCAAATATGGGCAAGACCGTATCGTCGCGGACTTCGCGCAGATCACGAGCAAGGCGCGCGCGCATTGAAGGGCGCGCGCTTTGCTGCATATCAGGTCACTTGAGTTCTTTCACCACCCGAAAGCCGTCTTGCGACTGGCGCACGCTTTGGCTGTACTTGAAGCGCGTCGAGCTAAGCATGTAGTCGTTGCCTTCCCGCCATGAGCCGCCGCGAATCACGCGCGTGTTGCAGGTGGGTGAATCCCACGCGTGTCCGTCGTTCGGGGCGCCCTGGTACGAGTTATGCCAGCAGTCGCTGACCCATTCCCAGACGCTGCCGTTCATGTCGTACAAGCCGTTCGGATTTGCTGCAAACGTGCCGACGGGCTCGGGCGCTTCCTTGTGATATGGATCGCCGCAGTCCTTGCAGTTCGCCATGCCTTTGCGCATCTGGTCGCCCCACCAGTATTTCGTCGTGGTGCCCGCGCGGTCTGCATATTCCCATTCGGCTTCCGTAGGCAGTCGATACGCTTTGCCCGTGACCTTGCTCAGCCACTTCACGTACGCCTGCGCATCGTCCCAACTGAGATCGCGTGCGGGTGCGTTCTTCACGGAATTGTTTTCGGGCGACAGCTTCGGGCATCCGTTGACGTCGGCGCATGCGTTCCATTGCTCGACCGTCACCTCGTATTTACCGATAGCGAATGGCGCTGAAATGGTCACGTGATGCGGCGGCTTTTCGGACGGGTCGAAATTGCTGCCCATCGTGAACGAGCCTGCGGGCAGTGAAATCATCGCCGGGCAGGCTGCGCAGTCCTTGGTCTCGCCGCCTGTCGCGGCGCGTGCTGGCGCAGGCGTGGGGGCAGGTGCAGGTGCGGGAGCAGGCGTTGCGGCCGCTTTCGGCGCCGGTGTGGGCGCGGGTGCAGGCGCAGGTTGTGGCGCAGGCGCGGCAGCCGCGGCAGGACGCGACGGCGCTGCTGGCGGCGCTGTGTGCGTGGTGGCGGGCGGAGCTGTTTGCCCGGAAGCCTTGATCCTGTCGATCCGAGCCTTCGCGAGCGTCGCAAAGCGGCCATTTGGATACGCCTTCAGGTATGCCTCGTAATCGCTCGCGTAATTGCTGTCCTTGATCGATTCCCAGAACGTCAGCTCGTATTGCTCGTTGCTATCCTTCGGCAGAATGCCGCGGCTATTCAATGCGACGACTGCGTTCGGCTCATCTTCAATATGTTCCGATGCATGACGTGAAGCGAAAAGCCGCACCGGTTCCGTCAACGACGACAAGCGCCACGGCCTTTGCGCGCCATGCGTTTCATCTGCGACTTGTCGCGCCACATGAGCGAACATCGAATCGACGAACGCATCGGGCGCGCGGTGCATCTCGCGCAGCCACGCGCCCGTGAAAATGCCATGACGGGTGCCGTCGGCGGCTTGCGCGCCTTGCGTCGTCGCATAGGCAATCAATGTTTGCGGGGGCAACGGCGTCGCGAGACGGGCCGCCTCGAACGGTTGCGTCAGGCATGCGTCCAGCACGACGAGATTGAGTGCGTTCTTGCGCGGCGCCGCGAGCGTGTCGAGCACCGTCGACAGGTCGATGCTCGCCGTCATCAAGGAAGCAGGCGCACCCGGATCGGCACCGGCGGAAGTGAGCAGCGTGGTGCCTCCCGCCTGCAGGCCGTGCCCTGCAAAATAGAACAGCGCCGTGCCGCCAGGCTGCAGGCGTCGGCCGAACTCGGCAAGCGCATCGCGCATCTGCGGCGCCGTTGCATCGGTGCGCAGGACGACATCGAAGCCTTGCGCGCGCAACAACCCGGCGACGCTTTGCGCATCGCGCGCGGCATTCGGCAGCGCGCCGGCCGGATAGCTGGCGTTGCCGATCACGAGCGCGACCTTGCGGTTGGCCGCATCGGCGGGAAATGCAAAGAGACTATTCGCGGCGGCTTGAGAAGTGGCATCGCTCGCGCCGCGCGGCATCGGTTGAGCGTCGGCTTCTCGCATCTGGAGTGCCCCGATCATGCATACCAGCAGGAGTTTTCGCCACATTTTCAGATCCTGGTTGTTCTGGAAGTTCTGATAGAACCTCGTCATCGGACAAACCGGCCCGAGCTGGACAGTCGCCGCCCGCCATGCCGCCCGATACCCACGTAACGTATTTACCTGGACCACCCTTACAAACGATAGCACGCAGTTAGAACGTCAGAACGTTAACGAGCGTGGCGTTTCTTTTTAACAAGTTACGTCCTAAGCTAAAACGGAAGCAAGCAGCACTGACCCTCCCTGGGAGAATGCGCAATGCAAAGAAGAATAAGGCTCGCGGCTATTGGCGCGCTCTTTCTGGCTTCCGCGCAGGTGTTCGCTGGACCGACGCCTGCGCCGCCTGGCGCCGAGGTCTACATCATCTGGCCGGCGGATGGCACCGTGATCACAGGCGGCAAGCTCTGGGTGCGAATGGGCTTGCGCAACATGGGCGTCTGCCCTAAAGGCGTCAATGTTCCGAACACAGGCCATCACCATCTGCTGATCGACACGGACCTGCCGTCGATGGATCAGGAAATTCCCTCTGACCGGAATCACCTGCATTTTGGCGCAGGCGAAACGGACGCGCGCATTGAGCTGCCGCCCGGCAAGCACACGCTGCAACTGCTGCTCGGCGACTACAACCATGTGCCGCACAATCCGCCCGTCTATTCGAAGAAGATCACCATCATCGTGAAGTGAGCACGCGCGAGCGTTGCGCCGGCGCAAGGGCGCACCAGACGCACGACGCAAGACGGAGAGCATCAGCCATGATCAGGATCGTTGTTGCCGCTGCGGCACTTGCCGCCCTCACCGCCCTCACTTCGATGAACGTGGCATTCGCCGGGCCGACGCCTGCGCCCAAGGATGCCTATGCGTACATCGGCTATCCGAACGACGGACAGGTCGTGCCCGCCAACAAGCCGTTTCGCGTGTGGTTCGGCTTGCGATACATGGGCGTCGCGCCCAAGGGCGTGAAGTATCCGAACACGGGCCATCATCATCTGCTGATCGACACCGACTTGCCGCCGGCGGATCAGGAGATTCCTTCCGACCGCCAGCATCTGCATTTCGGCGCGGGCGAAACGGAAACCATGGTCATCTTGCCGCCCGGCAAGCACACGCTGCAATTGCTGATGGGCGACGAGAACCACATTCCGCACAATCCCCCCGTCTATTCGAAGAAGATCACGGTAATCGCGAAGTGAGCGAACGGATGTGCTCAACATTCGTATTCAGTGCTGTCTTTTTCGAACCAACAGTTTTGAGTCGGATGTTGGCCACATAGCGGCACTAGAGAGCGGGATCGACGCGCATCGAATTCGTATGCGCAAATAGTCTCTGACACGTCGCCCAATGGCAGCAAGGTTTTGCAGGTTTTTCGCGGCGCTGGCAGTGCAACTGGCACAGCCCATGCGTTGTTAGGCCCGAGCAGACAAGATGCTTGAACCTGAACCGAAACACCCTGGCGAAGCCTCGCTTCCCTCTTAGGAGAACTGTCATGAGCGCACTGATGATCAAAGACCTGTCCGTTGCAGAAGAACTCGATTTCAAGGCTATGAAGGCCGTCCACGGCGGCTTCGCTGCCTATCCGAACTTCCCGGCCATCAATCTCGACTTCAGCAAGCGCATCGGCGATGTGCAGCAAATGATCCAGCAGCAAATGAACATCAGCAACGTGAGCGGCGGCAACGCGTTCGCGTCGGGCCTGACCACGACGATCACGCCGACGATGCTGGCCAACAACAACGTCTCCGTGAGCTAAGTACATGGCGATGCCCGCGGAGGTCTGGACCGGCCTCCGCGGGTTCCGGGAAAATCCCGAAGCTGGTCGCGAAGTTTGCTTCGTCACGCATCGTCAAAAAGATCCAGAAGCCAATCGTCCTGTCCACACGACCGCCGCGTCACCGCACGCACTCCACGCCGAACGAAATCCGCCGACATCGATAGAGATGCCGCGCTGGACGTGCTTTACTTGAAAGGCGCGCTCTGCACGTGCAGTACACCCGGAAATGATCGGAGAATATCGTGTCTGCGTTGCCTGATTCGTTTGTCGCCGTCGCTCGCGTCATCTCTGCCGCTGCTGTTTGCACAGCCATGCTGGCCGGTTGCGTCGACGTTCACATGGCTGACTACAAGCGCCCCGATACGCCCGCCAAGCCGTCGTGGTCCGACAAGACAGGCGCGCTCGTTTCACCCGCCGACACCATCGTGCCCGACTGGTGGAAAGGCTTCCAGGACCCGTATCTGAACACGCTGATCGCGAAAGCGATCGAAGGCAACTTCGACATCAAGGTGCTCGCCGCGCGCATCGACGTAGCGGGCGCGCAGATCGGCGAAGCGAAGGCGGGTGCATTGCCGACGGCCGATCTCGGCGCAGGCGCGAACTTCCAGAAAACCACGGGGCAGCCGTTCACTCGGCAGTACAACGTAGCCGCCCAGGTGAACTGGGACATCGACATCTGGGGCAAGGTCGAAAAGGGCGTGCAGGCGCAAAAGGCCGAGTTCCACGCGACGGAAGCCGACTGGCGCGCGGGTTATCTGGAACTCGTGTCGAACGTGGCGACCACGTATTTCCAGATTCTCCAGTTCGACGATCAGATCGACGCGCAACAGAGAATGGTCGACGAGAACAAGAAGATTCTCTCGATCTTCGAAGGCATGAGCCGCAATGGCCTCGTTCCGAAGACGCAGGTGATGCGTCAACAGGCGGAGGTCAATCGTCTAACGAAGGATCTGCTCGATCTGGGCCGTTCGCGGAAAATTGCGAACAACGCGCTGTGTACGCTGATCGGCGTGCCTGCCGGCGAATTCACCGTACCCGTCGGCCATCTGCAGCAGCGCGTGCAACAGCCGCCCGTGCCGGGCGGGCTGCCGTCGCAACTGCTGTCGCGCCGGCCAGATATCGTCGCATCGGAATTGCGCGTGCTCGAAGCGTATAACCTGGTCGGCGAAGCCAAGCTGGCGCAATTGCCGACCATCAGCCTGACGGGCCATGGCGGCACCGCGAGCTTCGCGCTGTCCGATCTTTTGAAGTCGTTCACGTTCGGCTTCATGCCGAGCATCAATATTCCGCTACTCGATCCTGGCGTGCGTGCCCACGTCAAGACCACCGAGGCGCAAACCACCGTCGCCGAGCAGCAGTACCGGCAAACCGTGATGGGCGCATTCGAGGAAGTGGAAAACGCACTCGTCAATCTGGACTCGCACAAGCAGCAGCGCGTCGAATTGCAACAGGAAGTGGAACGTCTGAGCGTCGTCAACGTGCAAATGCAGTCGCAATTGCGCGAAGGCGTGGTGTCTCAACTGGACGTGTTCGAAACGGACCGCACGCTGCTGCAGGCGCAACTCGATCTGCTGACGAATCACCAGCAAATACTGTCCGACACGGTACTGCTTTACAAGGCGCTCGGCGGCGGGTGGCCGGCTGTCGATGTGCAGAAACAAGTGAAGCAATGAGGTCGAGCAATGAAGCGGCAGTACTGCGTGCATGACGCGGGCGAATAGAGGAAAAGCTGGCACGGTTCTTAAAACGAAGTCTGTGAAAACCGTTGCCTGAATATAGACCGCATTAGCCGTACCCATAATTGACTAACACCATGCGTGACTTAAAATTCCTGATTAGCCGCTCATACGGTCAGCATGACGGCTGCGTCGAATATGCTTCAATCGCCGCGTCTGTCGAACGCTCCGTTCGTGTCCACGCTTAGTGATGCAAAGAGATGAATCCCGGCGAAGCTCCGATTGCTGAGATGCGGGCGGCTCTGGACAAGGAGTTCGACGTCCTGTTGCTGCCCGTCTCGCATCCTTCTCTCGGCCCCATTCGGATCGTCGACGATCTGTTTGCGATCGGCCGCAGCGAGGCGCCGTTTGCCGACTATCCGCGTGATCGGGTCATCAGACTTTCGCGGCGTCACGCGCGCATCTTTACTGAGCATGGTGCGGTGTATGTGGCGGATCTCGACAGCAAGAACGGCACGACCGTCAATGGCGTTGCCGTACGGATGACGCCGTCGCGTGTGCGTGCCGGCGATGAGCTGTGCTTCGGCGGTGATCTGACGTATCGCGTCGCAATCGAGCCGCGTCCATTCAGTTCGGCATCCGCGCGCGGCGTGCAGCATCTGACTGTCACGCTGAAGCCGGAGCGCGCGGATCTGGGGCTCGAACCCATCGACCTCATTGCGTTTCCGTTTCTCGTCAGCAAGACGGACGAACTGTTCTCGCGCTACAAGGACCGCTATCCGCATCAGGTCAACTACATCTCGCGGCGCCACGCTCATATCTTCATGAAGGGCGGCGAACCGTGGATCGAAGATCTCGGCAGCACGAACGGCACGTTCCTTAATTACAAGCGTCTCGGCGAATCGGCTGTCGCATTGCAAAACGGCGATGTCGTTGGATTCGGCGGCGATCATTTCGTCTATCAGGTAGCGCTGCAAAAGTCGTTCGAAATCGAGCCTACCGTGACCCAGATGGTGCCGCCCGCCGCCGCGCTGGGCGTTCCCGCAGCGGCTGCGCCCGCGGCTGCTTCACCCGCGGCAGCTGCGCCTGCGGCAGCTGCGCCTGCGGCAGCTGCGCCCGTGGCGGCGATGCCCGCGGAAGATCCCGACAAGACCACGTTTGTCGGCGCGGCGCATTCGTTTCTCGATATCTTCTGCGTCGATCGCGCATTGCAGCGCGAAGACGAAGTGAATGAAAACGCGCCGCCCTTGACGCCGGACGAAGGGACGGAAGCCCAGACACGCCGTCCGCGCCGACGCTGGCAACTGTTGCTGCGCGAACTGACGCGCACCTTCGCGGCCGGCGACCGCACGACGATGCGGCGTGTCGGATGGGGCGGACTGGTGGTGCTGGTTGTCGTTGCGGGACTGGCCGTCACGCTGTACCTGCGCGGCGCGGCGGAGCGCGATATCAAGAGCCTGCTTGCGGCGGGAGAGTACGAGGCGGCGGCGGAAGTTGGCACGTCGTCTTTGCAGCGTCACCCCGCGAGCGACCCGATCCGCGCGCTTGCGAGTGAGGCGCTGATGAAGGCGCGTGTGCCCGGCTGGCTGTCGGCGTTGCAGGTGAAACAGTTCGATCGTGCCGCGGCGTTGATCGAAGGCATGCGCGCGACGAGCCAGAACAATCCCGATGCGCTCGCGCTGATCAATCAGTTGAACTGGGTTGGAGATCTTGAACGTTTTGTCGTCGGCCGGGGCGGCCCGGATGCGCCGATTCGCATCTATAGCGACGAAGGGCGTATCGACAATCTGCTCAAGCGTTGGCAAGACGATGCAAAGGGGCATCAGCGGATTCTGGACCGAATTGCGTCGTACGTGCCTGAATTCACCGAGCCTTATGCGCTTGCGATGAGCCATCTGCGCAAGCTGCAAAGCGACGACTCCGTGTACCTCGCGGCGATCGACCGGCTCAACTCGACCGTGGCGACGGAACTGGGACGCGACAAGCCAGATGCGCTGCCCGCCGTGCTCGACGATTACGCGCAACGCTATCCACGGCTCGCCGGGCTGGATGCTCTGCGTGGCGATTTGCGCCAGTACACGGACATCTTCAACGAAATGACGGCGCGGCACCTCGTTCCGCTGCTCGCATTGATGAAAAAGGCGAACTTCAGGACGCCGCCATTCAAGTCGCAGTACGCGCAATTGAGCGCGAGCCGTCTGCCTTCTGCGGAAGTCGTGGCGAAGCATGACGCGGCGAGCGCCGCATGGCAAAGCGGCGACAGCCAGCAGGCGCTGGCCGGCTTGCAGGCGATACCCGCTGGCCCGTGGTCGGATGTGATCGCAGCGGAGTTCGCGCACAAGAAGGCGCTGCTCGACCAGTTCGCCGACGTGCAGAAAAGCCGTGGTGCGGGAGATCGCGACGACAAACTGCTGTCGTTTTACGCCAGTCTCGATCCCGTCGAAGACGTGTACTTCGTGCGCGCCGTTCAGGGCGACGTCAATGCGCTGCGCGACAAGGCGCTGGCGCGCGCGCAAGATCAGATAGATCGCGCACAGGGATTGTGGCGGCAGTATCGTGCGAATGGCTCGATCGGCGGCACACAGCGCCTGGAATCCGGCATCTCGGGGGGCTTTCGCAGTCAGGCGCTTCTGCTGGCGGGCGCCAATACGGCGGCGCAACAGGGCATGCGCGTTTATACGCAACTGAAGGCGCCGCATCCGGCAGGCTCGGATCAGTTGCTCGAAGACATCGAAGCGGAAACGCAATTGCAGCGCCGCTCGCTGCAGGAATTGCGGATGGTGCTCGAACCCGGCTTGCTGAAATCGAAGCTTGCGTTGATTGGAGGCAGTGACGAAAGTGAAGCGCGACAATCACCCTGAGCCGCTTTACAAAGCGCTCGAAGATCACAGCGCCGAAGGCGTTGCGATTCTCACGGCGGAACCCGTGCGCATCGCGCAGGCGCTCGTGCTGACCCTGGTCGCGCTCGTTGTCGCGGGCCTGATGTGGTCGTTCTTCGGACGCGCTGACGTGATCGTCACGGCGCAAGGCACGCTCGCACCGGAATCGGACGTGCGGCGCATTTATGCGCCGATCGACGGCGAACTCACTGATCTCTATATCGCCGAAGGGCAACCCGTATCGAAGGGCGATGTGCTCGCGCGGCTCAATGCACGCGGCGCAATCGAAGCGGCAACCAACGCGCTGCAGGCACAGTTGAAGCTCGACGACGCCGAGCGCGAATGGAAAGAGTTTCCGCAGAAGAAGGAATTGATGGAGCGCAAGGCGACCGCGCTCAAGGATCAGCTCGAAGTGGAAGAGCGTCTGCACGAGAATCGTATTTCGGAAGGCACGAGCAAGCTCGCGGAAGGCCAGAAAGCGCAACTCGAAGAAGCGCGCAGCACGCTCGACAATGCACGCCGCGCGCGCGATGCGTCGCGCCAGGAAGCGGACAAATACACGCGTCTGTTCGCGCAGCCAGGTGGCGGCGGCGTCGCCGAGTTGCAGGTTGAAGCGAAGCGCAACACCGCTCTGGAAGCGGAAAATGCGTACCGTGTCGCGCAATCGCGGCTCGCCGAACTCGACTTCAAGCTGAGTCACGAATACGCGGAGGCCAACGCGCAACTCGAAACGAGTGGCCAGCAGTCGACGAAGCTGCAGCTTGAATACGACGATCTGATCCGCGACATCACCAGCACTGAAGAGAAACTGCGCCTGCAATTGCAGACGGCACGCCTCGTCGCCGACGCGGCTGCGCGCATCCGCTTCGAGAACATCGACAAGGACAACTTTCTGCTGATACTCGCGCCGACTTCGGGTGTGATTACCGACGTGACGTCGACGCAAACGGGCGACAAGATCCAGGCGAATGCGCCGCTCGGCGGCATCGCGCCGAAGGACGCGCGCCCCGTGCTGAAGATCGAGATCGCCGAGCGCGACCGCGCGTTTCTACACGAAGGCATGGCCGTCAAGATGAAATTCAACGCGTTTCCGTATCAGCGGTATGGGCTGATCAACGGCACGCTCGCGTACATCTCGCCGGCAACCAAGCCATCGGCGCAGGACAAGCAGCCTGTCTACGAAGGCCGCGTCCAGCTCGACAGGAATTATTACCAGATCGCGGAAAACCGCTATCCGCTGCGATACGGCATGACGGCGAGCGCCGAAATCGTCGTGCGCGAGCGGCGGTTGATCGATCTTGGGCTGGACCCGTTCAGGCAACTGGCCGGATAGCTTCAAAAGAACTCACTGCAATGCAAGCGTAGCCGAAAGTACAACCGCCAGCCGCCCGTTCGTTCGGGCCGTCACTAGAGGAGCGGACGAGATGACCGCGATCGTACGAATCGATGATGAAGTCGTGGATGTCGGCGAATTCATACGTCTACTGAAACTCACGGGCCAGTTCGAAAGCCTGATCGAGCAGATGGTGCGCGACAAGCTGACCGTACACGCCGCGAAGAAGCATGGCGTGACCGTGAGCGCCGACGAGATACAGGAGCGCGCCGACCAGTTCCGGCGCGTGCGCGGGCTGCATCGCGCGGCGGATATGAACCAGTATCTCGACACGCTGAAGGTCGGTCTCGACGAGTTCGAGACGTTCGTCACCGACAGCCTGTATCAGGAGAAGATGCTCGACAAGGTGGGTAGCGAAGGCGAGATCGAAGAGTACTTTTCGATGAATTCGCCGAAGTTCGATGCCATCGAGGTCAGCCACATTCTGCTCGACGACGAAGGCAAGGCGAAGGAAATGATCTCCTATCTGCGCGACGATCCCGATGCGTTCGCGGAAATGGCGCGCGAGCATTCGATTGCCGATACGAAAGACTCGGGCGGCGTGATCGGCAAAGTACTGCGTGGGTCGCTGAAGCCCGATATCGAGGCGAAGATCTTCAACGCGGCAGTCGGCGATCTGCTCGGGCCGTTTGCGTCGCTGGACCGCTCGTGCTTCGAGATCTTTGCGGTGACGGCGAAATATCCGGCACAACTCGACGAGGATGTCGCGTCGGAAATCAAGCGGCTGTTGCGCGAACAATGGCTGATGACACGCGCGCAGGAACACATCATCGAAGCGCTCTGATCGACGCGCGCTGCTGACGGGGACCCCAAGCATCATGGATGCACCGCAAACCACGCCTTCCATCGCCGACTTTCTTTCGACGGTCGAGATTCTGTCGCCGTTCACGCGCGAAGAACTCGAACGCCTCGCGGAGCATGTGCAATCGCGCTTCTATTCGTTTGGCGAAACGGTGTGCAACGCGGGTGATCCCGCCGATGGCCTGTGTGTGATCAAGTCCGGCTCAGTGCGCATCTTCACCGAAGAGCACGGCAAAGAGATCAGCATGGGCGTGCGCAAAGCGGGCGAAGTATTCGCCGACATTGCGATGCTGCGCGCGTACTCGCATGAATCGTCGGTACGCTCTTCGGGGAAGACCGAGCTGCTGTTCATTCCGCGCGCCGCGATGGAGCCGATCATCGCCGGCAATCAGGCGGCGCTGGCGTTCGTCGCGAGCTATGTGGCGATCAACTCGGCGGGCGGTTTCGTCGCGCAGTTATTCGATTTGCGCGGCAAGCTGAACAAGCAGGAGCTCGAAGAATACGTGCGCAGCGTCGGCGTCAAGAAAGTCAGCGCGGGCAAGGAGATTCTCAAGCAGGACGCGCGCGACGACCGACGGCTGTATGTCGTCCGGCAAGGCGAAGTGCGCATCGTGCGCAATGAGGACGGCACCGACTACACGCTCGCGACGCTGCGCGAAGGCGAAATTTTCGGCGAGAAGGCCTGCCTGATGCGACAGGAGCAGACGGCATCGGCGATTGCGACGACGGACACACGGCTGCTCGTGATTCCCGAGCGCACCGTGCATTTCATCCTGGAGCGCAATCCGAAGCTGCGCGAAGTGCTCGACGAGCGCATCAAATACGCCGACCGCGAACTGGACCGGCAAAAACGCATCGAGCAGCGCCGCAAGCGTCCGTTGCGGCTCGACCTGCATACGAAGCCCGAACTCGGCGAACGCGTGATTCGGCGCTTCGGGCTCGTCGAGCAGGCCGAGGAAATGGATTGCGGCGCCGCATGCCTCGCGATGATCTGCAAGCACTACGGCATTCCGATGACACTCGGCAAGCTGCGCGAACTCGCGAACGTGACGACGCAGGGCGCGACGCTGGACAGCCTGGCGCGCGCGGGTGAGTCGCTCGGCTTCACGGCGCGTGGCGTGCAATGCACGTTCGATTCGCTGCGCGGCTTCGATCTGCCGTTCATCGTGCATTGGGAAGGCTATCACTACATCATCGTGTACGGCGTGTCGAAAAATCGCGTATGGCTCGCCGATCCCGCGCTGGGGTTCCGCAAGCTGAGTCTCGAAGACTTCGAGCGCGGTTGGAGCGGCACCTGCCTGCTGTTTACGCCGGGGCCGAATCTCGTGCAGTTGTCCGCGTCGCGCTCGCCGTGGCTGCGCTTCGTCGGCTATCTGACGCCTTATAAAAAGATTCTGATGAACCTGTTCCTCGCGACCTTCGTGATTCAGGTGCTGGGCGTGATACCGCCATTGATCATTCAGAACATCCTCGACGGCGTGATCGTGCATCAGAACGTCAGCCTGCTGCATCTGCTGATACTCGGTCTGATCATTTCGAACGTGTTCTCGCAATTGATGTCGATGGTTCGCGCGTACCTGTCGAACTTCATGGTACGCAACATGGACTTTGCGATGATGTCGCAGTTCTTCAGGCACACGATGTCGCTGCCATTCTCGTTCTTTGCCAAGCGCAAGACGGGTGACATTTTTGCGCGCTTCCAGGAGAACCAGACGATACGCGCCTTCCTCACCGAATCGACGGTGACGACGGCACTCAATCTGCTGATGGTGTTCATCTACTTCGCGATCATGTTCTTCTATAACGCGAAGATGACATTCGTGCTGATCGCCTTCGTCATTCCCATCCTGGCACTCACGTTGATTGCGACGCCGAAGATCAAAAACTACGCGCGCGACACGTTCGCGGCCGGGACGGATTCGAAATCGTTCCTGATGGAAGCGTTGTCCGGCGTCGAAACAGTGAAGGGTATGGGCATCGAGCGGCCCGTGCGCTTGCGCTGGGAAAAGAAATACGCGAAGGCACTCGAAGTGCAATACCGCGCTCACGCTTTCAACATTTTGATTGGCTTTATCAGCCAGTTGCTGAATGCTGCGACCACGATTGCGATTCTGTGGGTCGGCGCGAATCTCGTGCTCGCCCGCGAAATGACGATCGGGCAGTTGATTGCGTTCAACGCTTTCATGGGCAGTGTGCTGACGCCGTTGATGGGACTCGTCAGCTTGTGGAGCATGCTCAACGACGCGGGCGTCGCGATGGAGCGTCTGGGCGACGTGCTCGATATCGAACCCGAGCAGAAGCCCCAGGACCTGCCTTCGCGCGTGATGCTGCCCGACCTGCAAGGCGAGATCAGCCTGAGCGGCGTCTACTTCCGCTATAGCGACGACGACAGCGCCTATGTGCTGGAGAACATCAGCTTCGATATCAAGCCGGGTGAACTGGTGGCGATCGTCGGGCGCAGCGGTTCGGGCAAGACCACGCTCGCGAAGCTGCTGGTCGGTTTTTATGCACCGAGCGACGGCAAGATGACGGTCGACGGATACGACATCAGCGTGATCGACAAGGCATTCTTCCGCGCGCAGATCGGTTATGTCATGCAATCGAACCTGCTGTTTTCCGGCACGATCGCCGAGAACATCGCAAGCGGCGACGACACGCCGGATCGCCGACGCATCGAGGAAGTGGCCAAGATGGCCGACGCGCACGCGTTCATCGCCAAGCTGCCGCTCGGCTACGAACAGGTGGTCGGCGAGCGCGGCATTGGTTTGTCGGGTGGGCAAATTCAACGGCTGTGCATTGCGCGCGCGCTGTATCACGATCCGCGCCTTCTGGTGTTCGACGAGGCGACTTCCGCACTCGATACGCAATCGGAGAGCAATATCCTCGGCAACATGCAGGAAATCCTCAAGGGACGCACGGCCGTCATCATCGCGCACCGGCTCAGTACGATCATGCGTGCCGACAAGATTCTCGTGCTCTATGAAGGGGCGATCGTCGAGCAGGGGCGTCACGAGGAACTGGTCAACCGGAAGGGCATGTACTACCAGCTCGTCCAGAAACAATTGAGCGCCTGATGAAAATACTTGACCAGCAGCCTGACGAAGCCGGCTCCGCCATCTCTTACGCAGGGTTGATCGAGAAGATCGAGATCCTGCGCTCGACGCTGCGCTGGTCGTCGCGGCTCGAACGCGCGGATATCGAAAAGCTCCTGAAACAGGCGAGTTCGTTGCGCGACGAAGTCATGCAGATGTCGCACAAGGAGCGCTTCGTTCAGGCGGCTGTGGTCGAGCCGATGCGCGGCGACCTGTCGCGCGGCGCGCGGCGGCAGGCGTTGCTCGCGCGCAGCTTCATTTTCGAAGGCACGTTCGGCGATAACCCGAAACTGCTGGAATCGCTCGAAATCGCGGAGAAAGCGGCGCCGACCGATCTGCCCGTTCTGATCGACGGCGAAAGCGGCACGGGCAAGGAGCTGATGGCGAAGGTCATCCATGCGAACGGCAGCCGCTCTGACAAGCCGTTCATCTCCGTGAACTGCGGTGCGATTCCGGAGAACCTGCTGGAATCGGAACTGTTCGGCCACAGAAAAGGCGCATTCACGGGCGCGACGAACGACCGTAAAGGCAAGTTCGAAAGCGCGCATACGGGGACGATCTTTCTCGACGAAATCGGCGAATTGCCTTTGACGGGGCAGGTGAAACTGCTGCGCGTGCTGGAGGCGCATGAAATACAGCGCGTGGGCTCGGACGAGCCGATCGGCGTCGATACGCGGATCGTCGCCGCGACCAATCGCAACCTGCGCAAGCTGAGCGAGCAGGGCACGTTCCGCGAAGATCTCTTTTACCGGTTGAGCGTCATTCATGTGACCTTGCCGCCGCTGCGCGAAAGGCGCGATGAAATTCCGCTTCTGATCCAGTACTTCGGTGACGAGGCGGCGGGCGCGCTCAAGCGGCGCCCAGTGAGAATTACCCCTAAATTGCGGGACTTTCTGCTGACCTATGCATATCCGGGCAATATCCGCGAATTGCGCAACGTGATGTACCGCATCTCGTGCCTCGCGGGCGACATCGCGGATGTGGATCATTTGCC
Source organism: Paraburkholderia steynii (assembly GCF_900100565.1). NCBI lineage: Bacteria > Pseudomonadati > Pseudomonadota > Betaproteobacteria > Burkholderiales > Burkholderiaceae > Paraburkholderia > Paraburkholderia steynii. The sequence goes on along the minus strand of NZ_FNDI01000003.1, from coordinate 496,484 downwards.
GGTGGATATGCGGCCCACGGCACCCGTGTCGGTGTCGATATTCGGCGCAGCGACCGAGGCCGCGAACGGCGCGGCGAGCGTGACCAATCTGTTGTCGTTGAGCGATGCGAAGCGCGCCGCCAGCGACGAAGCCGAAAAGGCTTTCTTGCAACGCGGCTTGCAGGAAGTGGGCGGCACGGTCGCCGAACTGGCGCGCCGCGTCGACATGAACCGTTCACATCTTCAGATGCTGCTGAAGAAGCACGGACTGCATTCTAAGGACTTTCGCCGCGCACATGCGCAGGCGAATGCGCGCAAGGACGACACGGAAGAGGATGACGAAGCCGAGATGCATTGAAGCAACGGCTAGTGGAACGGATCAGGGCGACGGGTTCAGCAAGGTCTTGTCGGTTGCTTGCGGGTCTTCTGCCTGCACGACCACCGCCGTGATGTTGTCGCGGCCGCCGCGCGAGAGTGCGATGTCGACGAGTTCGCCGGGCGCATGCAGACAATCGACGCTCGCGAGCGTCTGCTGGATTTCTTCGTTGGTCAATTCATTGCTGAGGCCGTCGCTGCACAGCAGGAACACGTCGCCGTCCACGACTTCGATTGCGTCTTCGTCGAGTTCGAGTTGATCGGTTGCGCCGACCGCGCGCGTGATGATGTTGTGCGCGGGATGATGGCGGGCTTCTTCCTCGGTCAGATAACCGGACTGCCGGAGCGCTTCCACCTGGCTGTGATCGCGCGTCAACTGTCGCAATTGCCCTTGCCGCAGCAGATAGATACGACTGTCGCCCGCCCATAGATAGCCGCAAAAGCGGTCGCACGCGAGCAGCACGACGACGGTCGTGCCGATGCGCTGCACCTGCCGGCGGCTCGCTTCGTCGCGCAACTGGCGGTTCGCGTCCTGCAGACGCGTGCGCGCCTCGGCGATGCAATGCTTGATGCCCGCCTGCGCCGGCAACTGGCCTAGCGTTTCGACCACGAGCTGGCTGGCGAGATCGCCGACGTCGTGTCCGCCCATGCCGTCAGCCACGGCCCAGCGGCCGCGCTGCGGCTGATCGAGACAGGCGTCTTCATTGATCTCGCGTACCCGGCCCGTGTCCGTACGCGCCGCCGACGCCCACCGGAATTGACTGGTACAGGTCACGGCATCTAAGCCCGGTTCGTGCTGCGTGCGTCAGGAGAAACGGTGATGTTCGAGTTGTTGCCCGTGTTGTTCACATCAACCGTCTGGAACTGATTGATCATCTGGTTAGCATAGAAGTTGTTCGTGATGTCGTACAGGTTTACGACGGGTCCGACGCTCGGCGTGTCATGCACGTACGGCGTGATCCAGCCGAATACCCACGGCGCACCGCCGCCGCCGCTGATCGCGGACATCGCCTTGCGATCCAGAGCGAGGTTGTGCGATAGGTCGCTGATGGTGATGGAAGCCATGGCGTGTCTCCAGAATGGCCGCCGCGTCGCGTGGCCGGAAGTCAAAGGAAGTTGCGACATAACTTGCAAGGGCTGTGCCAATGCGCGGCGGGCATGTGCGCTTTCTCGTGCGTCCTTGCTGGGCGCGGAATAGAGCGGACACGCGCGTGCGCGCGTCGCGCGCGAGCGCGTCGGGACGTTGGCGGTCGTCCAACAGCGCGCCGCTGCGAAAGACGGGGCAACCAACACATTTTTGCAGCGTAATGCACTGGAGCGTGGACCTGAAAGTGATGGTGTGTGCGCAACACAACCGCTCGAAATTCTGTTGGGTGTGACCCTACACAGACCCCCTGAAAAGTACGCGTCTGCTTGAAATGTATCGATAAATCAATGGCTTATATAGCCTGGTCCGGATGATGCGAAAGAGTCGGCAACAGTGTTGGCCTTTTGAACCGGAACCCAGAGCAAAGCCATGAACCGCAACCTCCAACAATCTCGCAATGAACAAGGTGCAAACCGCGCGGCTGCTTACGCATCGGCTGATGTGGTGCTCGACGGTTCCAGCGACGAACCCGCCCTCGGTGCCCATCTGATCACCCAACGCCGCGGCTACGAACATCACGGCATTTACGTCGGTGGCGGCAAGGTCATTCACTACGCAGGTTTCGCGAAGTCCGCGCATCGCGGCCCCGTCGAAGAAGTGGCGCTCGAAGCCTTCGCCGACGGTCACGCAGTCGCCGTTCGCCCGCATCCGTTCCCGAAGTACACCGCTGAACAAACCGTGCTGCGCGCCCGTTCGCGCCTCGGCGAAAACCACTATCGCCTGCTGACGAACAACTGCGAGCACTTCTGCGCATGGTGCCTGCTCGGCGAAAGCCGCAGCGAACAAGTCCATGCATGCCTCACGCATCCGCGCACCGGCATGCATGCGCTGCTGTGCCTCGCCAGCGCTTTTGTCGGTAACCGGATGAAAATCGGCCGCTCCGTTGTTAACGCAGCATGAGCATTGGAATTTGAACCCCGGCGATTGAAGTTCGAAACGTCGAATGCCGTAAAAGCAGTCAGGAAAGCGAAGGAGACCACCATGAGCCCGACCGGAAAAACACTGCACTGGGCCGTCGACAAATGGCTTGCACCGACACCCGCGATGCCCGCGCGCGTGGTGCGCTTCTGCCGCACGCAGATGCATCGTCGCTGCGTGTGCGTCGAGGCGGTGCGCCCCAACGGGCTGCTGTCGATCTTCTTTTTCCGTCACGACGACGGATCGTGGAATGTGTTTCCGCCCGCCAAAACAGGGCCGGCGATGTCTGCGTGGAGGACTGCGTGATGAAAAACGGCAACCCGGCGTCCAGCGCCCGCGGCAAGCGAATCGAACGCCTTGCGCTGTGCGGCGCGCAAGCTATCCGCCAGGCTGGCAGAAGCGCCGCCCCGGCACGTGCGACATTACGGCTTCGGCAATCTGACGAGGCGTGCTCTCGGCAGGCACGACGCGCCGGAAGGATTCAACGTCGTGCCTGAAGGTCCATTCGACGAGCCGGAACGAACGGCCCCACGGGTGCTGCATCGGCGGCGAGACGGTGCAGCTGCGGATGGTCAGCGTCTGAGCGTTGCCGTGCAGCGCGCGTAAATGTTCGAACACCGTGTCTTCAACCATCGTGTGTCTCCGGTCGGGGAGGCCCCACTGGTGGATAAAAAAGCGCCGCCGGTAGGCGAGCGGCACAACAGTCCTGCATGGGACAGGGATGTTGAGCGGCATGTTCACAGGAAAGAATTAAACGAGACTTAAGACTCGTGGCGCCATGCTTTGCGGTCCGTCAAAACGGCTCGCTGGGGCAAGGCGGCATGTCGTTGTACTTCTCGGGCTTGCCGTCGGCGTCGCGGAGTTTTAGCGGCTGTGATCGCTTTAGATGCGATTGCCCTTTAAATCAGAGGGCAAACTGGACGGGATTGTGTTGGGCGAGGGATTGATGGGACGGCTTTAAACGACGCATGAACGACCGCGCACGATGCATCCATCGGTCGCTATCGCTTCGGCACTTGACGATTCTTTACGACAGGCCGCGCCGTTAGTCAGAGAATGTCTGACTCGGCGCGCCAGGCGCGGCCGACGCAATGCATCGTTCAACTCGTCACTTCGCCTTTATGCCGCCAACCTTCGATCCATTTCTGACCTTCCTTCGCCGTGCGCTCGCTGCGCAGTCCGAGGGCGATGTGCGCGCGAGTGCATTGTGGCTCGAAGCGGCGTCATATCTGTACCCGACGGATAGCGTGTCGATCGACCGGTTGATGCTTGAACTACTCGAACAGCAAGACATCGCGCAAGCCATCGCGCTCGTCGAAACGGTCGCGCAACTCGAACCGCACAGCGCGGCGGCGAGCGTGCGGCTCGGCTACGCGCTGCAGATGGCGAACCGGCATCGCGATGCGCTCGCGCCGTATCGCCAGGCGCTTGCGATCGAGCCCGCGTTTCCCCAACTGCGCAAGAACCTCGCGATCGCACTGAACCGCACAGGCGGCGATCCCGCCGAAGAACGGCAATTGCTCGAAGCGGCCGTCGCAGCGGACCCATCGGACTTCGCACTGTGGATCAACCTGGTGAGCGCGCGGCGCGCATGCTTCGATCTCGACGGTGCGCTCGCGGCCGCCAGGTGCGCCGTCGAGATCGATCCGAACAGCGCCGTGGCGCATAGCAACCTCGCGCAGGCGCTAAAGGAAGCGCAACGTTGGGACGACGCGCTGACGCATGCGGCGATAGCATGTGAACTCGCGCCCGACAACGCATCGCTGCGCACAGGGCTTGGCGTGCTGCACCTGCTGCGCGGCAACTATGCCGAAGGCTGGCCCGCGCACGAGGCGCGCTGGAACGATCCCGCCAGCATGCTGACGAACGGCCGTCCGCCATTCGGCAGGCCGCAGTGGCGCGGCGAATCGCTCAAGGGCAAGACCTTGCTCGTGTGGGGTGAGCAGGGCATGGGCGACGTGCTGCAGTTTTGCCGCTTCATGCCGCTGCTCGCGCAGCGCGTGCATCGCGAGGGCGGGCGTATCGTGTGGAATTCGTTTGGGCAGATGGGCGCGCTGTTGCCGCGCAGCTTCGGCGAACATGTCGATGCGTATTCCGCCGCGCGTGAAGTCGAAGCACTGCCCCCGTTCGACTTCGAATTGCCGCTCGTCAGCGCGCCGCTGATGTTGGGTACGCGCATCGAATCGATTCCGCCCGTGGTGCCGTACCTGCGCGCGGACGCAGATTTGCGCGATGCATGGCGCGCGCGGCTCGCCAGTGAAAAGCGCCTGAAGGTCGGGCTTGCGTGGACGGGCAGCCTGAATCACGGACGCAACCGTTTTCGACGCGTCGGCGCGCAGCGCTATGCGCAGGCGTTTCGCGAAATCGACGGCGTGGCGTTTTATTCGCTGCAGCCCGGCGCAACGGCCGACGTCGAAGCGGCTCGTGCAGCGGGCCTGCCAATGCAAGACTTCACGCACGAATGGCGCAGCTTCGACGATACGGCCGCGTTCGTCAGCGAACTCGATCTGGTGATCAGTGTGTGTACGTCGGCGGCGCATCTGGCGGGCGCGCTCGGTCAGCACACGTGGGTGTTGCTCGACGTGAATCCGTACTGGACGTGGATGATCGGCAGGCGCGACAGCCCGTGGTATCCGACGGCCACGCTTTATAGACAGCGCCAGTTCGCGCAATGGCAGCCGGTGCTGGACGACGTCGCGCGCGATCTGCACGCGCTGGCAAAGCTCGGCGCATGAGTTGCCGCGCTACACGCCGGGCGCGTGCGCCACTTCCGAAGCAGGGGTAGTCACAGGCGCATCGGGCGGCACGCCGAGCAGCTGCAACGAGCCGCCTGTCACCGCGCTGAATACCGGACCCGCCACGGTGCCGCCATAGAACGCGCGTCCCGCAGGATCGTCGATCATCACGGCAACGACCAGGCGCGGATCGCTCATCGGCGCCATGCCGACGAACAGCGACCGGTAGCGCCCCTTCGCATACCCCGCGCCGACCTGCTTGCGCGCCGTGCCCGTCTTGCCGCCAATCCGATAACCGTCGACATTCGCCGCGCGGCCCGTGCCGCCTTCGCTCGTCGCCATTTCGAGCATCGAGCGGATCGCGGCGGCCGTGGCCGGCGTCGTCACGCGCTGGCCGTCCGACGCGGCGCGCGTGGGATCGATCAACAGCGTGGCGGGGTGCAGCGTGCCGTCGCCCGCATACACCGTGTACACCTGCGCGATCTGCAGCAGCGACGCCGACAGGCCGTAGCCGTAGGCCATCGTCGCCTGCTCGATGGGCCGCCAGCGCGCGAACGGACGCACGCGGCCCGCCGCGACGCCCGGAAACGTCAGCTCCGGCGCGCGGCCCAGTCCGTACTCCTGATACTTGTTCCAGATGGTTTCGGCGGGCAGGTTCAGCGCGAGTTTGGCGAGCGCGATATTGCTCGACTTCTGCAACGCTTCCGCAATCGTCATGCGTCCATGGTTCGACGTGTCGTGGATCACGCTCGGGCCGATCTTGTACCAGCCGGGCGCCGTGTCGATCATCGTGCCGGGCCGCACCAGACCGCGATCGAGCGACAGCGCGACCACCAGCGGCTTGATCGTCGAGCCCGGCTCGAACGTATCGACCACCGCGCGGTTGCGCAACTCGCGGCCCGTGAGCCGCGAGCGGTCGTTCGGGTCGAAGCTCGGGTAGTTTGCGAGCGCGAGAATCTCGCCGTTGCGCGCATCGAGCACGACGACGCTGCCCGCCTGCGCGCTGTGCTTCGCGACGGCCGCCTTGAGTTGCGCATACGCGAGCTGCTGGATGCGGCGGTCGACGGTCAGATGCACGGTCGCGCCGTGTTGCGCCGGCGTGAGCGGGCGCGTGTCCAACACCACGCGGCCCAGCCGGTCGCGGATCACCTCGCGCTCGCCCGGTTCGCCCGTGAGCAGGTCGTTGGCGGCGAGCTCGATGCCTTCCTGGCCGTTGTCCTCGATGTCGGTGAAGCCGACCACGTGCGCCGCCGATTCGCCCTCGGGATAAAAGCGCTTCGAATCCGCAATGCGCGTGATGCCCGCGAGGTTGAGCTTGTCGATATGCGTGGCCGTTTCCGCATCGACCTGGCGCTTGAGCAGCACGAAGCTCTTGTCGCCGGATACGCGGTGCGTGAGCTCGGCAAGCGGCATGTCGAGGAGCTTCGCCAGTGGCGGATACGCGGCATCGCCGAGCAGCTTCGGCGATGCCCAGATTTCGTAAGTGGCGAGACTGACGGCCAGCATCGCGCCATTGCGGTCGACGATCCGCCCGCGCGTCGCGTCGAGCTCGATGGTGCGCTGATAGCGCTTTTGCCCCTGTTCGACGTAGAAGTCCTGATTGACGATCTGCACCCAGAACGCGCGGCCGATCAGCGCAGCGAACGCCGCGAACACGAGGATCACGATCAGCTTCGAGCGCCACATCGGCAGACGCGCGACGAGGACGGGATTCTTCGCGACGGGCGCGTACGGATCGTGATTTTTCTTGCGGATCATGAGGGCGAAGCCGGCCGTTCTGACAACCGGTCCACAGTGAACGTGGATCAGATTGTAATAAGAACGTAATATCTGTGCGAGCTTCGCGAAAGGTTTTTGCGTGGCGGGCGTGTCGAATGTTGCTTTGCGCACGCAGCCCGCAGGGCCGCGTTGAAAAAGCCGTCGCCGTCGCCCGTTCAACTAATGCGTCGTCTCCGACGCGGCGTGTTAACGAGGCGCTCGATGAGCGCCTTCTTTTTGTTTTTGCCGCGCGGGGCCGCGCGCGATCAGGCGGGCAGGGAGAAGCTCGAAATTGCCTCGCGCAGTCCGCCGACCTGGTCTTTCAGCGAATGCGCGGCTGCGGCTGCCTGCTCGACGAGCGCCGCGTTCTGCTGCGTGACCTGATCCATTTCGCCGACGGCGCGGTTCACCTGCTCGATGCCCGCGCTCTGCTCGCGCGACGCATGGCTGATTTCCTCGAGAATCTCGTTCACGCGGCGCACGGATGCGACGATCTCGCCCATCGTCGAACCGGCGTTCGCGACGAGCGCTGCGCCTTCCTCGACGCTGCCCGTCGACGTTTCGATCAACGCCTTGATTTCCTTCGCCGCCGTTGCCGAGCGCTGCGCGAGGCTGCGCACTTCCGCTGCGACGACTGCGAAGCCGCGGCCCTGTTCGCCCGCGCGCGCTGCTTCGACGGCGGCATTCAGCGCGAGGATGTTGGTCTGGAACGCGATGCCGTCGATCACGCCGATGATGTCGCCGATCTGCTTCGAGCTGCTCGTGATGTCGCCCATCGTGCGGACCACGTCGTCGACCACACGGCTGCCGCGTTTGGCGATATCGGCGGCTTCGCTTGCGAGCCCGGCGGCCGTTGCGGCGCTTTCGGCGTTCTGTTTCACGTTCGACGTCATCTCGTCCATGCTCGATGCCGTCTGCACGAGCGCGGCCGCCTGTTCTTCCGTGCGTTGCGACAGATCGGTGTTGCCGGCGGCGATTTCGCTTGCGCCGATGTTGATGTTCTCGGTGCCGGCGCGTACCCGCGAGACGGTATCGACGAGGCCGCGTTGCATCGTATGCAGCGCATGCAGCAGGCTCGCGCGGTCGTTGTGCGCGAGCGGCACGGGCGTCGCGAGGTCGCCGCGCGCGATCCGCTGGGTCGCTTCGACAGCCACTTCGAGGTCGCCACCGAGCGTGCGTTTCACGCTGCGCAGCACGAGCACCATCACGAGTGTCGCGATGCCGCCCAGCACGAAGGTGATGACGAGCCAGCGCCCGAGATCGACGTAGAAGGCTTTCTGCACGTCGTCCATGTACATGCCCGTGACGAGCACCCAGTCCCACGGCGTAAAGCGCGTCGCGTAGCTGGTCTTCGGGACGGGCGTGTCGCTGCCCGGCTTCGACCAGAGGTAGTCGACGAAACCGCCTTTGCCCTGGTTCGATGCGTTGACGATATCGACGAACAGATGGTTGCCCGCAGGGTCCGTGAAGCCCGACAGGTTCTTGCCGACCAGCGCCGGCTTGAACGGATGCATCAGCATGACGGGCTGCGAATCGTTGACGGACAGATAGCCGTCGGTGCCGTAGCGCAGCGCGGACAGCGTGTCGAGCGCCTGCTTCTTCGCGTCGGCTTCGCTCATCGCGTGCTGCTGTGACAGCGTGTAGTAGCGGTTGACGATCGAATTGGCCTGCTCGACGAGCGATGTCAGCTGATCGCGGCGGTCGGCAATCATCGACGAGCGGCTTTGCCACGCGCCGAACGCGCCGATGAGAACGAGGCCGATCCACAGGATCGCGATCATCGAGGCGAGTTTCTTGTTCAGGGTCATGGTGTGTTTGGCTTGCGGCGGCTGGGGGTTGCGTGTGGCGGTCTTCGGCTTTTTGCGGGATCGATGGCGGCAGATACAGGCGATGCCTGACAGGGTTTACGACCGCCGCAAACGGTTGCAGCAGGCGGGGAAACCCCTAATGAGCACGGCGTGTATTGGTATGAGGAGAAGATGGGCGCGAGCGCGCCCGACTTGATGGAGGCGTTGCGCGGGATCAGAAGGGCCGGTCGCGTTTGAGCGCTTTCAGCCAGGTTTTCGTTTTCTTGATGTCGTCGAACGTGTGCAGATCTTTTTCTATTTCGCGCACCATGTGCTGACGGTGTTCGAGTTCAGCGTCGAGATCCTGCATGGCGCGTTCAGGTATCGTGAGCGGGCCGTACGGAAAGCCGTAAGTTCCTCGGAACCGGTCGCCTATGTCCGAGAGTTCGCGGTCCAGTTCACCCAATTGCTCTCTCAACACGCTGTTGTAGTGGTTGAGTCTTTCTTCGCTGATACCGTCGATGGTTTTCTGATCGATATGTTCGAGTTCCAGTTGCAACTCGAGCAATTGCAGAAGATTGCGTTTCGCGTACGCCTCGTTGACCCGCTGCATCAGCGCGGTTTTGCGCGTACGTTCCTCAGCGTCGGGTTCGCGATCGGGATGCAGCGCGCTCGCCAGCTTGCGATAGACCTCGCGCACTGACTGGCTGATTTCTGCTTGCGCCGCTTCCTTGCGTGCATCGGCGGCAAGCTGTTTTGGCGTCTTCTTGCGCTTTGCGCGGCGCTCTTCGCGGGCCCGTGCTTTTGCGTCGGCGTGGGCACGCAGTTCGTCGAACTTCTCTGACGCGTGCTTCAAGAACTCTTCTGGCGAGCTCGTATCGAGGTCCTCAGCGAATTCGTCGCCGAGCATTTCTCGCATCATCGCTTTCATGCCTTCCATGTCGACCTCGGCTTGCCTGTCGTACGCCGTGTCGGCATGCCGGTCGTGAATCGGCTTCAGCATGGGGTCGCCGTGCGCGCCGATCAGCTGTTGCGTCAGTTCGAGGATCAGTTGCGAGATCATGCGGCGCTCGATGGCATTGAAGTTTTTGTCGCCATGCAACGCGTCGAGGCGGTGAACGAGCTTCACCTGTGCATCCATCGAAGCCTGCTTCAGCGGGATCAGCTCATCAACATACCGCTTCTGGAAAACGGGTGTAAAGGCTTCCCACTGCGCGAGCCAGCCACGCCGATTTTCGATCTGCTTGACGAGCGAATTGAAGTACCTCTGGCCTTTCGATCGATGCGCCTGATGCTTTTCCGGCGCAATGGTCACTGACCGGCCCGCTGCTTTGCTCATGAAACCCGTGCCTCCCATTTACTGAAAATGCAGCATACCGTGTCATCGGCTGAAGCAGGCGAATCAGCCTCCTTTTCAAACAAAATCACCACATTTTTCAAACTAATTCCATCAATTGCCAAAAGCGGCGCGGCTGGTCTGCAATCCGTTCTCAATTCCGATATAGTCGCCATTTTTGGCTCGCCGGGACGCCTTCGCGCGCAGCGCGGAAGCCATTTCGAATGCCCGATTAAAAGAGCCAATAAACCATTTATCCTTTCCCTGGAAATCGAATGCGAGCGATCATTCTTGCCGCAGGCCTCGGCTTGCGACTCCAGCAACCGCCGGGGGAGCAGTTTCCAAAATGTCTGTTGCGCTTTGACGGCGTCACGCTGCTGGAGCGCCATTTGCAGATGCTCGAAGCCGTCGGCGTCGATGAGGTCGTCCTCGCGCTCGGCTTCCAGCCGGAACAGGTCGAAGCCGAACTGACGCGCGCCGGCCGCAAGGTGCCCGAGATCAAGCTCAATCCGCGTTTCGATCTGGGCAGCGTGCTGACCGTGCATACCGTCGCCGATGCCCTCACGCGCGGTGGCGACGTGCTGCTGATGGACGCCGACGTGCTGTACGACGAGCGCATGCTGGCCGCGCTCGTGGCGGGCGAGCAAGCGAACCGGCTGCTGATCGACCGCGACTTCGAGGCCGGCGACGAACCCGTCAAGCTGTGCCTGAAACAGGGCGTGCCCATCGAGTTGCGCAAGCAACTGGCCGTCGGCCTCGACTACGACACGATCGGCGAATCGGTCGGCTTTTTCCGCTTCACCGAGGCCGCTGCGCGGCGCTTCGCGGAGATCGTGGCGGGCTACGTCGATAGCGGCCGCGCGAACCTGCCGCATGAGGAGGCCGTGCGCGACCTGCTGCTCGAACGCAGCCATGCATTCGATACGGCCGATGTCACCAGCCTGCCCTGGATTGAAATCGATTTTCCCAACGACGTTGCGCGAGCAACTAAAGAAGTCCTGCCGCAACTGCAGCGGCCGGCTTTGCAAGAAGCGCTGAAGCGCTAACTCGGGCCGACCTAGGAGCCAAACAATGAACGCACGCGAACCCTCTTTCGTTTCTACTCTGTCGCGCAGCGCACGCCTGCGCCAGATGCTCACCAGCAACGAGCTCGAATTCCTGATGGAAGCGCACAACGGCATCTCCGCACGCATTGCGCGCGAAGCCGGCTTCAAGGGCATCTGGGGCTCGGGCCTCGCGATCTCCGCGCAATACGGCGTGCGCGACAACAACGAAGCAAGCTGGACGCAAGTTGTCGATACGCTCGAATTCATGGCCGACGCGAGCGACCTGCCCATTCTGCTCGACGGCGACACCGGCTACGGCAACTTCAACAACGTGCGCCGCCTCGTGCGCAAGCTGGAGCAGCGCGGCATCGCGGGTGTCTGTATCGAAGACAAGGTGTTCCCGAAAACCAACAGTTTCATCAAGGGCGAAGCGCAGCCGCTCGCCGATATCGACGAGTTCTGCGGCAAGATCAAGGCGGGCAAGGACTCGCAGACGGACGAGCATTTCTCGATCGTCGCGCGCGTCGAAGCGTTGATCGCGGGCTGGGGCATGGACGAAGCGTTGAAGCGCGCCGAGGCGTATCGCCAGGCGGGCGCGGACGCGATCCTGATTCACAGCAAGCTGTCGCGCCCCGATGAGATCCTCGAGTTCGCGCGCGAATGGGCAGGCCGCGGTCCGCTCGTGATCGTGCCGACCAAGTACTACAGCACGCCGACGGAAGTATTCCGCAAGGCGGGCATCAGCACGGTGATCTGGGCGAACCATCAGATTCGTGCGGCGACGTCCGCGATGCAGGCTGTCGTCAAGGAAATCTACGAGAGCCAGACGCTCGTCAACGTCGAAGACCGGATTGCGACCGTCAACGAAATCTTCCGTTTGCAGGATGCCGACGAGTACTCGGTAGCGGAAGAGCGCTACCTGTCGTCGTCGCGCGTGGCGGGTTCGGCTGTCGTGCTCGCCGCGAGCCGCGGCAAGGGCCTCGAAGCCGTGACGACGGACCGTCCGAAGGTCATGCTGCCCATCGCGGGCAAGCCGCTGCTGCGCTGGCTCGTCGACGCATTCAAGAAGCAGGGCGTCAACGACATCACGGTCGTGGGCGGCTATCGCGCCGACGCGATCGACACGGCGGGCATCAAGCTGGTCGTCAACGAGCGCCACGAACAGACGGGCGAACTGGCGTCGCTCGCGTGCGCCGTCGACGGCTTGCAGAACGACACGGTGATCTCGTACGGCGACCTGCTGTTCCGCAGCTACATCGTGCGCGATCTGGTGGACAGCGAAGCGCTGTTCAGCGTGGTCGTCGATTCGACGACAGTTGCCGAAGCGGGCGCGACGAACCAGAGCGTGCGCGATTTCGCGTGGTGCTCGGCCGCCGACGATCGCGGCCTGTTCGGCAACAAGGTGCTGCTGCGCCGCGTGGCGAACAACGAAGCTGACGTGAAGGGCGAAGTGCCGAATGGCCGCTGGATCGGTCTGCTGAACGTGCGCGGCGCTGGCCGCGAGCGTCTGCAAGCCGTGATGAACACGCTGCGCACGCGCCCCGATTTCGATTCGCTCGACATGCCTGCGCTGTTGAATGCGCTGATCGAAGCCGGTGAAGAAATCGAAGTGCAATACGTACATGGCCACTGGCGCGGTGTGAACGACCTCGAAGACTTCCGTCGTGCGGGCGACTTCGCGCACGAAGCGACGCCGCTCGCGAAGAGCGAGGCAGCGGGAGGCGCGGCGCAATGATCGAGGCAGCACAGTTTGTCGAGGCGGCGCGCGAGCGCGGCTTCGACTGGTACGCGGGCGTGCCGTGCTCGTATCTGACGCCGTTCATCAACTACGTGCTGCAGGATTCGAAGCTGCATTACGTGTCGGCCGCGAACGAAGGTGATGCCGTCGCGTTCATCGCGGGCGTGACGCTCGGCGCGCAAAACGGTCGTCGCGGCGTGACGATGATGCAGAACTCGGGCCTCGGCAACGCGGTGAGTCCGCTCACGTCGCTGACGTGGACGTTCCGTTTGCCGCAACTGCTGATCGTGACGTGGCGCGGCCAGCCCGGCGTCGCAGACGAGCCGCAGCATCAATTGATGGGCCCCATCACGCCGGCGATGCTCGACACGATGGAGATTCCGTGGGAGACGTTCCCGACGGAAGCGGAAGCGATCGGCCCCGCGCTGGACCGCGCGCTTGCGCACATGGACGCGACGGGCCGCCCGTATGCACTCGTGATGCAGAAGGGCAGCGTCGCGCCGTACGAACTGAAGGACTCGGGCCGCGCGGCAAAGCGCGAAGTGCGCGCTGCGCGTGATGTTTCGCGCGCGGTCGCCGCCGACGCCTTGCCGACGCGGAATGAAGCCTTGCAGCGTGTGATTGCTCATACGCCGGTGAACTCGACGGTCGTGCTGGCGTCGACTGGTTTTTGCGGCCGCGAGCTTTACGCAATCGACGACCGGCCGAACCAGTTGTACATGGTCGGCTCGATGGGCTGCATTACGCCGTTCGCGCTGGGTCTTGCGCTGACACGGCCGGACCTGCATGTTGTCGCGCTCGACGGCGACGGCGCGGCGCTGATGCGTATGGGCGTGTTTGCGACGCTGGGCGCGTATGGTCCGTCGAATCTCACGCACATTCTGCTCGACAACGGCGCGCACGATTCGACGGGTGGTCAGTCGACGGTTTCGCCGCAGGTGTCGTTCGCGGGTGTCGCGGCGGCGTGCGGCTATGCGTCCGCTGTCGAAGGCGACGATGTGGGGTTGATCGACGAACTGTTCGCGTCGCCGCTGCTTGACGGCCCGCGCTTCGTGCGCGTCGCGATCCGCCGTGGCACGCCCGACGGCTTGCCGCGCCCGACCATTACGCCGCCCGATGTGAAGACGCGCCTGATGCGCCACATCGCCACTGCCGGCACGAACGAAGGAGCACGGTGATGCTGCTGATGAATCCAGGCCCCGTCACGCTGACCGAGCGCGTGCGTAATAGCCTGCTGCAAACGGACTTGTGTCATCGCGAGAGCGAGTTTTTCGACTTGCAGGACGAAGCGCGCTCGCGTCTGGTGAAGCTGTACGACCTCGATCCCGCGCAATGGAGCGCCGTGTTGATGACGGGCTCGGGGACGGCGGCTGTCGAGAGCATGATCGCGGCGCTCGTGCCGGAGAATGGCAAGCTGCTGATCGTCGAGAATGGCGTGTATGGCGAGCGTATTTCGCAGATTGCGGCGCAGTATCGCATTGCGCATAGCGTCGTGAAGCATGAGTGGATGCAGGCGCCTGATCTGGCGCGTATCGCGGCTGCGCTCGATGCCGATAAGGCGATTACGCATGTTGCTGTGATTCATCATGAGACGACGACCGGGCGGTTGAATGATCTCAAGGCGCTGGCAGCGGTTTGCCGCGAGCGCAACGTGAAGATGCTGGTTGATGGTGTGAGCAGCTTTGGCGCTGAAGAGATCGACTTCGCTGAAGGCACGATTGCGGCTGTTGCGGCGACGGCGAATAAGTGTCTGCATGGCGTGCCGGGTGCCGCTTTTGTTATCGTGAAACGGGATGCTTTAGCGGCTGCTGCGAGCCGGACTTATTACCTTGGGCTTGTGCGGCTTGCCAGTTTGCAGGATCAGCGGAATACGCCGTTTACGCCTTCTGTTCATGCTTACTATGCGCTTGTTGAAGCGCTGCGTGAGCTTGATGAGGAAGGTGGTTGGCGAGCACGGCATGCTCGGTATCTGGCTCTGGCCGAGCAGGCTCGTGAGGGGCTTTTGGCGCGTGGTATTGGGAGTGCTCTGCCGGCGGATGAGTCTTCTGTCGTGCTGAGGGCTTATAAGTTGCCGGACGGCGTCTCTTATGAGCGGTTGCATGATGCGCTTAAAGCGCACGGCTTTGTGATCTATGCAGGGCAGGGTGGGCTGTCTAAAGAGCTTTTCCGGATTTCCACTATGGGCAATATTCACTCTGCCGATATTGAGCGGCTGCTCGTGAGTTTTGATGAGTTGATGCGGTAGCGCTCTTTTTTGCCTTTGCGGCGTAGTTTGGTTTGATAGTGTTTGTTCTGGCATCCGCGGTTTGTTAGCTCACTTCAGGCGTCGCCCATGTGCGGGTGGCACCTGCTTTTGGTTGTCTGCGACGCTGGGTAGCTTGTTTTGGGTTTGCGCTGGCATCCGCGATTACGTTAGCGTGCTTCAAGCGTCGCCCCTGTGCGGGGCGGCACCTACTTTTCTTTGCCGCCGCAAAGAAAAGTAGGCAAAAGAAAGCGGCTAACACCGCCAGTTCTTCTCCCTGCCTGAGGGCCCACAACCGGTCCCTCACTTCACACGGCAACTTTCCTGTTCGCGTTCGTTGCCAACGCTCCAAGCCAGCGCATCACCCGCTTCACACACCCGCGTTGCAGCACGCCGTGCCAGATAGTCCACGGCCGCCCAGGTGGCAAACTGTGTGTAGGCCGTGGTGCCACACACGCCACACTTCGGACCGATAGCGCGCGCCACCCTGTAATAGCGCCAAGCTATACGACGCGACAACCTACACACAGTTTGCCACCTGGGCGGCACATACCATTCGCTGCCGCTTGCCCGAGTACGGGTATTTGAAGCGGGTGAGGCGTTCATTCAAAGCGTTGGCAACGCACGCGAACAGATAGGCTGCCGTGTGAAGGGTGGGGACGTTGGGGGCCCGTGGATAAGAACACGGGCTGGCGGTGTGAGCCGCTTTCTTTTGCCTACTTTTCTTTGCGGCGGCAAAGAAAAGTAGGTGCCGCCCCGCACAGGGGCGACGCCTGAAGCACGCTAACGAATCGCGGATGCCAGCGCAACCACAGGCAAACCACCATAACGCGGATGCCAGCGCAACCACAGGCAAACCACCATAACGCGGATGCCAGCGCAAAAACAAGCAAACCACCCGCGCCGCAGACAACAAAAAAAAACTCAGAAATTGTGCTTCAGCCCAACAGTCACAGACACCTGCTTATCCGTAGTGGAATTCGGCAGATTAGGAATCTGCGCATAATTCACACTCTGTCCTGTGACAGGATCAGTCCCAATCCCACTGCCAGCGGCTTTCTGGAAGATCCCAACCGCATACAACGACGTCCGCTTGGACAAACTATACGTCGCCCCAAGATTGACCTGATGAAATTTCGGCGACCCGCTGACATCGGTCTTCATCGAGTTATAGATATACGCGGCCCCAAGCGTAAAAGCCGGCGACAACGCATAAGTCGCATTCACCTCAACGATATCGAACCGCACATCCGCGCCTTGCGGCAGTGTGGCGCTCGCAAAATACTGGCTATCGTCGAGCTTCGTGTGGGTATAAACGATGCCGAAAGTTGCCGGTCCGAACGCGTACGAACCGCCAACACCAACTGCCTTCAACGAATGCGCATTCTGCAACTCGCAATACATCGCAGTCGGATTCGAACACGCGAAATCGCCGATATAACCCTGCTCACCACCCAACGCAGCATCGAGCGGATTGTTCAGATCGAGATAACCGACGCCGAACGAGAACGGCGCGTTGTTATAGCTCGCTGATACAGCCCAGCCGCGCTTCTGCGAAAAATCACCCGCAACGCCGCCCAGCGAATACGTGCCGCTCACAGAAAAGCCCGCAATCGTAGGACTCACATACTGCACTGCATTGTTCAGATTAAGCGCGGCGTTAAGATTATCGACGTCGCCGATATGCGACCCATACAACGTGGCCCACGCGTTACTGGAAGCATACGGCGCGAGCGCATTCGTGTACGAGTCGAACTGGCGGCCAAACGTCAGCGTGCCGTACCGCTCATTGGTCAACCCAACCCACGCGTTCTGATTGAAGAGCGTGCCGCCCTGCACGAAACTACCGCTCCCCGTAAAGAAGCTGTTTTCGAGCTTGAAGACCACCGACGTGCCGCCGCCAAGATCTTCACTCCCAGTCAACCCAAAACGCGAAGGCGCGGAATTCCCGCCCGTGAACTGAAAATTGTGTCCGCCGCCGACACTGCCATCCGCATGCGTGACCTGCTGGTTGTTCGTGTACGTGATGCCCGCGTCGACATCGCCATACAACGTGACGCTGCTCTCCGCATGCGCCATGCCGGGCGCGGCGATCGCAGCCATTGCGCCGGCGAGCGCGGCCACCGCCGCCGCGATGGTGCGCGGCGTCGTCCGATGTTTCATTTCTCTTCCCCTTTGTCTTATGCGTCTGCTTCGTGAGCGTGCGATCCGGTTGCCTTGCCGATGCGTGAAGCCCAAAGCTAAATATGCTTCGGCAAGGCAGTTCGCGAACGCTTACGCGTAATTGATCATCACGGACTTGCTTTCCGTGTACTGCTCGATGACAGCGCGTCCCAGTTCACGGCCAAAGCCCGATTGCTTCATGCCGCCGAACGGCAGCGCGTTGTCGAGCAGCGAGTGGCAATTGACCCACACCGTGCCCGCCGCAATGCGCGGAATCAGTTTGTGAACGGCCGACATGTCGTTCGACCAGATGCTCGCGCCGAGGCCATACGGTGTGTCGTTGGCGAGTTGCACGGCGCTGTCGATATCGTCGAAGGGCATTGCGACCAGCACCGGCCCGAAGATCTCTTCGCGCACCACGCGCATCGTGTGGTTCGTGTCGACCATCACGGTCGGCTCGACGAAGAAGCCCGGCTTGTCGATGATCTTGCCGCCCGCCGCGGCGCGCGCGCCTTCGGCGAAGCCCGAGTCGATATAGCCGCACACGCGCTCGCGCTGTTTCGCGGAGACGAGCGGGCCAATGAGCGTCGACGGGTCCATGCCCGCGCCGACCTTCAGGCTCTTCGTGATCTGCGCAACAGCGTCGATCACCTTGTCGAACACCTTGCTGTGGATATAGACGCGCGAGCCCGCCGTACACACCTGGCCCGAGTTGAAGAAGATCGCGTTCGCGACGCCTTGCGCAGCCTTGTCGATATCGACATCGGGCAGCACGATCACAGGCGACTTGCCGCCCAGTTCGAGCGACATGCGCGTCATGTTGTCGAGCGCCGCGTGGCCGATCAGCTTGCCCGTCTGCGTCGAGCCGGTGAACGCAATTTTGTCGATGCGCGGATCGCGCGAGAGCGCCGCGCCCGCCGTATGCCCATAACCCGTGACGATGTTGACGACGCCTTCCGGATAGCCTGCCTCGCGGATCAGCTCGCCAAGGCGCAGCGCGGTAAGCGGTGTATCTTCTGCGGGTTTCAGCACGATGGTGCAGCCCGTCGCGAGCGCGGGCGCAAGCTTCCACGCGGCCATCAGCAGCGGGAAATTCCACGGAATAATCGCGCCGACCACGCCGACGGGTTCCTTGCGCGTGTACGCGAATATTTCGCTGTTCGGCATGTACGGCATGCCCGCATCGATCACGCTGCCTTCGATCTTCGTCGCCCAGCCGGCCATGTAGCGAAAGCACTGCGCAGCCATCGATACGTCGAGACCTTGCGCAACCATCACCGGTTTGCCGTTATCGAGCGATTCGATTTCCGCGAGTTCGCGCGCATTCGCTTCGACGAGATCGGCGAGCTTCAGCAGCAGACGTTCGCGGTCGGTGGTTTTCATCGTACGCCACGGGCCGGCATCGAATGCGCGGCGCGCGGCGGCTACGGCTTGCTGCACGTCGTGCTCGTTCGCTTCAGGCACGCGCGTGAGCACGCTGCCGTCGGCGGGATTCACGACGTCGATCGTGCGGCCCGACGATGCATCCGTCCACTCCGCGCCGATCAGCATCTTCTTCGGCTTCGCGATGAACGCCTGCGTTGCGGCGAGCAGCGGAAAGGTGTTGTTCGTCTCCATGTTCGATTCCTTTGATTGGGGATGTTCAGTAGCGGTCCGCGACACCCTTGATGCCGCGCTCGTGCAGATCCCGGATCAGTCCGGCGCGCACGGTCGCGACATCGGAGAGAGCGGGGCGGCGTTGTGCAGAGACTTCAGCGGCCGTGTAGGGCTTGAAGTCTTTCGGCAGCGCTTCGTGGTTCATCGTCGTGAGCAGCCAGTTCAGCACGTCAGCGAGTTCCTGATCGGAGAGCGCCGAGTTCGAGGCGCCCGGCACGCGCATCACATACTCGCGCCCGGCGGGCAGATGCTCGAAGTAGCCAAGCGAGTGCGCGAGCGGCGGCACCTTGCCGGGAATGCCGCCGCCCGTTGCCGTGTGACAGCCCATGCAGTTGAGCACCCAGTGCTGCTGCGCGAGCGACAAGTCCGCGCTGCTTTGCGCATTGGCGGGCGAGGGCGGTACGTAAGTCGCGGCGCACGCGATGAGCAGCATCGACATGCGCCGCGCTGCGTCGATCCACAACGTCACCGCTGAAGCCGCGCGCGCGCCGCGCGCGGGCTGTTGCGCGGGCACGCGGTCGCCGGCACGAGACACGCGAGCGGCG
The DNA here is from genome assembly GCF_900100565.1 of Paraburkholderia steynii. NCBI lineage: Bacteria > Pseudomonadati > Pseudomonadota > Betaproteobacteria > Burkholderiales > Burkholderiaceae > Paraburkholderia > Paraburkholderia steynii. The sequence continues at coordinate 477,059 of NZ_FNDI01000003.1, read as the reverse complement.
TTCATAGGCCGAGTCCCTTCGTGACGACGGCGCGTTGCGTGTGGACGGCTGAGCTGTCCATCGTCTGCGCGCGCGCTGCCTTTATGTCGGCGGCCGTGAACGGCTTCGCGTCGCCGTGCTGTGCGTTCAGATCGAACACGACGTAGTTCAACACCTGCGCCAGGTCTTCGTCGCTCGCGCTTGCGAAGCTCGGCATCTTGAAGTTGTAGCTCTTGTCGTGGACCTTGATCTCGCCGAACATGCCGTGTACCACAGTCGCCGTCAGCTGCGCGCGGCCCGGCGCGGTCGTCGAGTACTTGCCCGGATACTCGGTAAGAGGCGGCGCGAGTCCATCCTGGCCCTTGCCACCTGCCTGATGGCACACCGCGCACTGTGCGTCGAACATGCTCTTGCCGGCGGGGTAATGCACGTTCTGCGCGAACGCGACCCCCGGCATCGTCAACGACGCAGCCGCCGCAAGGCAGGCGGCCGCGATTTTTCCAGCGTGATTCACTTTCATTGCTTTGCTGCTCCGAGCAGGACCGAAACCGAACAGTGATAGTTCGAATTGCCGTTCGCCATGCACCAGTTGATGTCGTTGTCGAGGGACAGCTTGTAGAGCGGCTTCTCGCGTTCGTTGCGGTTGCAGAAGCACTTGCCGCACGAGGTTTTGCCGCAGCAGTCGTTGTACGAGACGATGTAGTCGGTGCCGTCGTGCGGATTGCGGCAGGTGCCGATCCACGTAATCGGCGAAGGCGTCGTGCCCGGCGGGCAGCTGCTCGACGTGCCGCCGCAGCAGCTGCAGAGCCAGCCGTCGATTGCGCAGTACTTCCAGTAATCGCAGCTCATCGGATCGTCGCTGGCGCCGGATGCCGCAGCGCCCGATGCGCCCGACGCTGCCGATGCCGCATCCGCTGCATATGCGGTGCGATCGACGGGCAGCAGCGGCAGCATCGCCGAGCCGACCAGCACGCGGCCGAGCTTCGCCATCGCGCTGCGCCGCGAACTGTGCTGCGCGACGCCACGCGCCGACTTCTCGAACCATGAATCAAAAACGCCCATGTGATTGTTCTCCGCTCAGGTTTGTAATCGGTTCGGCGCTTTAAGCGTGCTGCTCGTGGCGATGATCGCCATGCACGAACTCCTGGAGCGACGCGACGCCGCGTTCCTTCGCTTCGAACAGGCTTTCCAGATGCTCGCGCGTGTTGACGAGACCCTTCGCGCGCACCTTGCCGCTGTCGTCGAGCAGCACGGCATACGGCAGCTTGCCGATCTGGTACGCCATGCCCAGTTCCTGCGACAGCACATACGGGAAGCGATCGAGGTTCTGCTTCTGCGCGAAGCGCTGGTGTTCGGCGAGTTCGCCGTCGCTGGCGAGCACGATGTTGACGGGCGTGGTTTCGCTCGATTGCAGCGAAGGCAGCAGCGGCAGCAGCTTCTTGCAGACGGGGCACGTCGGCGACAGGAAGAACAGCAGCGTGGCCTTGCCTTGTGCGTCGATACCGCCCACCTTCACGTTCTGGCCGCGAATGTCGGCCAGTTCGAAGGTCGGTGCGATCGCGCCGACAGCGGGGCCCTTGTCGATCATCAACGCGCCTGCGGGCATGATGCGTTCGTACAGAATGCCGACCTGGCGAACCAGCGCAAGACAGATCGCGCCGAGCGCGAGAACAGCGATCCACAGGAGCGCGGTGGAAACGGTGAGAGCGGTTTGCATCATGAATTCCTCAAGTGGGACAGGCGCGGCACGTTGGCCAGCAGCACATCGAAAGTGAGCAGTGCGCAGACGATCAGCAGCACGGCGAAGAACAGCGTCAGGTAGTCGAACCACACGATCGAACGCGTTGCGGGTTCGATGAACGCGGTCGCGGCGAGCGCAGCGAGCAGCACGGCGCGCGCGACATGAAACCAGCCGATGCCGCGTGGCGCGTTCGCCTGGTTTGCTGCTTGCGTCGCGGCAAAGCCCGAGCAGCCGCAGTCGATATCGGTGTGGCCGCGCAGGATGTTGAACGCGAGCCCCGCTGCGAACGCGAGCAGCAACGCGACCAGCACGATTGCGCCGATTACGCGTGTATCGGGGAACAGCAGCGCGGCTGCGCCCACCGTTTCCGCTGTCGTGATCGCGATGGCGGCGGGCGCCGTCAACGCTTCGGGCAACAGGCGGTAATCGCCGAGCGCCTGACGGAACGCGGCAGGACGCCGCCATTTGGCGACGGCGCCGAGCAGCACGGCAATCGCCGTGCTGGCTTGCGCGCCCGTCGCGAGTACAGGATCGAGCATCATGTCGGCCTCACGGATTGACGAGCAGCGACGACGTATTGCCGACCTGCTTTTCGACGTGCTGCAGCTTGCCCGTGCGCGCATCCATCACGACCAGATCCGACGTGCCCGTGATGCCGTAGAACAGCGGCTTGTCGTCGTCGCTGACCTGGATCGAGGCGATCGGGTCGATCTTCTGCTGTGACAGATCCCAGCGCGCGATGCGCTTTTTCGTCTGCAGGTCGTACACCCAGACTTCGGTGCCGGGGTCCTTGTGTGTGCCTTCGCCGCCCTTGTGCATCGCCACGTAGTAGCGATGCAGCTTCGCGTGAACGGCGGTCTGCTGCATGCCGCCGGGACGCCAGCCTTCGGCGCGCTCGGCGTCCGTCAGCAGCGACCACGGCTTGCCGAACACGGGCTTGTCGCCGCGGAAGTCGGCCGTGCGCACCATGCCGTGGAAAGTCGTGAACAGGTAGCCGCCCTGATAGGGCGATGCGTTGATGTACGCGGGGTCCTTGTCGACGTCGATAAACGCGTCGGACATCGTGCGCTTCGATTCCTTGCCGTTCGCATCGAGCGTGATGGTGAGCGCCTTGCCGCTTTCGCACAGACCCGTGAAACGGTCGTTGCCCGACGGAAACGCGAGCACGCAGGCCGCCATGTCGACTTCCGACAGCACCTTCTTCGATGCGACGTCGATCACCGTCACCGATGCAGCAGGCGTGATGTTCGTCACGTAGAGACGCTTGCCGTCCGCGCTGAACGTCGTGTTGTACGGCGACGGCACGTGCTGGCCGTGCTTCGGCGGAATCACGATTTCGCCCGTGTGATCGAGCGTCGCGTTGTCGGTCATCTCGACGACGTCGGTGCGCGTGCCGTGCGAGCCGCGTGCAAAGTACGTGGTCGCGACGAAGCTCGTCTTGTGATCCGGCGAAATGGCGAAGCCCGGCGCGAAGCCGGCGTCGATCTGGCCGAGCAGCTTTTTCGCATCGGCGTCGTACAGGTAGATGCGTGCGTCCGTCATCGACGGCATCGAAATATCGACGACGAACACCTCATGCGGATGCCACGCGGGCAGCTTCTGCACGGTCAGTTCTTCGGGTTTTTCGATCGCGTGCGCGCTGCCGATGCATGCCGCCGCAAATGACAGCGTCGCCGCGATGGACGCGGTTCGTCGCCTTATTCTCATGTCGCCTCCGTTAGAGATTCACGTTGTGTGGGGCGACTGTAGATCGACGAAAAATCGGGCCAACGCCGAAACCGGCAAGGCGTGCGTGCCGATTTGGGATATTGGTAGTCTTGCTGAAAGGGATGTAGGGCGGGTGTTGGGTTACGCGCCGTGCGGCTGTTGGGGGTTAGGGTTTGTTTCTAGGAGTGGAAATGGGGCTTGCTTTCGCGAAAACGCGGAGTTTCGACAAAATTGTGCCTACGTGATTTTCCACAGCATGAAAAGTCGGCCTGTTAACTGCGTCGCTTCCGCCGGTCGCCCGGTCAGGCGTTCAATGGCAGCTAACAGATGCGGACCTGACATCGAAACGAGCGTGACCCGATTTGCACCAAGGGCCTCCGGTGACCCGCTGAGCGCGCCTTGGCCAAAGCACGCAAACGCCTCGGTGGCGCCCCAATACTCAGCGTTTGAGATCGCCTCAAGCTCAGCTAGCGATGGTTCGAACCCGCCGTGATGCTGCACGCATTCGTCGACACTTCTGCTTTTCCAACCATTGCAACGACTCTTGCACGACCTCAGGTGGGACTTCGTTGAATGACGCGCTGCGAATCAGGGTCTCACTTGCGGCAATGTCGTTGAACTGTCCCAGCTTGTTTTGCACGGACGTCAATTCTTTGATCGTGCGACCGTGCGCGCCTTTGATAAAGGGTTGAAAAAACTCGAGCAGGTACCTCAGCTTCTTGCCCGCCTTTCGAACATCGTGAAGATTTTCCTCGTGGGCGGCCTCGCTGCGCGCTGCACGCCTGCTTCGCTTTCGAAGTGCGCGCTGAGCAAGACGAACCCGCGCCTCGGCGAACGCCTGAATAGGAAGATCGTTGCAACGCGACTGCAGCGTAGTTTGCGCGCGAAGCAGGACGTCGTTCAAGAACACCTCGACATCGTCGCTTTTGATCATCGTCTGGCTATGCACTACCGCCTGTGCGCGCTTTTCGCGCGCTGCGGCCACGAGCAGCGCAATCGATGCGCGTGACGCCTGGGCGGATTTCAGAAGATCGCCTGCGATGTCCCAATCACGCGTCCCGCCTGCCAACGCAGCAAGACGCTTGAATTCTTCGGTGGCTTGTGCGGTCGCTTCCTCTCCGAGGTAAGGGGAGTACGCCCAGTACAAAGCACGAAGCTTTCTGAAGGCGACTCGAAGCTGGTGAAACCCCTCGGCTTCGCTCTGTGTGGACAGTTCTCTCGCCCTTTGCACAGCCTCCGCTACCACGGGCGTCGCCAGTGATGCAAAGGTACTGGCGATGGTGCTCGCGCTTGAGAGCGATGAACCGGGCGGCCGCCGGTCGACTTTGAAGCGATTGTTTAGCCGCGGCAAGGGCCAGTCACCATCCATATCCATTTGAGCCTCGAGTCGGACAAAAATACATTCGCCGGACCTTACCATACTCATCTCTGAGCGCCCGCGCTCTATGTGACGTTTTAGTGACGTGCCTTTAAAGTGTGGCGCGTACGCCGCCCGCGCTTCGCAAAAATCGCCGTGCTTCCGCTGTTTTGATTTAGGATGCCTGGTTACGTCATGCACTGCCCGATACGCTCGCGAATCGGGCAATGCATGAAAATTCCTGGAACATACGTGGGAGTTCGTTTTGAAGAAACGCGCCACCGTGGTCTGCCGCAGAGGCAAGCGAATCCTCCTGGTCGCACGTAGTGAATCAAAGTGGGCTTTGCCGGGCGGGATCCTCAAGCGTGGAGAACATCGCTCGGACGCCGCGCTTCGAGAACTCAAGGAAGAAACGCGGCTTACAGGGAAGTCAGCCAAGCATCTCTTTGACTTCCGTGGCAAGCAGAAGCACCATCACGTGTTCTCCTGCGAAATCCCGAATCGCGCCAAGGCTCGCCCGAGTAATGAAATATCGAGGTGTCGCTGGGTTCACCTCGACGACATCCCTCGCCTCATGACGAGCCGGCCGACGACCGATATCGTGAAACTCATGAGTCAACAGCGCAGGAAGTAGCCTCGTTTTCGAGGTGGATAGCACGCCGCGTCTCGCTCACATCAGACGCAAATCAGCCATGGAGCGGCGGTGACTCGGTAGATCAAACGTCGGCTTCAGCGGCGTTAACGGATTTTTCTCTCCGGCGCCGACGAGAGTCGCTTCATCTGCTTCCCCGCATCCGTCGAGAATGCCCGTGACACCGTAGCGAACTCGCACCGGTTGCGAAGTATCGCTACGAAGACACACGGTCTGTTTGTCTACCTGGGTGCATCGCGTGCCAATGTCAAGGGTGGTGGTGCCTCCTTCGCCAGGTACTTCCATTTGGCAAATTCAAGCTGCACGCCGACCTGAATTCGGCAGGGATCAGGCTGGCCTGCGAGCAATCATTTCCGCCACCTCGTCACACCACGCGATATAGGCCTGTTCCGCCAACACGCCGCGGCGCGTCACCAACAGCGGTCCAAGCTGATGTTCAGTCAGCACGGCCTGCCTTTCGAGAAAGAATTCAAGCTGGGCCTGATGGTCCGCGCGCACCGCACGAATTTGCTGCAACGCTGTCTCGCGCGGCAGCAAATCGAAACATAACACCCGCAGTATCTGTTCGTCCTTGATGGCCGGGCGTGGCGAACCATTGGCCACCCAAGCCGTCAGCTCCTCGCGTCCAGCATCGGTCACGCTGTAGATCAAGCGTTCCGGTCCGCGCGTTCCCGGCAAGCGCTCCGATTTGATGAGTCCGTCCTTCTCCAGCTCGCGCAAAGCAGGGTACACGGAGCTGTGCTCAACCGACCAGCAATGCTGGCCCGCCACCTGCAGCCATTTCGTCATTTCATAGCCCGAACGTGGCTGGTTATATAGCCCGGCGAGGAGAACATTTTTCAGTGGTTTCGCCTTGCTTGCCCTGGCTTCCTTCAAATCACTCACTCGCATTCGCTCCTTGATTGCGTCAATGCGCACGCGGAATGACTATGTTTTTTTTGACATAGTCATGTGAACCGTGTCACTATGTATTTTTCAACATAGATAATTCTAGCATGTATGCGGCCTCCGTTTTCCCTGTGGCCCTTGGCTGCGGCCGCGCGAGCGTCGTAGCTTTGGCCGGACGCGGTCGGTCCGCCGTGTCGCTTCGTCCGAGCACCAAGGTTGCCTGAGTCGAGGCGGCGCCGGCCAGTGCCGAGTTCGACGGTTCCGGCCAGACCGTCCAGAAAGGGCTGCTGCCGATGCGCACCGACCTGGTCTATTACGTCCTCGCTTCCAGTGCGGTGCGTGCCGACGTTGATGCGGCGAGGCGCGCCAGGCTGGCGATTCCTGAGGTCCGTTGCTCATGTTCTTCATCTTTCTCACGAACACAAGGAAGAGAATTTTGTCCCAAGAAACCATCCTCGTCACTGGTGCCGCCGGCAGCGTCGGCTCGACCGCGCGCGCAGCTATCGCCATCCTGCTGGAGCAAGGCCATCGCGTACGCGCGATGGTGCGCAAGCTGGACGCGCGCGCCGACACGTTGCGTGATCTGGGCGCCGAAGTCGTGGTCGCCGACATGCTCGACATCGTCGCGGTGCGTGCGGCCATGCAAGGCTGCTCAGTGGTGTATTTCACGATGTCGGTTTCGCCCACCTTCCTGGAAGCGACCACCAACGTCGCGGTTACAGCGAAAAGCCTGGGTGTGAAGGCCTTCGTCAATCTGTCGCAGATGACGCTGTCGCAGATGAGCGAGACAGAGACCACCGGCAGCCCGCAACAGAAGCAGCACTGGCTCGCAGAGCAGGTGCTGCGCTGGTCCGGCCTGCCGGTGGTTTACCTGCGTCCAACCGCTTTCTTCGAAGGCTTGTTCCTGCCGGCGGCCAAGGGGATCCGGGACGACAACGCTATCCGCCTGCCGTTCGCTGACGGCAAGACCTCTCCGATCGCCGCCGCCGACGTGGGAGCCGCCGTTGCTGCTGTGCTGGCCAACCCAGAGCCGCATATCAGCAAGGTCTACGAACTGACCGGCCCCCAGTCGCTGACGATGGCCGAGCTCGCGCAGGAATTCAGCGGCGCACTGGGCCGCACCATCCAATACGTCAACGTGCCGCCGCAGATCTGGGAAGCCAGGCTCCAGGAGGCCAAACAGCCGGCTCATCTGCTCGCGCACCTGATCGTTATGGCCCAGCTGCATCGGGACAACCGCTACGACCGCATGACCAACACCTTCGAGCAGCTAGTCGGTCGCGCGCCGATTTCCGCCGCCGAATTCGCTCGCCGCCATGCGGCCGCGTTCGCGCCTGCCTGATCGTCTCTTCTAACCGCCGGTGTCATGCGGGCCGGCACGACTCGATCCGCGCAACGCCAGCACCGTGCGGGTGCGGGACGGCCGGCGCCAGGTCCAGGATGGCCGATCCCGGGAAGGGCACGCACTGTTAGGCGGCTTTTTAGTGGTCAGGGTCGAGACGCTGGAAGAAGCTTTGAATTGGGCTGAGCTCAGCCCGAGCGCATCGGCCGGGTACACGCAAGTGATCCCGGTCCTGCCGATCACCCGCGCGTAGGCGCTCGTCTGCGCTTGCATATGGCGTCAAGCTGGCGGTAAGCGCCGAGGAACGTACCCCTACTGGCCAGACCGCTGCGCCGCCTGTTCGATCAGTGCGGCGACTTCCCGCGGATGGGACTCGAACACCGCATGGCTTGCACCATTGATCTCGACCGTATTTGCTTGAGCGCGCGCTGCGTACATACGTTCGAGGTCCGGACTGATGATCTTGTCAGCCTTCGCGACCATATACCAGCTGGGCTTGGTCTTCCATGCCGGATCCGAAACCTGCGCCGAGAACTCCGATGCTGCAAGCGGTATCTGCGCATGCGCTTCGAAATCGGCCTGCGCGCGAGGCAGGTCGGGTGCGAACTGCGACGGATAGTCGGTGGGTTTCAGGTAAACAAAATGATCCGGCGTTCCGACGATCGATAGCGGGCCGACCGGGTACTTCTTGCCGTTGTCCCCGATGGTTTCACCGGCGTCGAGCGCATGCGCGGCGATGTACACCAGCGACGTCACGTGATCGTCGTTTCCGGCTTCACTGATGATCGCGCCAGCATAGCTGTGGCCGACGAGTACGCACGGACCATCGAGGCTATCGAGCACGCGCTTCGTGGCATTCACGTCGTCGTTGAACGACGTCAGAGGTTGCTGCACCAGTGTCACGTGGTAACCGTCCTTCGTCAGGATGTTGTAGACGGGACGCCAGCCTGCGGCGTCGGAGAACGCGCCGTGGACCACCACGATGTTCTTCACCGGCGCGGCAAAAGCAGGCGCGGCGGCAGTGGCAAGCAGGCAAAGTGCGGCGGCGGCCTGCGCCGCTGCAGAGCGTAACGTGAGAAAACGCATGGTCAATCCCTGAGTAAGGAAAACGTCAAAAGTAATTAGGATTATTGAATGAATGGAAACGGGAATCGCAATATCGCAACATGGTTCGACCGCGCTTGCCGGGAATGGGGCAGGTCATCGGCACCAACGGCCACAGAGGACCGACATGATGATGCGTTAGAACTGCGGCGCGATGCCGTCTTTTTCGACGAAGAGCACGTGTGCGTCATAAACGCCACCCGCACCCGGTGTCACAACGAGGAACACCTTCTTCCCTGCCATCAGATCCGTTCTGCTCGCAGGAACCGGCGTCACGACGGGGACGTTCTCCGGCACTGTCACCGTGCTGGAACCGCCCTTGTATGACAGATTCAGTTCACGGCCGCGTGTGCCGGTGACAACCGACACCACGTTTGCATTTGTCATCGTGCTGTTGGGACCGAAGTCATAGGCGAAATGCCCTTCTGCCGTACCGCGTGCTGCCTCGGGAAAAACGATCATCGAAGTGGCCGTCAATTTTCCGTCGCCGCCCGTAATCGCCGGCGTTCCCACGTAGGAACCGATTTTGGCGTCGGAAAGCGTGGCGGGCTTGAGAGCCGAGACGCCGACGTCCGGTTTGACATCGATCGATACGGTGTCGCCGCTCTTCCGGTGTACGGTCAGCAATTCGCCTTTGAACGACACGATATCGCCGCGAATCCGTTCCGGTTTGACGTCGGGCGTTTGCGCGAAAGACGCGCTCGAAAACGCAAGGGCAGCGAACAAAGCGCCTAGTTTGTATTGAATCGACACGAACTACTCCATCTATATGAACGGGCTTGAATCACGACGCCACAGGCTGGCGGACATAGCGGTTGCTGGATACGGTCTCCAGCGCCGGGAGTTGTGTGCTGCCGGAGCGCAAATGACTCACGCCCGCAGGTTCTTCATGCCAAGGACGTCGATCGGCTCGATCGACGGGGGATTTGCCAGCATGTCGTCGGCGCCGGCCATCAGGGCGCTGGCAATCCTGCCGCTCAGGTGCGCCTGGCGATCCGCTTCACTCGCAAAAGCGTCGAATACGCCGAACGTCGTCGGCGACAGCTTGAGTGCGAACCAGATTGGCGTGGTCGACTCCCGATTGGCCATCTCGAGCCCATCGGCAAGGAAGTCTGCTACCGCCTGCTCCTTTCCCGGTTTGGCTTCAAGTCGGACAAACAAGGCGTGCTTGATCATCTTCGTTCTCCAGTGCTCCGCATGAGGAGTTCATGCGGTGATCGACACTGTACAAACGCAACGCGCTGGAGAATACTGTCCCGATCGACAATTTTGGTATCAATGCTGCCATGCGAATTTATGTTCTCGCGCTCGAAGGGGTTTTCGATACGGGCCTCACCACTGTGCTCGACAGCTTGACGATGGCCAACAGCCTTGCGCGCACGACAGGGGTGGCCACGGCGGGCTTCGACATCACCGTGGTGGGAATGCGCCCCGAAGTACATACCGAGCTGGGGTTGCAAGTGCCCGTGCGAGAGGTGCCCGACGCGCCTGCGCCGGATTGGGTCGTGTTGCCCGCGCTCAACCGCACGTCGCCCGAGGCGCTTGTGCCTGCGCTCGCTCGCGACGACGTGGTCGATGCGCTGGGTGCTTTGCGCGCGTGGCGAAGTGGCGGCGCGCGCGTTGCAGCCGCATGTACGGGTACATTCGTGCTGGCTGAAAGCGGCTTGCTCGACGGTTACGATGCTACGACCACTTGGTGGCTTTCGCCGCTATTCCGGCAGCGCTACCCGAACGTACACCTCGACGCGCACCGGATTGTCGTTCCCAGCGGAGGTGCCATAACGGCAGGGGCGGCCCTGAGCCACCTCGACCTTGCGCTCTGGTTGATCCGCAACCACAGCCCTGAGCTTGCGGCGCTCGTTGCAAGGTACCTCGTATTCGACTCACGACTGTCGCAGTCTGCCTATGCGATCTCCGATCAGCTCTCACACTCGGATGTGCTCGTCGAGCGGTTCGACCGCTGGGTGCGGCAACACCTCGGCACGGCGATCTCACTCGACGTCGTTGCCGATGAACTGGCGACCAGCAAGCGGACGTTGACGCGTCGTCTGAACGCGGTGCTGGGTAAAACGCCCGTCGAGTACATTCAGGATCTGCGAATCGAGCGCGCCGTCCATCTGCTCAGGACGAGCGAACTCCCCGTCGAGCGCATTGCTGAGCAGGTTGGGTATGCGGACGGCCACACGTTGCGAACGTTGCTGCGGCGGCGGATAGGTAAGGGTGTACGTGAGTTGCGGGCGTCGTGAGTCTACGTGGCCATGCACGGTTGCGTTTGCGCTTTGGAAAGACGGTTTTGCGCGAATGGAACAAGTCGATCGCAGCTCGATGATTCCTGGCCCAGCGTGGATAGGATGAGGTCCTGATTCTCTATCTTTGCCAGCACGTCTTCCGCTCGCCCGGTTGTCATCCCTTATGCGCGAATGCGAGCACGATCGCGTTGCCTAGTTCGTCCGCGATGCTGGCCGATGCGCCCGGCACCGAGAACATCGTGAACTCGACATCGGGCAGTGCCGGCAGACCGGTATCCGGCGCGACCGCACGCAAGCCGTGAACGAGTTGCGTATGCACGACCGGCGTCACCGCAAAGCCAGCCTGCGCGGCGGCGCACAGGCCGGCGCCGCTCGAGCACACCAGTGCGATCCGGTAATCTAGGCCCGCGCGGGCGAGGGCGGAAAGCGCGGCCTCACGATACGGGCACGGTTCCGGAAACAACGCGAGCGGCACCGGCGCGCCGGACGTAAGCGAAGCCCACTCCGCGCCAGCCCACACGAGCGGCTCTCGCCATAGCACGCGTCCGGGACGCGAATCATGGCAGCGTCCGCCGATCACCACGTCGAATTCGCCCCGGTCCATCGCCTGCAGCAGTTCGGCAGGAATGCCGACCCTGACGCTGAAGGCAATGCGCGGATAGCGCACCGCGAACGCCTGCATGACATTCATCAGCCTGACGTTGGCGAGGTCTTCGGAAAGGCCAACCCGGATCGCACCTTCGCTGGGCCCGCGAAGCAGTTGCGCATGCGCATCATGGTTGAGCGCGAGGATGGCGCGCGCGTAGCCCAGCAGAAGTTCACCGTCCGGTGTGAGCGTCACCGAGCGCGTGGTACGCACGAGCAGGTCCCGGCCGGTCTGTTTTTCCAGACGTCGCAGATGCGCGCTAACCGCGGACTGCGTCAGATTGAGGCGGACGGCGGCGTGCGTGAACCCGCCTTCCTGGACGACGGCCACGAAAGAGCGCAGCAGAACGGTATCGAACATGGTCCTTCCAATACAGTGCGAATTGAACTGAATAAGCTCTTGATACTTCGTTTATATTTTAAATCGAAATATGTTGTGATGGCGGCAGTCAACCCACCTGGAGTATTGCCATGCCGACCTTGCTGCATATCGAATCGTCGCCACGCAAGTCGCGATCTGCTTCCCTCGACGTTGCGCGCGCCTATCTGGAGGCTTATCGCGGCGCTCATCCAGATCACTCGATCGACGTGCTCGATCTTTGGTCGATTAACTTGCCGGAATTCGACGGCGATGCGCTCGACGCGAAATATGCGGACCTGAGCGGCACGCCGCTCAGCGAAGCGCAGCAGCAGGCGTGGGCGGACATCCGGCGCCTCGCGCAGCGGCTGCACGACGCGGATACGTTGTTGCTCTCTGTGCCACTGTGGAATTTTTCTATTCCATACAAGCTCAAGCATTTCATCGATGTCGTGTCGCAGCGAGACATCCTGTTCTCGTTCGATGAGCGTGGGCTTCAGGGCTTGCTGAAAGACAAGGAAGCGGTAGTGATCTACGCGAGAGGACTCGACTATTCGATCGACTCAAACACCCCCGCCCATTCGTTCGATTTTCAGCGGCCTTATATCGAAGCGTGGCTGCGATCCGTCGGTATCACTAACGTTGAATCGGTTGTCGTCGAGAAAACGCTGTTTGGACCCGAAGTCGACCACGCAGCGAGACAGGCTGCACGCGAGCGGGCTGTGGCGTTGGTGGGGGCGGCTTCTGTTTCGGCTGGTAGATGAATTGTCCGAAGCTACTAACGCGTGGGCCGGGACATCGAATTAAAGGCCCACGTTTTTAGCTGCGGGGCATTCGTGGCTCTAGAGTCTGTGTCTTTTTTTCGACCTGTTGGATGTTCAGGTCGAGAAAAAGAACTGTATGCATAAAAAAAGCGCACCTCTGAGAGCGTGCGCCGCGACAATAGAAGGGCAGGGTAGGAGGATCGACCCTTCATGTAGTCAAGTCCGTCTCCAGTCTAGTCAGCCTTCACGCCTTCAACTTGAATCTGCAGGCGAGTCAGCGTCCTGAAACCGTAATTCGTGCCCCAGGTCACGCCATAGTCGGCGCGGTCGAATTGCGCGCTGGCTTCCGCACCACACACTTCGCGCTTGATCAGCGGGTTGATGAAGCACTTGAACGAATCAATCTTCAACGTCAGCGGTTTGGTGACCCCGTGAAATGTGAAGTCGCCCGCTACTTCGATTGGCGTGTCGCCGTCGAAGCGCAGCGCACTACCTTTGAACGTCGCGGTCGGATACTTGCTGACATCGAAAAATTCATCCGATTTCACACGCGTATCGAGTTGCGCATTACCCGTGTCAATCGACGCGGTGTCAATCGACACGTCGATCGTGCCTGTCTTTGCAGCGCGATCAAGTGTCACGACGCCGCTGCTTTTCGTGAACTTGCCCCGCCACACCGAAATGCCGCCGAAATGGTCGGCCTCGAAACTTGGATAGGTGTGCCTCGGGTCAAGGTTGTAAGTGGTTGTGGCCGCCATCGCTGATCCCGCGATCAACGCGAGAACGCAAGGTGCAATCAGGTACTTGTTCAAATCAGATTCCCTAAGTGTCGATGATGGGCTGCGGCGCGGCTGGACCCAGCCACGCGGCACCGCACTACGTAACGCTAGCTAGCTCACGAACGCCGATGCAGGAAGTCGACAACAAGTTTGGTTGTCGCGGCCGGCTGTTCTTCCGTGATCCAGTGCCCGCAATCAGGGAGGGTCACGTTTTCGACGTGATCGGCGGCACACCGTATCACTGCGCCGATCATAGGGCCGAATGTCGCTTCGCCACCCAAGGCCAGGACGGGCATCTGAAGCTTGCCCTGCGCGAGGAATCTCCTGTTGTCGGCCGCATCCTGGCTGAACGCCAGGAACTGCGCAAAGCTCGCTCGCATTGCGCCGGGTTGCGCATAGAGCGCTGCGTAATGCTGGCGCTTCGCTTCATCAAACCGCTTCGGGTCCCGGGAAAGTTCGTTCCAGAAGCGGTCGAGATAGATGCGCTCGCGGCCGGCGACGAGGCGCTCCATGTCTTTACCACCGAAGCCAAAGTGCCACATGGCCGGATCCTGTGTGATCTGATCCCAGGGGCCGACGCCGGGCAGCGGCGCATCGATCGCTACCCATCGGTTCACGCGCTCGGGGTGGGCGGCGGCCACCGCGAAGCCGACCATGATACCGATGTCGTGCATCACCAGTTCGGCCGTATGCACACCCAAAGCGTCCAGCACGCCCACCACGTCCGCCGCCTGATTCTTCTTGTCGTAGCCGCCGTCGGGCTTCGACGAGAGGCCCAGGCCACGCAGGTCAGGCACGACGATCATGTGGTCTTTGATGAGTGCGCTCGCCAGGTGACCCCACATGTCGCCCGTTGTGCCGAAGCCGTGCAGCATGACGACGGCGGGACCATGACCGCCGACCCGCACGTGGATGGACGTACCGTTGGTTTCGATCGTCCGCGTCTGCATCACAGCCGGGAAGGGATAAATCCCATCTACGTGGGCATGCTCGTTCATCTGTGTACTCCGGGTTTGCTCGTGGTTTGGGGATTGGCGGCTAGCCTTTGTTCTCCAGGCCCGCGTGAGCGCTCATGCGGTGACCGACACTGTACAAACCTGGCGCACCAGAAAATACGGTCCCAATCGACAATTTTGGTATCGATTCGGCCATGCGAATTTTCGTCGCCGCTCAAGAGGAGCGATACGGGTCACTGGTGTGCTCGACGCGAGTTGCGGGACTTCGCGTGTCGCCGTGACCTATCAGGAATTCAGCGATTCTTCTGCTGTCTTTGCCGTTCGAGTCCGTTGCGCATCTGCCCGGCAACGAATGCGCTGATGGTCACTACGAGGTAGATGGCGACGAGATCGTGACGCCAGGCATCCAGAGCGAGCTGATGGGCAACCAGCTTTGGATCGGGGGGCGGGAGTATGAAGCTCTTTGTCTCGACGGTTCGCATCATCTGGATAAAGCCTCCCGCAGACAGCAGCGGCAAGAGGATGGCGAACGTAAGTAATGCGGGTTTCATGCGTTGCGCCAATGGATGATGACGCAACCGGAACCACAGTCCGAGGCATCCATGTACCCAGCCGGGAGCGAGCAGTGCAAGCTGCAGTCCCTGCGTGCCACTCGTGAGCAGCGTGATGACGACGCGCTCATAGTTTGGTTCGAAGCCGTAGAGCGTGGAGGCCAATCGAGTTGTCACCGCGTGGCGGATGAGCAGCAGCGGCAGGCTGAGGCCTGCCCAGAGGCGGATCCATTCTGCCGGCCCTAGCGTCCATTGGCGGCGCGCGTAAATCGTATGCAAGGCGAGCGAGAAGTGCAGTGATGCCGCACCGTACAGTAAGAATGTGCCCGGGATGCTACGCCAGAGCCACAGCGCCACCAGCAGACCGCGCCCGGCAAGTTCCAGTGACCAGATGGCGAGCGCGTGATTGATCAGGTGCAGGAAGAGATAGGTCAGCAACACAATGCCCGACCCGAGTTGAAGACGGCGCAGAACGGATTGCACCCGAAACCTCAATTTACGGATGCGCGGGACATGCCATCGACGCTACTCGTTCCGGACTGCGGCGAGCGTTGCGTGGCACACGGCGCGCAGTCATCCGGGCTCGCTGCGTACTGACATACCGATTCGGCGAATCGTGATAACGCCGAAATCGAACCGCATACGCTGTGGTATTCCTCGCGGCCGATTCTGCCATCGAGGATGACTGTCAATCCCGATTCACGGGCCAGGTCGATGATGTCCATTTCGATTCCCCATTTCGTGTGTCCTGCCTGCTAGACCGTACAAATGCGCCGGATATTCCGTGCTAAACGGACACCAACCCTGCGGCAACGTTTATCAAGAGCAAGCGGGGTTGCAGCAGCGCCGCGAAAGGTCGGCGGATGACAGGGCGCCAGCAACAGGAGTTCATGTTGCGGGAATAGAACGGACGACACAGCAGTCTAGTGCTTGAACCCAGCCGGCGGAGGTCCACTGGGTGATTCGGCGGTCTATACCTTCTGAACCCCCAATCGAGAGCACATCATGTCATCAGATACTCCTTCCGATCCGTCGCGCCGCAGCGCGTTGAAATGCCTCGCCTACGGTGGCGCCGGCACGCTGTTCGTTCTGGCCGGCGGCATTCTCACACCAGTCGAATTAGCGCTCGCCGCCGGTACGGCCGACAAGTCGGCACCTTCAGGCGTGCCCCTGTTCCTTCAGATCAGTGACACGCATATTGGCTTCAACAAGGAAGCGAACCCGGATGTCGCTGGCACGCTCAAGGAGACGATTGACTTCGTCAATGCGATGCCCGTCAAGCCCGCGCTGACGATACACACGGGCGATATCACCCATCTCTCGAAGGCAGCGGAATTCGATCTCGCGACCCAACTGCTGTCGGGGCTGAACATCACCGAACTGCACACCGTGCCCGGAGAACATGATGTGACAGACGGGCCTGGAACCGAATACTTCCAACGCTTTGGCAAGGCCTCGGACAACAAGGGGTACTACAGCTTCGACCACAACGGCGTGCATTTCATCGGGCTCGTCAATGTGATGCATTTCAAGCCGAATGGTCTGGGGAGTCTCGGCGACGACCAGCTTGAATGGCTGGAAAAAGATCTGAAGGGGCGCTCGTCCAGCACGCCGATTGTTGTCTTCGCACACATGCCGATGTGGACGATTTACGAACCGTGGGGATGGGGCACGGGCGACGCCGGCCGGGCGATGGACTACCTGAAACGGTTCGGCTCGGTCACCGTACTGAATGGACATATCCATCAGATCGTGTCCAAGGTGGAGGGGAATATTACCTTCCATACCGCGCGCTCGACTGCCTATCCGCAACCGACGGCCGGCAATGGCCCTGGGCCCATGCCGCTCAAGGTGGCGAGCGATCAGCTTGCCAGCATGCTTGGCGTGACCAGCATCAAGATTTCGCGTCACCCGCTCAAGGCGACGCTTTCCGACTCGACGCTCGTCTGATTGCAATCACCATCTACTTATCAAGCAAGGAACCGGATCATGCTATCTGCCATCTTTCGTCGTACGCTGGTTGTCTCTGTTGGAATCGGGATGATCGTGGCGGCGCTAACTTCAGGGATGACTGTCGCGCAGGCGCAAGACGCCAATGCTGTGCTTATCAAGAATTTTATGTTTTCACCGATGTCTACCACGATCAAAGCGGGTTCGACGGTGACCTGGAAAAATCTGGACGGCGAACCGCATACCGTGGTGAGCGACTCCGGCCTGTTTCGCTCCGCCGCGCTGGATCAGAACGACACCTACCAGTTCAAGTTCGACAAGCCGGGCGTCTACAACGTGTTTTGCGGCATACATCCGAACATGAAGGAAGTCATCACTGTGCAGTAGATGTGATCTGATCGACGTTGACCGGCTCGAACTCGCGTCATTCTGGAGTTCGATCCGGTCAAGTCTCGAACGTGGGCCGACTTTACGGTAGCGGTGCTTTTTCTACGCGCAGTCCCGCTAACGTGACCCGCAGACCATGCTGTTCGAGATTGTTTTGCATCTGGAGCGATGCATGGTGACGCTGCGCAATTTTTAGCGCAATCGCCAGCCCGAGACCGCTGCCTTGCTCCTTGGTACCTGCGCTGCGATAAAAGCGATCGAATACGCGTTCCCGTTCCTCGTCGGGTATGCCCGGGCCGCTGTCGGATACGCAAACGCTGATCGTCCCGGCTTCGCGCGTGAGAATGACATCGACCTTGCCGCCGTGCGGCGTATAGCGAATCGCATTGTCGATCAGGTTGCTCAGCAACACTTCGATGCCAGCGGGTTCCACACTGGCCTTGTAGGTTTCATCCGCCGGCCCGGCTGAGGCGCATACGAGGCCGAGATCGATCTGCTTTTCCTCCGCGAGTAGCGAAAAATCGGCGACTACACGCTCGCACAGCCGGCGCAGGCTTACTGACTGGAAATGGGCGCCTATCTGCGCTTCTTCGCGGGCGAGCGTGAGCAACTGGTGTACAAGATGGATGAGCCGATTGAGGCGACCTTCGATGCGCTCGAACGTCGTCTTGTTTCCAATTAGCGATCCATCGCGCTCCGCGGACTGCAATTGAAGTTTCAATGCGGCCAGCGGCGATCGCAGTTCGTGCGCGGCATCCGCGACAAACGTCCGTTGCGTTTGTGATGCTACATCCAGTCGATGCAGCAGATCATTCAATGCATTGACGAGTGGCCTGACCTCGAGGGGTGTAGCTGCGTCGAGGCGCAGCGGTTCGAGAGAATCGAAAGATCGTGTAGTCAACGCGCGGGAGATTTCCGCTAGCGGGGCAAGCCCTCGGCCAACAACGATAAGAACGATCGCGATGATGACCGGGAAGAACAGTGCTAGCGGCGCCAGTGTGCGTAATGCAAGGCGAAGTGCGAGATTCTCGCGCACGGAGACGGGTTGCGCGATCTGTACGAAGCGAGTGCCCTGCTGAACGCCGTACACGCGCCAGTGGTACTCGTCATGTTCGATTGTGCGCAGACCCGCCGGGAAGCGTGCAAGATCAATTCCACCCAGCGATTTGTAGACGCTCCCGCCTGCCTGGTCCCAGACTTCGATGAAAAGACGATCTTCGGACAAACCTTCGAAATCAGGCTTGCTTTGCAGGATAGTATCGGTGGTGCTGATGTTTGCGGGAAGCGATTCGGCGACCGTGCGGAGCTCGAAATCAAATAGCTCGCTGGCTTCGTCGCGCGCGGTGTGGAAGATGCCATAGCCCGCTGTCAACGCCGAGACCGCGAGGCCTGCAATCAGCCATCCCAGCAGCCAGCGCCGGATCGACGTCATTCGCATCGCTTGATCCGGTAACCGACGCCGCGCACGGTCGCTATCTGGTCAGAACCGATCTTGCGCCGCAGACCCTGTATATGCACTTCGATCGCGTTGCTGGAGATTTCTTCACCCCATCCGTACAACTTGTCTTCGACTTCCGAACGGATATAGAGCCGGCTTGCTACAGGCCCGCCGATCATCTCGTCATCTTCTACCAGCAACAGGCGCATGGTGCGATTTCTCCCGAATGACTGGATTGTCGCGGCCTGTTGCTTATCAAAGGCTTAAGAGGAGGAACCTGAAGCTGACCTCAAACCTTGCCACTCATCCGATCCATCAACGCGAGCAAATCCGCGAGTGTCTTTTTACATTTGGCCTGGCTAGGTGAATTTTCGCGAAGGGCCTCGAGCGCGTCGTCGATTGACTTGTCGAGTTTGTGCCAGTCTGCGGCGGCGCGTGGCTTCAGTCCAGCTTCGGCCTCGTCCCACGACGTTTCCAGGTCCTTGATCCGCTTTTTTGCGCCCGCGAGGTCGTTGGCGTCGACCAGCTTCGAGGTGTCGGCAACGATCAGGCGGAACTTCGAAAGATCGCCAAGCTTCGATGCCTCTGTCGCAGCGTTTGCCGACGAGATGGGCGACAGTGCTGCAAGCCATTGCGGCGCATGCATGGCCGATGCGTGAGTGGCCGCGACGGCGGTGGCTGTTACGAGCAAGAGTGCGGAATTGACGATGGCACGCTTCATTGTTGATCCTCCGGTTGAAAGATGACGGTGAACGGGTAAAAGAGGGGCGTGCAACTAGGTACTGCTGATCCTGCTTTGCCGGACTCTCGCAGCGGTATGCAGGAATACCAGGACGACAATGATGGAGAGAAAGGCAATGCTGGTGACGACCGTACCCAATCCAAGTCCCCCATACTCAGTTGCCTGGGAGAGAAGATCACCGAGTGACGCGCCAAAAGGCCGGGTCAGAATGTAGGCAAGCCAGAAGATCAGCACGCGATCGGCGCCGAGGTAGGCTGCAACGCCCATCATGACAAGCATGACGCCGAATATGACGACGCCGAGACTGAAACCGAGCCCTAATGCTTCGGTTGCAAGGTCTCCCGCTGCCGTGCCCAGTGCAAACGTGACGAGGATCGCCGTCCAGTAAAAGAGTTCGCGATTGCGGGTGACGATCGTGTGAATGGAGAGGGTCTTTTCTCTGTAGTACCAGGTCCCGAAAATAAAGCAGAGTAGTACCGCGAATACAGCCGTGCTCGTGTAGAGGCTGACGCCAAGTACATCAGTGAGCACGTCTGTCAGTTGCGTGCCGACCACGCTTACCAGCACGACAGTCAGCCAGTAGATCCACGGCACATAGGCTCGTTTCCTCAACTGTGTAACGAGCGAGGCAGCCAGCATGGAAAGCGTGATTGCTATCGTCAACGTGGCGCCGAGGCCGACATGGACAGCAAGGTAATCGGCACCCGTCTCGCCGACCGTGGTGGACAAGATCTTGATTGTCCAGAAGGCGATCGTGACCTCCGGAACCTTGTTTTGCATCGGTGCGACGTGTCGATGTGACATTCCTTCTCCCCATTTTTCGCGATACCTGGCTCGGTAATCGAGGTGCAGATCAGAACCTCAGGCTGCACTATGAGGGCGCATTGCTTATCGAATGCTTAGGTGATTACAGAATGCTTTGTTCTTCTTTCAAGAACGCCGTTTCGCTGTCACGCGATACCTTGGAAAGGTTGGTGTTTCCCTTATGCAATGCTTAAGAGATCGAGAGGCGATGCAATCGGGGGCACGGATTAACGAAGGAAACGGCAGCCAACTGTTCATGCATCGCCGATGAAATCAGCACGCCGGACCAGTGATATGGACTTATCGATGGGGATAGGCGATCACGCCACTATCGACGCTTAGCCGGACGCGCTCGCCAACGTTTGGAGAACGGTGCCCCGGCACTCTCGCGCGAATGATAAATTGCGCGGCACCGGATAGTTGAAGGCAGATATCTGCGTCCCTGCCGTTGTAGGTGATGCTTGTTACCAGCGCGTCCTGAACAGTGCTGTGGTCCGGCGCCGTTTCGGATGCGGACAGAAGATGGATCTGTTCGGGCCGTATCATGACGTCGACTCCTCCATCGGGAACAGGCGCGACGAGTTGCAGCGCTCCGAGCGGGCATATCGCGATGCCGTTCTCCGCGATGCCGGGCAGCAATACCGCATCGCCGATGAATGCGGCGAGTTCGCGGGTCGCAGGTCGCCGATAGAGTGTTTGAGGCGCGGCACGCTGGATGAGTTTGCCCTCCCACAGCACGGCCACTTCATGTCCTAGCGACAGTGCTTCCGCCTGATCGTGCGTGACCAGTATGGCCGTTGCGCCCGTTGCCGCGAGAGCCTCGGCGACGGCTTCCCGTGTTTCGAGCCGCAGCGCGGCGTCCAGCGACGAGAACGGCTCGTCCAGCAGCACGAGCGAAGGCGAAGGAGCCAGCGCACGCGCGAGTGCCACACGCTGTTGCTGACCACCCGACAACTGCTGCGGCATGCGCTGCGCGTAGTCATCGGACAGACCCACCAGCCTCAGGAGTTCCGCGACACGATGATGCGCGCGTCGCTGTGTGCGTGGCAGCCCAAACACAATGTTCTCTGTCACCGAAAGATGCGGGAAGAGCGCGCCTTCTTGGGGCACATAGCCGATCCGCCGTTGCTCGGTTGGCACATGCAGGTTGTCGTCTACGACGCGTTTGCCGTCGATTTCGATCGTACCGGCGTCGGCGCGATCGAAGCCGCACAACACCCGCAGCAATGTCGTTTTGCCGCCGCCCGATGGGCCGAGTAACGCGAGCAACGTCCCCGGTTGGACGGCGAGATCGACGTCGTGCAGTACGGCACAACCGTTGAAGGCTTTGCGCAGCCCGCTGATTCGGAGTTCGCTCATTTGGAAATCAATGGGGATTCGGAGGCGCGCGCGGTCAGGGCCGATCGTCCCAGCAAGACGAACAGCACGCCCGATGCGCACAGCGAAATCGCCGTCATGAGTGCCGCATAGGGTGCGGCCGCGGCGAATGCGAGCGTCGATGTGTCGGACCAGACTTGCGTGGCGAGCGTATGGGTATCGATGGGGGAAAGCAGTAATGTTGCGTTGAGTTCCGTCACGACCGAGATGAACACCATCGTGGCTGCGGCGCCAAGTCCAGGCGCGGCCAACGGCAGGAGCACGCGCACGAAGGTTTGCATCGCATTGAGACCGAGTGCGCGTGCCGTGTCTTCGAGACGCGGTTGAGCCTGCATCAACGCGGCCCGCACGCTGACGAGCGCGAGCGGCATGAAGAGGATCGCGTACGCCACGATCAGCAGCATCATGCCTTGATATAGCGGCCGCAATGCATGCACGGCTAGCGAGACGATTGCCAGTGCGACCACGAGGCCGGGAACACCTTGCGCGAGAAACACCGTGCGCTCGAACAAAGTTGCGAGGCGCGCCGGGTAACGCGCGAGCAGAAATGCGAGCGGCAGCACGAGCAGCGTTGTGAGCATCGCTGCAGCGAGACCGAACCCGACAGACGACAGCGTCGCGTTGAACAGCAGTTCCGGCGAGACTTCGGCGGGCGTCACGGCGGCTACGCCTTCCTGTGTCAGCCAGTAGCCGATCATGCCGAGCGGCACGCCAAGCGTGACGATGCCCAGCGCAGCGAAACCCGCGAGTACGAGCCAACGCCAGCCGCCCAGTTCGTAACGCAGGGCAGCCCGCCTCGCGCCGCGATCGACGCGTTCATAGCGTGCGCTGCCACGCACGCGAAACTCGAACGCAAGACAGACGAGACACAGCAGGATCAGCAGACACGCGAGCAGCGAAGCGCCGCTGTTGTCGAAACTGGTGCGGTATTCCGCGTAGATTTCGGTGGTGAAGGTGCGAAAGCGCAGCATCTGGAACGCGCCGAATTCCGACAGCACGCCCAACGCGACCAACAGCATCCCGCCGAGCAGCGCAGGGCGCAATTGCGGTAGCACGACGCGCGCAAAGGTCGCCCAGCGTCCGCAGCCAAGCGCGCGAGCGCTTTCTTCCAGCGAGGGGTCCATGCCGCGCAACGCAGCCGCGACGGGCAGATACACGAGCGGAAAATACGACGACGTGATGACGAGCAGCGCGCCCGCGAAGTCCTGCAGATCGAGGCTGATCGAAACCCACGCGTAGCTCGTGACGAAGGCGGGCATCGCGAGCGGCGCTGCGCTGGCGACAGCCCACAGGCGACGGCCCGGCACATCCGTGCGTTCGACGAACCACGCGGCCGCCGTACCGATGACAGCCGACGCCAGCGTCGCGCTGACCGTGATCAGCAGCGTATTGCCGAGCAACTCGCCGACGAGCGGGCGGAACACGAGTTCCGCTGCATCGCTGAAGCCGACGGCCGTCGCGCGGTAGAACGTGAACGCGAGCGGCAGCAGCACCAGCAGCGCACTGACGGCGGCGCCCGCCAGCAGACCGCGGGGCACGCGCTTGCCATCGCGCGCGCGGACATCGGCAGAAACCTGGATGGCAGCAACAGCTTCGCCGATGTCGGTCACCTCGCTCACCTGTCGTTCCTTTACAGCAGACCAGCCTGGCGCAGCAGCTTGCCCGCCTGGCTGTCGTCGCCGAGTTGTTCGAGTGTGAGAGACGGCGGCTGCAATTCGTTGAACGGCTTGAGCAGCGGATCGGGTGCGACGCCGGCATGCAGCGGATATTCATAGCTGACGTGGCTGTTTGCCATCAGCGTCTGGGCACGCTCGCTCACCAGATACTTCAGGAACTGCTGCGCGCCGTCGGCGTTGTGCGCGGTCTTCATGATCGCCGCACCCGATACGTTCACGAGTCCGCCGACGTCGCCATTCGTGTAGTGATAGATCGCGCTACGCGTCGACTTGTCACCCAGCTGGGTATGAAGACGCGCCCAGTAGTAGTTGTTGATCACGCCCGTGATTACGCCGCCACGATTCACGGCGGCCACGACACCTTCGTCGTCGTCGAAAATCTGCGCGTTGGCCTTGAGGCCCTTGAGCCATTGCAGCGTTTGCGCTTCGCCCTTCAACGCGAGCACGGCGCTCACCAGCGGCAGAAAATCCGCGTCGCTGGGCGCAATGCCCACCTTGCCTTTCCACTCGGGCTTCGCCAGATCGAAGATCGACGCGGGCAGTTGCGAAGGCTGGATCTTCGTCGTGTTGTAGGCGAGCACGCTTTCGCGAGCGGTCACGCCGACCCATTGTCCCGTCGGCGAACTGTAGCGCGTGGGAATGGTGCCGATGGTGGCAGGATCGACCTTGCTCAGCAGCCCCTTTTCTTCGAGCAGCATCAATTCGGGCGAATTCTCGGTGAAGTACACATCGGCGGGCGATGCCGAGCCTTCGGCGACAAGTTGCGCAGCGAGTGCCGGACCTTCGCCGTTGCGGACCTTCACTGAAATGCCCGACTGCTTTTCGAAGTCTCTCGCGAGCATGTTCATGACCTGCTCGTGTTGCGCGCTGTACACCGTAATCGATGCGGCGTACGCGCCTGTCGCACCTGTGGCGGCGATCGACAGCGACAGGGCCGTCACGCGCGCCGCGTGACGCATTGCTCCAAACCAGGAACGGTTCATGAATTCAACCTCTTCTTCTTGACGTTATTGAATGGCCGCTTGAGCGCGCTTTGCGCCTACATACGGCACTTATGCTTCGAACAGTCCTGCCCCGACATACGAACCCTCACGCGCGCCCGGCGGCACGGCGAAGATCGCGCTGCCGATGTGCGTCGTGAACTGGTTCATCACGTCGAACTTCGAGAGCTTTTCGTTGATCGGAATGAAGCCTGTGCGCGGGTCCGCCTGATGCGCGATAAAGATGAGGCCCGCGTCATATTCCGTTTCCTGGCGCCATGGCGGCCAGCGTTCGATATAGAAGTTCGTGCCGTCGTTGTACGAATACGAACGACGCAGGATCTGCGCGCCCGCATTGTTCGCCTGATTCGAAAGGCGCACGTGCGAATTGTCGGGAATGACGGGGTTGCCGTCCTTGTCCGCGGCCTTCAGATCGACGGCATCGAACTCGTTTTTCTGGCCAATTGGCGCGCCACTGTATTTGTGCCGTCCGAAAACCTGTTCCTGAAAGCCGAGTTCCATCTGGTCCCAGTGTTCGAGCGTGATGCGGATGCGGCGCACGACCGTATAGGTGCCGCCTTGCATCCACGGCGCGTCGGCGGCACTGGCCCAGACGAACTGGTTCATCAGCGGTGGTTTCGCCGTCGACGGATTGTTGGTGCCGTCCTTGAAGCCCATCAGATTGCGCGGCGTCTGACCTTTCGGACCGGACAGGAAGCCCGCCTGGCCCCAGCGCATCTGGATCGCGCCGTAACCCATGCGCGCGAGTTGCCGCACGGCATGGAACGCGACTTGGGCATCGTTCGCGCACGCCTGCACGAACAGGTCGCCGCCCGTTTTCTCGGCGATCAGCTGGTCGCCGTTGAAGCGCGGCAGATCGACGAGGGAGGCAGGGCGTTTGCTCGCGAGACCGTAGCGGTCCTTGCCGTCGCGCGACGTGAACAGACCCGGACCGAAGCCAAATGTGATGGTCAGCGACGACGCGCCGAGGCCGAGCACGTCGGCGGAATCGGCGGCGGGTTTGTCGTCGGCTGTTTCGAGCGAGCCGGCGGGCTTGCCTTGCGTCATGCGCGCGGCGGCCTGGGACCACTCGCGCAGCAGCGCGATCACCTCTTCGCGCTTGTCGGTTTTCAGATCGAAAGCCGCGACGTAGCTATGACTCTGCTGCGGCGTGACGACGCCGCCTTGATGCGCGCCGTAGAACGGTTCGATCTGGCGTTGCAGGTCGTCGGCGTGGGTGCGCGTCAACGCGGCATGCGTAACGCCCGACGTGGCGAGTCCGGCGCCCGCCGCGACGGCGGCTCCGCCAGCTTTCAAAAAGCCGCGCCGGCCAGGCCGCGACGGTGGGGATTGATCGTTCGTCATGATGCTGCCTCTTGCTGCTTGTCTGTTACCGTCACTTCGCGAGCACCAGCGTGTTCACGTCGTCCTGTACATAGTAGAAGCCATCGCCTTCGGGCGTCATCGCGATGCCGAACAGGTCGCCGTTGCCAGGCGGTGTCTGCGCCTTGTCGGTATCGATCCAGCGCGCGTAGAGCTGCTTGCCCGTGGCGGGGACGATCTCGACGACCTGTCCGTTGAGTGCATTCGTCACCAGCAGATGGCCGTTGGGCGCCGTCACCATCGCGAGCGGGCGATGCAGCAGGCCGTCAGCCGTGAGCTGCCGTCCGACACCCGCGCTGGTATCGCGCGTCATCGGCTCGTCGATCTCGTTGACGCGGTTGCCGATTGCGTCCGACACAAACAGCAGCTTTTGATCCGCGGACAGCGCGAGCCCCGTCGGTCCAACGAGGAACACGCCTTTGTCGGCCTGCGCGCCGAAGCCGCTGCCCACTACCGTTTCTTTCTTCACGACGGGCGGCTTGCCTTGCGGAATGTCGAGATCGAGGCGCAGCACGGTCGCCTGCTTGAACACGGGCGGCTCGCCATCCGCGCCGCCGACGCCGAAGCCCGCCATGCTGATAAACAATGTCGCGCTCGTACCGTTGTCGACGACGGCCATGTTGCCCCATGGATCGTTGATGTTCGGGCTGGAGATGGTCGACGTCACTTTGCCCTGCGAGTCGAGCACGACCAGGCAGCCCGCGCCTTTGGTGCCCGTGGTGCCGTCGTTACTCGGTGTGCTGCCGACGATCACCCAACCGGACTTGAGCATGGTCATTGCAGTCGAGAGACCGACGCCGCCGGGGCACTCTTTCAGATCGCGCGGAATCTGCGCGAACAGTGTCATCTGTTTCGTGTCGGGGTGATAGTTGACGATCGTACTGCCCGTACCTTGCAGATTGGCCGAGTTGTTGAAGTTGTCGACCAGCACATCGCCCTGTTTCACCGAACCCGCCGAGACCGGCGCGACGACGATCGCGTAAGGATTCTGATCGCCGTTATCGGGCACAGTATTGATGAGCGTCGTATTGCGATGCAGGGTTTCGAGAAACCCTTGGGGCTCGGCTTGAGCGGCGCATGTGGCGATGAGTGCCAGCATGCCCCCGACGTATGCGGCCTTTGTGCGGACTCGCCTCGCAAGTTCACGCGAAAGCCGGGCCTTCCTTGTATTCATATTTGCGCTCACAGCCTGTTTTGCCGTCATGATGAGATTGCTTCAATAAGGTCGAAAGATGTTCTGTGAGATCGGCGCTCAGAACGTGATGTTGGTTCGCACGCCCACCACGAATGTGTTGCGCAGCGGTTGAGTCGGATCGTTTGGATTCTGGCCGGCGCCTGCATTGAACGTGTACTGCGCGTCGGCCTGTATTTGCCACCAGGGCGCAGCCTGATAGATATAGGTTGCTTCCAGCGCTGTTTCGCTTGTGCGCACACCGTACGGGCCGCCCGAGAAATCGCGGTTATCCAGATCGAGATCGTGAACATGGTTGCCTACCTTGATGTACGTGACCGCGAGGCCGACGCTGTCATCGTCGCGACCCTTGAACGGTGCTTTCAGCACGACGCCCAGATTCGCCGACAGGCTGACCAGGTTGCGATCGCCCGGAGCGCCCATCACGCGTGCGAAGACGCCCACGCTGCGCGGCTCGTCGGGATTGGGGCGCCACACCATCTGGTCGGCGACTGCGTAGAGGCTGTAGTCGCCGTGATGGGACTGCGGAATGCCCGTCGTCGCCGGATTCGCAAGCGACAGGCCGGTGTTGTCGAAGCGCTGGTCATCGAAGCGGTTGCTGTTGTACCAGACACCGATCTTGTACGTACCCGGCAGCTTGTTGCTGTCCATGCCCGTCATTTCGCCATCGGCAGGCTGATTGATTGCGTACTGCAGTTCGCCGATCCACAGCGCGCCGTTGTGCAGGTTGAAGTTGGTGCCGTGGATGTTGTCGGGATTGTTGCCCAGCGGGTCGCCGGAGTAGACGCCGGCGAGCGCCGTTAGAGAAGACGTAATCTGTCCGCGCACGCGCACGCCCAACCCGGCTAGCGGATAGGCAGGACCGCCCGACGGCATGTCGTACGAAGGCAGAGCCGGCCAGCCAAACATCGTGTTGATGAAGGTTGCCGCGTACTGGCTGGTCATGAATTCCTGGTCGATACTTTGCTGACCGATCTTCACGTCGAGGCGTTTGTCGAGGAATGACTGCTGGTACCACAACTCCCATAGACGCGTCGTCGCTTCAGCTTCGATGCCGCTTGCTGTGTTCAGCGTGCCGAGCCGGTCTGCGCTCAGATTCCGGCCGTGAATCTGCAGTGCGCTGACATTGAACAAGCCTCCCGGTAGCCCGAACGCCTTTTGCGTCTCCATCTGAACGGTTGCCGTGGTGAGACCGTCGTAGGCCCCTCCGCGCGACAGGCCACCGCGCAGGTTCGCGAGATATTCGCTCGTTTCCGTCAACTGAAAGGTCACGCCGTACTTTCCGAGCCACGGTCGTAATCCGCCGATGTCGCCGAGCATCGTTTCTCGTGTCCAGAAACCGGTCCATTGTCCCGTCGGCTTGGCCTGGATGCCGAGATCGGCCTCAGGCGCTTCCGGTATGGCGTCAGGATTGGACTCCGCGTGGGCGGCCGATTGCACGAAGAGCGGTGCGCATGCAAACAATGCAGCAATGGTCGCTTTGCGCAGCGACGCCCGCGATGCAATGAGCGGACCGGATCCGATTGATCGGATGAATTTCATCGAAAAGTCCTTTAGTTGTTCTATCGATATGCCGCGCGATGCCGATGTGCGCGTGACGCTTATGACCATCCGACGAATACCGTCGCAATCAGTAAATGTTAGGTAGGCAGAGTCAAATCGTCAATACAAATGAGAACGATTGTCATTTGATTCCAGCAACCTGAACATATGATTACGTAGTGCTTACGGTGAAAACGTGGTCGAGATCTGAGAATGAAAATCAGAAGCGGTGTGCTAGGGGATCGCGTCGCACTGTCAGACTGAAATGGCTTAACCACTCAAGCTCAGGGGACTTAAGCAATCGGATGAGAATCGCTTTTATTATCGCTTTCAATACCTTACGGACTGACAGCGTCGCACGGAGCTTTTGCGTTTTCTCCTCGCCGCAATTGGCAGGTCCGTCTTCGCTTCTTCGCGCACATGGCATTCAGCGGACGAGTCGAGAAATTTCCCTGGGGAACTGACAAACGTCTCTACGAATTCCACGACGAGTATCACGGAACTGATTCCATGACCCGTCCCACCGTCGAATAAATGTATATCTGATCATGCTATCTACTGCGCTTATCGTTTTCCGCGAAGTTCTTGAAGCAGCGTTGGTTGTCTCGATTGTGCTCGCGGCGACCAAGGGGGTTGTCCATCGGGGATGGTGGGTGAGTGGCGGCCTGCTTGGCGGGATTGTCGGTGCCGGCCTCATCGCCGTCTTTGCAGATGTCATTTCTTCGTGGGCTTCCGGAATGGGTCAGGAAGTCTTCAATGCCTGCGTCATGTTTGTTGCAGTCGTTATGCTTGCATGGCATAGCGTGTGGATGGGCAAGCATAGTCGTGAAATGGCGAAGCAGATTGCCGCGGTCGGTAAGGCGGTCGCAGCCGGCAGTCGGCCGCTCACGGGTCTCGCCGTAGTCGTGGGGGTGGCCGTGCTTCGCGAGGGATCAGAAACGGTTCTGTTTCTCTATGGCATTGCAGTCGGTGAGCCCGGTCAAACTCCCCAGATGGTCCTGGGTGCCCTGCTGGGCGTTGCCGGCGGCGTGGGCATCGGCGCAGGCATGTATGCCGGACTGCTTCAGATCCCGCTGAAGCGCCTCTTTTCGGTGACCAACGCACTCATCGTTCTCCTTGCGGCAGGCATGGCCAGTCAGGGCATCGGCTATCTCGTATCAGCGGGGCTTTTGCCGTCTTTGGGAGACGCTATGTGGGATACATCCTGGCTGCTCGCGGAGACCAGTGTCGTCGGAAAGATGCTGCATGCCCTCATTGGCTATACCGCGAGACCGGCAGGAATTCAGATTGCCGCGTATCTCGCGACGCTTGCAATAATCGTGTCGCTCTCTCGAGTTGTCGGTCGTGCGCATGGCGCAGGTGGGCAGGCGCGGCATTCGACATAGACGAAGTATTGTCCGCACGTACGATGGGTTATAAAGCGCCAGCCTAACCGCAGTCTATTGTGATCTTCCCAAGAGCCTGTCCTCGCCAGGACGGCCTTTCCTCCGTACCCTGCAAAGTAACCGTTGAGCTACGACGTCGCACCGAAAAAAACACAACAGATCCTCGCAGCGTAATAAAACCAATAACGTCGCGCTTTCCGATAAGAATTTCGGTCTAGTACATCTACCTATAATTTCTCTAGTAGGTTGCTTAAGCATCGCTTAAACGATGATGAATAGGCTCAGTCTTCGATGCGGCTCGATAGTGGGAATCCTCGAAGAAGCACGAGTCTCTCCCGGCGGAGCAGGGATCTGGAGAAAAAGATAACAGGTTCGTAATCGGTTTGACGGAAACGCGCAAGCGTGCCTCTGTACCCTTTCGATACCTACCTGTCGAAACCTGTGTCAACTTGCGGGCAACCTGACGTCTTGTGACAAAGGATGAGACGCCATCGGATCCTTTGATTTCCGCTCCATTCCAATGAATAAGCTCGCTTCCATCCGTATATTTGTGACGATCGCCCAATGTCTGAGTTTTTCTGAAGCCGCAAAGCAGCTAAGGGTGTCAAGTTCGGTCGTTACGCGCGGCGTCGCGATGCTTGAGAAGGATCTCGATGTTCGGCTCGTGAATCGAACGACAAGACACGTTTCGCTGACGCCAGTTGGAAAGCAATATCTGGAATATGCCATTGATCTCATGAAGCTTCTGGAATCAATGGACGAGTGCGTTGCAGACGCGACGCAGCAACCTGCCGGTTGTCTCCGTATTTCTGCATCGGCGTCGTTTGCATCGACAGATCTCCCGCATTTACTCACCGGATACAGAAGTATCCAGCCGCGAATGAGTTTCGAACTGTCCGTTTTCGAGACTATGTCGGATATAGATCCTGCAGGCTTCGACATTTGCTTCAACGCCGCGCGGCGACTCAAAGACTCATCGCTCATATGCAAGCCAATCGCGCAAACGTGCGACGTGATTGTCGCGAGTCCATCGTATCTCGAGCGGCATGCCGCGCCACGAGCACTTGCCGATCTGGC
This sequence comes from Paraburkholderia steynii, assembly GCF_900100565.1. NCBI lineage: Bacteria > Pseudomonadati > Pseudomonadota > Betaproteobacteria > Burkholderiales > Burkholderiaceae > Paraburkholderia > Paraburkholderia steynii. Next base: position 446,054 of record NZ_FNDI01000003.1, on the reverse strand, counting down.
ATCGCACGATGTGCTCCTCGCGTCCGATGCCCCGAGTCGATATTGGGAGTTTCGCGATCGAAATGGAACGCAGCGTGTCGTGGTTCGCCCAATCATGAATTTGCAAGGTCCGCTAATGGTGAAGAGGGCCGCGTGTGCTGGACTGGGAATCGCCCGACTTCCGAGGTCTGTCGTTATGGACGAGTTGTCGGACGGAAGATTGCGGATGGTCCTCAACGATGCCGAGCTTTGCGAGAGTCAATGGACGGTTTGGCTTCTATATTCCAGCCATAGACATATGCCAATCGTCCTCCGCGCCTTTATAGACTTTGTGGCGGGGTTTTACGAGAAGAGGTCGTTCGAACACGCTCAGCGGTCGACGGGAAACCCCATGCAGATGCATCCAGATCTGGTGTGGAGCGGGGTCTAGGAGACCAGACTTGTTACGAGCCGGCTCTTTAAAGCTGGTGTTGTGTCCTGGCAGTGGAATGGACGCAACGGAATTTCAGCAATATTGAATTGCTGAGAGAGTGGAATTTTAATGCTCCTAGAGTGTGGCCTTCTTCGGTCAGGGGTTCGCTGTGCGGGATGTCGAGAGACGCTGGCGATGGACAGAAGACTGGCCAACATATCAAGGAATCGATGAAATGAAGAAGCTCCTGATCGCCGGTGCGGCGCTCGGCTGTGTTGCTGTCCCGACGGTAGCAATGGCGCAAACCAGCGTAACGCTGTATGGCTTGATCGACGAAGGTTTGAACTATACGAATAACACGGGCGGGCATTCGGCAGTTCAGATGCAGAGCGGCTTTGCGCAGGGGAGCCGGTGGGGGCTGCGCGGTTCCGAGGATCTTGGCGGAGGATTGAAGGCTATTTTCACGCTCGAAAATGGCTTTGACGTGAACTCCGGAAAACTGGGACAGTCGGGGCGCATGTTCGGTCGTCAGGCGTACGTCGGTGTGAATTCAGATCGGTATGGCGCGGTGACGCTGGGTCGTCAGTACGACTCCGTCGTAGACTACCTTGCACCATTGACGGCGAATGGTAACTGGGCCGGTTATCTGCTTTCACACCCCTACGACAATGACAACACCGACAACTCATTCCGGCTCAACAATTCCGTGAAGTACACGAGTCCCGTTCTCGGTGGCTTTACATTCGGCGGTCTTTACGGGTTCAGCAACCAGCCGGGCGGCTTTGCGAACAACCGAGCGTATAGCCTCGGTGCGCAATACGTAGGAGGCCCTGTTGCAATCGCTGCGGCATACATGCAGATCAACAATCCGGGCGCAAATGCTGGAGGCTCGCTTGCGACGGACGATACGGACTTCTTCGCGGGCCGGCAACAGGTGTGGGGTGCAGGCATCAACTACACACTTGGCTCCACGATACTGGGCTTCGCTTACAGCCATACGAGTCTTAACGATGCGACGGGCTCGGTCTACACGGGGAACTTTGCGAACGCCGCGACCAGTCTGAAGTTCGATAACTTCGAGGTCAACGCGAAGTATCAGTTCGTGAAGAACGCTTTTGTGGGCGCTATGTACAGCTACACGCTGGGTCATTTCGATAGTACGGCCGGCAATTCGAAGCCCAAATGGCATCAGGTCGGCTTGATGGCAGACTACAATCTGTCATCGCGCACAGATGTTTATGTTCAAGGGATGTATCAGCACGCGAGCGGTGGAACCGGTGTTGCGGCACCTCTGAATACCGCATTCATCACGGGCACGGATGCGCCATCGACGACAGCCAATCAATTCGCCGCGCGAGTAGGGATTCGACACGTGTTCTGAGTACCCGTGGGTCGATTCTCGCGCCGGACTGGTTTGCCGGATTGAGCCTTCTTTATAGTGCAAAGCGCGACGGGCGTGATGCCCGTCGCGGTAACGATGACCTCTTCGCTCACACGCGGTCAATCGGAGGCAGCGCGCGGGGCGGCCATGTTCCCGGATGCGGATGCGGTATCGCTCGCGGATTGGTGATGCTGGATTGCATACAGCTCCTTGTTCCGTGCGATGGTATCGGCAGAAGGCGGATAGTCGTTTTTGGGAACAGGCACTAACCCATCTGCCTGCGCCTCGACAAGCTGTGCATGCACTTCGGCACGCGTGACGCCGTGCGGAGTTGCTTGTGCAAAGGCATTCGCACCGAATGCAAGACCGAGCACGGTGGCCGCGAACAAGGCTGGTAGTTTCATGATGACCCTCCTAGGTATTGAGGAAGTGGTTGTTTCCACGAAGACCATTCTAGTGACGTGAGTTATCGCAGCACTGACCGTCTAATTACGAATTCGTTATCGTGTTATTGACGCTCCGTCTATTGAAATATTCAGTGGGCAACATTAGCGAGTTCGATGACGTACCCATATCCGAAGTACTTTTCGGCATTACTCGGCGCCACAGTTCTCTTTGTGGATCATGATTTTCATTCTCATGAATTGGGCAAAACGAAAGGGAAAAGTCATCGCGACGACGTATTAAACGAGCACATTACCTCGCTGTAATAACTTCGAATTCAAAACATTCAGTGAGGTGGAGATGAGTCGTCTTATCAGGCAAATGGGAGCAGGCATCCTGGCGGCAACGATTGCGGTTCCGATGGTCGTTCATGCTGGCGATGATAAGGAGCACGATCACGAACATCGCGACAACGACGTGCGGCGTGTTTTGCTGATCAGTGTGGACGGTCTCCACGAGCAGGATGTGGCGCGTTGCATCGCCGCTAATACGTGTCCGAATATGGCTTTACTGGCGAAGTCCGGCGTAACGTACTCCAATGCTTATACACCCGGGCTCTCCGACTCGTTTCCCGGTCTGGCGGCACTGGTGACGGGTGGCTCGCCGAAATCGGCTGGACTGTTCTATGACGTTTCGTACGATCGCACGCTCTATGCGCCGTCAGACACGACTTGCCAGGGCAAGCAGGGTTGGAATGTCGTATTCGACGAAACGACGGGAATAGACGCAGAGAACGGCGGCGCGCTTACGCATCTCGACGGCGGAGGCGCTTTTAATCCGCAAGCGATTCCCCATGCCAAGACAAATGGCGTGTGCGTGCCGGTTTATCCACATAACTATGTGAAGACCAACACGATCTTCGAGGCAGTCAAGCAGCATTTGCATGGTGCCCGTACTGCATGGGCCGACAAGCATGCATGGGGCTATGACTGGCTAAATGGTCCGTCAGGCAAGGGCGTCGACGATCTGTCGCGTACCGAGATCAACTCGATCGATCCGGCGACGGGCACGAACTACACCGACGCGTACGCGCATACCGAACAGTTCGATAACCTGCATGTTCAGTCCATCATCAATGAGATCGACGGCAAGGACTCGACGGGCCAGCAAAACGCGGCTGTGCCGACGTTGTTTGGTACAAACTTTCAGACATTGAGTGTGGCGCAGAAGGCGCCCGTCGCGTCTGGCGGCGGCTATCTCGACGCGAGCTTTACGCCGGGCAAGCAGGTGGCGGCTGCTATCGGCTACGTTGACGATGCGCTCGGCAAGATGGTCGATGCGCTGAAGTCGAAAGATCTCGCGAAGTCGACGATGGTGATCGTAACGGCCAAGCACGGCCAGTCGCCCAGCGACCACACCAAGCTGGTCAAGAACGGCGACATGCTGGTGAGCCTGCTCGAAGCGCATAACTACCTCGATCCGAACGGCCACTTTGGACAGAACAGCACGACGACGGGGAACCTGAATGACGGGACGGGTCTGGTCGGCACAGGCCTCGCGCAAACCGACGATGTCGGTCTCATCTGGTTGCGAGATCAGAGCCAGGTTCAGGATGTCGTGTCGACGCTGAAGGCGAACCTGGGTTGTAACGCACCAGGAATCTGCGCGGATGGGCCGCAGGCGTACATCCTTTCGGGACCGCGGCTCGCGGCGCAATTTGGTGACCCGGCATCCGGACGCACGCCCGATATCATCGTGCAACCCAACCCCGGTGTTATCTACACATCGAGCAAAGCGAAAGACGAGGAGCATGGCGGGAACGCGCCGGACGACAGTCATCTCGGCCTGATCGTCGCGTATCCCGATGGACATCACCATGAGCGGCATGTCGATCGCCGTGTAACCACCACGCAGGTTGCACCCACCATCTTGCGCGCACTCGGCGTGGACCCGGCATCGTTGCAGTCCGTTCGTTTGGAGGGCACCCGGCCTCTTCCGGGACTGGGAGAGGATGACTGACCGGGATGGCTGATGACTTTCGACGCTTGACTTCGACTCAGTCGCGTGGCGCGTCGTGTCGCTGACAAAGCGGCGATTCCGGGTATCGGTTCAATAAATAGAACAGGGGCTGCCCATGAGGGTGGCCCCATCCCTGATGCCAGATAAAAGCGTGCCGGTGTCCCGCACGTTCCCCGCAGAACCCCCCCAGTACCTTTAATGCCCCGAAGCAGGTTCCGCCACGCGGCGCGACCTGAACGCATCGCGGGCCGCTCTCCGATGCCTCTCGAAAACCCTGGTCCAGCCGGCCTTTTTGATCCATTGACATATGACGTCTCACCTAATACCTTGATAGGTATGCGGTCGGGTTTCGAAGCGTGGCCGGTGGTTCGCACCGAGCTGGGGCGGGCGTGCCCAGACCTGACACCTCTTTTTCAACCTGTCGAAATTCGCAGAGGAATCAGATGAACATCCCGTATCAACTCAAAAATGTCGTGTTCGCCGCGAGCCTGGCCGCCGGGGCATTGCTCGTCGCCCCGGCCGCTCATGCGGGGGACGTGACGATCGGCTTCGCCGCCCCGTTGACGGGGGCGTCCGCTCACTACGGGGTGGATCTGAAGCGCGGCGTCGAGCTTGCAATCGACGACGCGAACGCGAAAAAACTCGTCATCGGCGGGCAGCCGGTGCATTTCGCAATCGATGCAGAAGATGACCAGGGTGACCCGCGCATGGGCTCGCAGGTCGCGCAGAAAATGGTCGACTCGAAGGTCGTGGGGATCGTGGGTCACTTCAATTCAGGCACGAGCATTCCGGCCTCGCGGATCTACTACAACGCGGGCATCCCGATGGTGTCACCCACGGCAACGAATCCGATGCTCACGTCGCAGGGCTTCAAGACGGTATTCCGTGTCACCAACTCCGATTCGCAGATGGGCCAGCTTGCGGGTCATTCAGCCGTTCAGGCGTTGAAGGGCAAGAGCATTGCCGTGATCGACGACCGCACGGCGTTCGGGCAGGGCATGGCAGACGAGTTCGTCAAAGGCGTGGAAGCGGCAGGCGGGAAAGTCGTCGATCGCGAGTTTTCGACCGATAAGGCCGTTGATTTCAAGTCCCAGCTCACGCGGATGAAGTCCTTCAACCCGGATGTCATTTTCTGGGGCGGGCTCGATCAACAGGCGGGCATGCTGATCAAACAGATGCGGCAGCTCGGCATCAAGGCGACCTTGCTTGGCGGCGGCAGCTTCGAAAACGAGACGTTCCTGAAGGTCGCGGGCGATAGCGCCGAGGGTGCCGTTTCATGGGACTACGGCGTACCGTTGTCGAGGCTGAAGGCCGGCAAGGAGTTCGACAACAAGATGAAGGCGAAATACAACGAAGGCGTCGTGGCTTACTCGCCTTCCGCATATGACGCGACGTGGGTTCTGATCAACGCGATGCAGAAAGCGAACTCGACCGACCCGAAAGTGTATGGTCCGCTCATTAAATCGGTTGCGTTCGAAGGGGTGTCGGGCAATATCGCTTTCTTGCAAAACGGCGATATGAAAGATCCCGCCGCGACGTTCTACAAGGTGATCGGCGGGAAGTGGGTGCCGCAAGCAGTCGCCGTTGGCGACAAGGTTGAGGCCTTGCAGAACTGACGGGCCGCCGTGTTCGAATCAGAACGCCGGATGAATAGTAGCGTCACGCGACGCACCGTTCATCCGGCGTTTGTTCTTGAAGAAGTCGAGAGCACGTCGCGCCAGACTACTCGCTGCGCGTACTCGAAAGATGGTGATAGCGCTCCAGACTCTCGTTCAGATGACGTCGCATCGCGCGCCGCGCTGCCGTTTCATCCTGCCGTTCGATCGCGTCAAGGATATCGGCGTGCTCACGCTGAATGCGCCTGATGTACGTCTTCCGTTCCTTGGCGTTCGCTTTTCCATGCTTGAGACGCAGGTCGATGATGATCTCCTGGCCTAGCGAGCGAAGAATCGAAGTGAAGTGTGGGTTCTCGGAGCAGGTCGCGACAGCGAGATGAAATTCGAAGTCCGCGCGTGCGCATTCAGCATCATCGTCCGCGGCAACGATTTCCATGCGTGCATACACTTCCTTGAGTGCCCGCAGATGATGCTCTGATCGGCGCAACGCCGCATAGGCCGCGCATTCCGTCTCGACGCCGATACGCAGTTCGAGCACATGCATCGAGTTGTTCAGCGTCGTGGTGTCGATAAAGCCCATTTCACCGGATTGGCCGGGTGTCTCCGAAACGAACACACCAACGCCGTGGCGCGCAATGAGCCGGCGTCCCAGTTTCAGCGATGCAACGGCTTCGCGCACGACAGTGCGGCTGACGCTAAATTCATTGCAGAGTTCGGGTTCGGTTGGGAGCTTGGCACCCGGCGCATATTCGCCGCGGTCGATCTTGTCGTTCAGTGCCTGGATGACCAGTTCGGTCAGGCTGCGGCGCTTGCCAGTGCTCGCCGCGTTCTTAAGGAGGGTTTCAGCGTCCAGAGTCATTCCGTGTACTCACACCGGATCAGGAGTGCTCTGCAATTCTCGGCTGCAGGCGTACCGCGCCGGCGTGGGTGGAACGGGTCTGACCTGCGCCGTATGACATATTATGACTCTACCACAGTCGCGGCCTGTCGTTGCCCGCCCGCGAACGGGGCGGGGCGAATCCTTGATATGACTCAAGCGTAGATATAACCGCCGCTGACGATGACGTTTTCGCCCGTCGCATAGGTGTTGCGCGCGCTCGCCATCATGACGACCCATTGCGCGATTTCTTCGGGTTCGGCCGCGCGGCCCAGCGGATTGGCAGCGGCGAGTTCGCCGAGGAAGCCAGCCTTCTTTGCCTTGTCGGTTGCAAAGCCGGCGGGCGCGACGGAGTTCACGAGAATGCCGTCCTTCGCCACTTCCTGCGCGAACGATTTCGTCAGGCTCACGACAGCGGCTTTAGTCGCAGCGTAATGCGCGTTCTGCGGATGCGCCTTGAACGCATCGACAGATGTGATGTTCACGATGCGGCCCGCGACATGCGGTTCGACCTTCGCACGGCTGCGCATGTGTTCTATCGCGGCAACCATCATGTGATAGGTGCCCTTGATATTCACGGCATTTTCCAGATCCCACTCGTCATCGGAAATCTCGAGGATAGGGCGGCGCGGATAAATTGCCGCGCTATTGATCAGGCAATCGACACGCCCCAGCGCTTCGAGCGCCGCGCGAAACACTTCCTGCGCGGAGTCCTTGCGCGTGATGTCGCCGACCGCGCCAAAAACCGTGTGACCCTGCGCCTTCAGCGCGCCGACGGTTTCGTCGAGCAGCGGACCGTTCTTGTCGATCAGCGCAATGCTTTCGGCGCCATCTGCGAGCATCAGCTTGGCGACGGACAGACCAAGGCCAGAAGCGCCGCCGACGATAACGACTCGTTGATTCTTCATGATTCGAATATGTCCTGTAGGGCAGTATGTGGATTACTTGACGGAGACAATCTGCGAGCCGCCTGCTGCCTGATCGGTCGGGAACACTTCCATGCGCGACACGTCGACGGCTTCTGGCAGCGCGATGGCCGTCGCGATCAGTTCGGCGATGTTTTCAGGCTGAATCGAGCGATAAGCGTCGTACAGCTTTTCGTTCGCGCCTTCTGCGCCGAGCGCCGTGCGATAGAGGCTCGTTTGCACGCGGCCAGGCGCGATCTCCGTGACGCGAACCTTCGTGCCGAGCAGATCGCAACGCAGCGAATCGCAGAACATGCTGATGCCGGCCTTCGTTGCGCCATAGACGGCGGTGTTCGGATGCGGGAATCGCCCGGCACTGGAGCCAACGAAGAACAGATGTCCGCGCCTGCGTTGGATCATGCCGTCGAGCGCCATGTGCGCGAGGCGCAGCGGCGCGCGCAGATTGATATCGATCATGCGGTCGATATCCGCAAGTTCGCTCTCAGCGAACTTTGCAAGCGCCGGCAGCAGCCCCGCGTTGTTGACGACGACGTCGATTTCGGTACGCGCAAACAGATCGCGCAAAGGCGTCGTGTCCTGCAGGTCGAGCGCGATCGGCGTGACGTCGCACTCGCTCGCAAGCGCATCGAGCGCTTCGGCGTCGCGGCCGAGCGCGTAGACCTTGAGCCCGTCGTTGACGAGCCGTTGTGCAATCGCGCGTCCGATGCCGCTGGACGCGCCAGTGACCAGCGCGGTCTGATAGGAATGGGAAGTCATGTTATCTGCCTTTGATCAATGGGCGACGCATTCAGATCACACCTTCTTCGAGGAAAGGTTTGTTCTCGACCACGCGTTCATAGCCGAGCGGTGCAAGATCGAGCGATCGGAATTGGCCGTACGTGATCAGTTCGCTCAGCCCGCGTCCAATGGCGGGCGACTGTTGCAAGCCATGTCCGCTGAATCCGTTGGCGAACAGGAAGTTCTCGACCTCTGGATGCGGTCCGACTATCGCATTGTGATCCAGCATGCAGAAGTCGTAGTGACCGGCCCACGCGTTGACGACCTTGATCGCCTCGAACGCGGGTACGCGCTCAGCTAGTGCGGGCCAGATGACTTCTTCGAACTCGGAATGGATCACGTCGAAGTCGTTCACGTCTGCCAGCGGGTCGGGATCGGGATAGCAGCCCGTCAGGTAGTACTGTCCTTCGGGACGAAAGAAGATGCCCGTCGTGTCGATGGTGAGCGGCACCGTGCCTTGCAGCGGCGTGCGGCAGTCGAACACGAACAGACAGCGCTTTCTCGGCTCGACGGGAATCTCGAGTCCGGCAAGACGCGCCATCGCGGGGCCGCGCGTGCCTGCGGCATTCACCATCAAACCGCAACCGATAGTTTCGCCGCTCTTGAGCGTCACACCCGTAATCCTGTCGCCTTCGCGCACCACGTCGACCACTTCGTTTTCGATGTATTCGATACCCATCGAGCGGGCTTTGCGCCGCATACCTTGAAGCAGCCCGTAGCTGTCGAACCAGCCTTCGCCGCTTTGTCCATAGACGCCGTTGACCAGTCCTTCCGTATTCAGCCACGGAAAACGCGCTTTCAACTTGTCCTGATCGAGCAACACGACATCGGCGCCGTTTTCGCGCTGGGTCGCGTAGTTGCGCTCGAACATCGGCGCGCCCTTTGCGTCGCCGAGGTACAGGTAGCCGTTTTCCTTGAACCCGAGTTCGGGTGCGTCGCCCTCGACCGCAACGAGTTCGTGGAAGTTGCGGATGAACTCGGTGCCGAACTGCGAAATCCGGATGTTCAGCGGGTTAGAGAATTGATGACGGATCGACGCACTCGACAGGGCCGTCGCGGATTGCGCATAGGTCCAGTCCCGCTCGACGACCAGAACTGAACCGTTGAAGTCCGGGTTCTTCGCCAGAAAATACGCGGTCGCGCTGCCGACGACCGCGCCGCCCACGATCACGACGTCGTAGTGCTGCTTTGATGCTTGCTGTGCCATCTCAGTGTTTCCAGAAAGTCGGTCAGGTAGCGCGCTTACTTCGTCTTCGAGTCTTCGAAGTGGCCGTCGGCAGCGAACTGACCGCCCTGAAAGCGCACGGCGGGATGTCGCGGGTCGCCCACAGGCGTGTTCGCATAGACTTCGGCGCGATACGCATCGGCCGAGTCCTTCGGGCGATAGCCCAGATAGCCAGCCTGCGTGTTGTCCCAGAAGTTCGCGCTGTTGTTCGAATTGCCATACACGATCATGTGACCGACGCTCGGCGTCATGATCGACTGGATGCACAGATGCGAAAAGTCGTCGTAGGAGAGCCACGTCGCCAGCATGCGGCGGTCAACGGGTTTCGGGAAGCACGAACCAATGCGCAGACAAACCGATTCAATGCCGAACTTGTCGAAGTAGTAGCGCGACAGGTTCTCGACGAAGGTCTTGCTGACGCCGTACAAGCTGTCCGGTCGTTGCGGCGAGTTGGCGTCGATGGTTTGCGTGCATTCGTAGAAACCGATTGCATGCACCGAGCTCGCGTAGATGACACGCTTCACGCCCGCTTGCCGTGCGCCTTCGTAGATGTTGTAGCTGCCGACGATGTTCGAATCCAGAATCACCTGAAACGTGTTTTCGCGCGGCGCGCCGCCCATATGGATCACCATGTCGACGCCCTTGAGCATGTCGAACACGGCATCGCGGTCGGCAAGATCGCAGATGAAGTGCTTTTCGTTCTTGCGTACTTCGCCCAATGACTGGCGATCACTCAGACTGAGCGTTTCCGCATACGGCCGCAGCGACTCGCGCAGCACGGAGCCGAGCGCGCCACCGGCACCTGTAATCAGGATGTTCTTGAATGGAGGCTTGGAAATGTCGGTCATGCGTGGCTCCTTACTGGTGGTTCGCTGCGTTCAGCGCGTCGGGCGTGACACCGTAGTCGTCCCGCAACTGAGCTTCAGAGATGTATTCGTTGCGGATGTCGCGAAGCAGGGCTTCACGTTCACGCTCGGCGGGCACACCGACGCCGCCGCCGCCAGGCAGCGACAGCACGACGCGTTCATGTTCGGCAACCGTCTGCGTGCCTTTGCCCTTCATTTTCGTGCCGTCCGATAGCGTGACCTGACCTGGCGCGCCCGACTTGCCGCCGGACTGTCCGCGCGCGGGATGATCGATGCGATCGAACATCGCGTTGAAGCGGAAGTGGTAGCCGGCGCGCGGACCAATCTCGACGATCTGGCCCAGACCGCCGCGCAGTTTGCCGGCGCCGCCCGAGCCCGAGCGCATTTCCTTGCGCCACACGACAATCGGCCCGACCTGTTCCGTCGCTTCAACCGACATCGCGTGTACGCCGCTCGGAAACGCGGTGGCCGACAGGCCATCCAGTTCAGCGCGCGCGCCCGTGCCGCCGCTGTTGAACATCAGGATTTCGCTGCCTTTCAGGCCCGAATCTTCGCGCACGGGACGTGCGCTGACATGCAGATTCCAGAGCGCTCCCGAACCTTCGGCGGGCACGCGGTCCGGCAGGATCTTGTGCAACGCCCCCAGCACCAGATCGGGCACGAAGTGGCCCAGCACGTGGCGCACGGCAACCGGACTCGGGCGTTGCGCGTTGAGGATGCAGCCTTCGGGTGCCTGAACTCGGAACGGTTCGAGCGACGCGGCATTGTTCGGCACTTCCGGCGCGATGATGCATTTGAGGCCGTAGCACGCATAGGCTTTGGCGTACAGCAACGGAACGTTGATGCCGAACGGGCTCGCCGGCGACGTACCCGCAAAGTCCGCCAGCAGATGATCGTCGGCGACGGTGAGCGTGACGTTGAGCTTGACGGGTGTGTCGTAGCCGTCGAGCGTCATGTCGTTGGTCTCGACGCCCTTGGGCAGTGCAGCGATACGTTCCAGCGTCGCTTCGCGGCTGCGCGCAAGAATGAACTCGCCAATGCCTTCGACATCCTTCAGATCGAATTCCTTGAGCATCTCGAGCAGGCGCTTGTGGCCAGTCTCATTGCACGAGGCAAGCGCATAAAGATCGCCCACGACCTTGTCGGCTTCGCGCACGTTGTTGCGCACAATATTGATCAGATCGCGGTTGACTTCGCCACGCTCGATCAGCTTCATGATCGGAATGAAAAGGCCTTCCTCGTAGATTTCGCGCGAGTCTGGACCAAAGCCGCGTCCGCCGATATCCACCACGTGTGCGGTGCTCGCGAAGTAGCCGATCAGTTCGCCATTGAGAAATGACGGCGCCACCACCGTGAAGTCATGCAGATGGCCGGTACCTTTCCAGGGGTCATTGGTCAGATAGACGTCGCCTTCATACATGCGGTCCACGCCGATTGCATTCATGAAGTGCTCGACGGCCTCGGCCATCGTATTCACGTGACCCGGCGTACCTGTGACCGCTTGCGCGAGCATGCGGCCGCGCTTGTCGAAGATACCGGCCGAGAGGTCGCCGGCCTCGCGCACGCTGGTGCTGAACGCCGTTCGGATCAGGGCCATCGCCTGTTCTTCGACGACGGAGATCAGGCGGTTCCACATCACCTGCATGTGAATGGTGTCGAGATTGCTGAGAGACATGGTTCTACTCCTGATTACTGGGCGGCGTTCAGTTCTTTGGCGACCACGAGCAGGCAGCCGTCGGGCTGCACCGTCGCATCGAAGGAAGACGTGACGAGCGTCGACGTTTCGGGTTCGACGATGATCGCGGGGCCCGTCACGCTTTCGCCGACCTTCAGCGACGCACGTTCGACAATGGCCGCATCGACGAAGCGATGCAGCGCTGCATCGAAGATCCTGCGAGACTTCGGCGCGATCACCGTGTCGCGTGATGTCACGAGTTGCAGACGTTCGACAGGCGGCATCGGCGAACTTGCCTTAACTGCCCAGCTGACGATTTCAACGTCGAGACCATCGATGGGACGGCCGAAGTACTGCGTATAAGCCTTGGTGAACGATTCCGTGAAGGTCGCGCGATCGTCGGCAGTGAAACGGCTGTGCGCGATGGTCACGGGAATTTCCCAGCCTTGACCGACATAGCGCATGAAGGCCTTGATTTCGACGACGGGCTCGGCTTCACCCGAGCCCTGACGCGCGAAATGTACGGCTTCCGTACACAACTGATCGACGATCCGGTTGAGCGCGTCGGCGTCGAAGTCATTGAAGCGCATGCTGGCGCTACGCACGCTTTCATAGCCGAACGGCGCGCGCAAAAAGCCGATCGCCGAGCCAACGCCCGCGCCGGGCGGCACGATGAACTTTTTGATGCCGCTCTTTTCGCACAGACGCGCGGCGTGCAGCGGGCCCGCGCCGCCGAACGTGATCATCGTGTAGCCGCTGATGTCCTTGCCGCTTTCGACGGCATGCACGCGAGCCGCATTGCTCATGTTCTCGTCGACGACTTCGGCTACGCCGTAGGCCGTTTCCTCGGCATTGAGGTTGATCGAGCCGCCTACCTCGCTGAGCATCGCGCTTGCGGCGTTGTCGATGGAAAGCAGGATCGAGCCGCCTGCGAAGTTGGAGGGATCGAGGCGGCCCAGCAACAGATCGGCATCGGTGACGGTCGGCTGCTTGCCGCCGCGCTGGTAGCAGGCAGGGCCGGGTTCGGATGCGGCACTGTGCGGGCCGACACGGATCTGACGCATCACGTCGAGCGATGCAATCGAACCGCCGCCCGCGCCGATCTCCACCATTTCCACCACGGGGATCGAGATCGGCATGCCGCTGCCCTTCTTGAAGCGATAAGTGCGGGCCACTTCGAAGGTGTTGGCCGTCTTCGGCGTCAGATCGTCGATCAGGCAGATTTTCGCAGTCGTGCCGCCCATGTCGAACGAAAGAACGGTATTCAGATCGTAGCGTGCAGCGATGTGCGCAGCGAAAATCGCGCCGCCAGCCGGACCCGACTCCACGAGACGCACGGGAAACTCGGACGCGCTTTCGATCGAGACGATGCCGCCACCCGAGTGAATGATGAAGATCGGGCACAGCGCGCCGGCTTCACGGACCTTGCCGAGCAGGCGGTCCAGGTAGGACTTCATGATCGGGCGCACGTACGCGTTTGCGCAGACCGTGTTGAAACGTTCGAACTCGCGAATCTGCGGCGATACCTCGCTAGAAATCGATACGGAGACATGCGGTAGACGTCGTTCAATCGCTTCGCGCACCATACGTTCGTGTACGCCGTTCACATACGCATGAATGAAGCCGACAGCGACACTTTCATAGCCGCCCCGCTCGATGCGATCGACAATGGTCTCGATCTCGGCTTCCGTCGGCGCGAGCAGGACGCCGCCTTGCGCGTCGATACGTTCGCCGAGCGTAAAACGATCGCAGCGTTCGATCAGCGGAGGCGGGAGCTTGATATTCAGATCATATTGTTCGAAGCGGTTTTCGGTCCGCATTTCGATCGTGTCGCGGAACCCTTGTGTGGTGACGAATGCCGTCCTTGCGCCGCGCCGTTCGATGAGCGCGTTGGTGGCGAGCGTGGTGCCGTGGATGATGACGCCGATGTCCTTCAGCGCGATGCCGGCCTTGTCGGCGACGATGCCGATGCCTTTGATGATGGCGCGCTCGGGCGCCGTGTAATCCGTGAGGATCTTCGTGGAAAACAGTTCTCCACCAAGTTCCAGCGCAACGTCGGTGAAGGTTCCACCGATATCAACGCCCACTCGCGCCTTGTCGTGACTGGCCACCATGACTCTCCTGTTTAAAACCATGACATGCGCCGGGGCGTGCCCGGCGAAACAATTCGGGTGATGCATTCTGGATGGCGTTTTGGCCGTCCAGTCGAGGTCTTCGCCATCCGTCTCCGACAGCGTCGAACCGGTTATTTTTGATCGTTGACATATGATGAGTGACGTCCTACAGTGCTGTCAACACGAACAAATTAACTTTGTGTTTCCGGATCGGTGACGACGCTTGCTAATTCCATATATTGCATTGATTTTTAAGGAAATATGCGGATTCTATCGAGCCTGGGCGAGGTGGCTTTCGGTAAGTATGAGTGACTATACCTATAGGCGAAAAATTTTCTAAGTTCCAATTTTTCGCCGTTTTTGTGTGATGCGGAATAGCGGAGTTGCAAGGGATGAAGATTCTGGTTCCAGTCAAGAGAGTGGTTGACTACAACGTGAAGGTCCGCGTGAAGTCGGACAACACGGGCGTCGACATTGCGAACGTGAAGATGTCGATGAATCCGTTCGATGAAATCGCTGTTGAAGAGGCGGTGCGGTTGAAGGAAGCGGGTGTTGTCAGCGAGGTTGTTGCTGTGTCTTGCGGCGTCGCGCAGTGTCAGGAAACGCTGCGCACGGCTCTGGCGATTGGGGCGGATCGCGCTGTGTTGATCGAGTCGAATGAGGAACTTCAACCGCTGGCCGTGGCGAAGCTTTTGAAGGCACTGGTCGACAGGGAACAACCTTCGCTGGTGATTCTCGGCAAGCAGGCCATCGACGACGATTCCAATCAGACGGGCCAGATGCTGGCCGCGCTGGCGAGTTTTCCGCAAGCGACGTTTGCGTCGAAGGTTGTCGTGGCGGATGGCAAGGCGACGGTGTCGCGTGAAGTGGATGGCGGCGCGGAAACGCTGTCGCTCACGCTTCCGGCTGTGATCACGACCGATCTGCGCCTGAACGAGCCGCGCTACGTGACGCTGCCGAACATCATGAAGGCGAAGAAGAAGCCGCTGGAAGTCGTGAAGCCCGAGGAACTCGGCGTCGATGTCACGCCGCGTCTGAAGACGCTCAAGGTCAGCGAGCCGCCGAAGCGTTCCGCTGGCGTGAAGGTGGCCGATGTGTCCGCGCTGGTCGAGAAGCTCAAGACCGAAGCCAAAGTTCTCTGAAGTACAGGAAAGAACATGACGATTCTGGTAATTGCTGAACACGACAACGCGGCGCTGAAGGCAGCGACGCTCAATACGGTTGCTGCCGCGCAGAAGATTGGTGGCGACATTCATGTGCTTGTTGCGGGTCATGACGCACAAGGCGCAGCTGATGCGGCTGCGAAGGTGGCAGGCGTATCGAAGGTGCTGCTGGCGGATGCGCCGCAACTGACTGCTGGTCTCGCGGAAAACGTCGAGGCGACGGTGCTGAACATTGCCAAGGATTACTCGCATATCCTCGCGCCGGCGACGGCCTACGGCAAGAACATCGCGCCACGCATTGCTGCAAAGCTCGACGTCGCGCAGATCAGCGAGATTACGGCTGTGGTGAGCGCCGATACATTCGAGCGTCCGATCTACGCTGGCAACGCGATCGCCACGGTTCAATCGCACGATCCGATCAAGGTCATTACGGTGCGCGCAACGGGTTTCGACGCCGTCGCAGCAGAAGGCGGCAGCGCATCCATCGAGAAGATCGACGCAGCGGCTGACGCGGGCATCTCGCAGTTCGTGAGCCGTGAAGTGACGAAGCTGGATCGTCCGGAACTGACGTCGGCGAACATCATCGTGTCGGGCGGTCGTGGTCTGGGCAGCGGCGAAAACTATACGAAGGTTCTCGAACCACTCGCAGACAAACTACAGGCGGCGCTAGGCGCATCGCGCGCAGCCGTCGACGCTGGCTACGTGCCCAACGACTATCAGGTTGGTCAAACCGGCAAGATCGTCGCGCCGCAGTTGTACATCGCAGTCGGCATCTCCGGCGCGATCCAGCATCTCGCTGGCATGAAGGACTCGAAGGTCATCGTCGCAATCAACAAGGACGAAGAAGCGCCGATTTTCAGCGTCGCGGACTACGGTCTGGTTGGCGATCTGTTCGACGCAGTGCCGTCGCTCGTTGCCGGACTGTAGATTTTCTTTCACCCAACAACTATGCGAACCACGGTTAGCCATGCATCCATCCGATGTGCAGCCTGACAACGTTCTTGCAATCTATAAACCTGGAGAGAATTCAGCATGATTTCCACCACTGATCCGCACATCAACCGCAAGCCACGGAATATTTCGCAGGTGGAATGGGATACGCGTGTTCAGCTTGCCGCCGCCTATCGGCTCGCAGCGAAGTTCGAATTGACCGATCTGATCTACACGCATATCTCGGCGCGGGTGCCCGGCACCACCGACCAGTTTCTGATCAATCCGCACGGCTGGTTCTTCGATGAAATCACTGCGTCGTCGCTGGTGAAGATCGATGTGAATGGTAATCCGATCGGAGACGACCGTTTCGAAGTGAACGCGGCCGGCTTTACGATTCATAGCGCGCTGCATCAGGCGCGACACGACGTCGAGTGCGTCGTCCACTTGCACACCACGTATGGCATGGCCGTGGCCGCGATGGAATGCGGTCTGCTGCCGCTGAACCAGATCAGCATGCAGTTCTATAACCGTGTTGCCTACCACGAGTATGAGGGCATCTCGCTCGAACTCGATGAGCGTGAACGGATCGTCGATTCGATCGGCAAAAAGGACTATCTGATTCTGCGCAATCACGGCTTGCTGACCACGGGGCGTTCGGTTGCCGAAGCGTTCACGCGTATGTACTACCTCAACAAGGCATGCGAAATCCAGGTTGCGACGCTGTCGGCGGGGCAGAAGGTCGTGATTCCTTCGCCCGAAGTATGTGAGCACGCGGCCAAGCAGCACGACGACTATGCCTACCTCGATACGGTGCATCTGGACCGCGAATGGACGGCGCTGTTGCGACTGCTCGAGCGTGATGGCGGGAACTATCGGGTTTGATCTTTCCGATGCACAGTGACGGATCGCAGTGTTGGCATACGAATTCATCGCGACTCGCAGCGTCGAACTAAAGGGGCTGCGGTTTCCTTTTTCACTGTGTTGGCGTGCTGAACGCGGGGTACACCGTTTGTCGAAGTGTCACCGCGAGACTTGCTGCAGACACGGTGAGGAAGTCCGCGTTTGTCGGGAAGAGATGTTTGACGTCAGCATGATGCCGGACGAGACAGGCGCAGTCACAGGGCGGCTCGAAATCGACCTGGACGTGAGCGATGCGCAGACGGAGCCAGACTGGAATGCTCTCGCGGTAGCGCTTTCTTCGAATGTGCGCGGCATTGGCCTTGCGCTGACTCAAGCCATGTTCCGGTTTCCATGGCACGTATGGAAGCTGGAGGCCGTTGCAGCGCGACTGGACACGACACCTCGTATGTTGCAGATGGCGCTGTTCCGTGAGGCGTACAGTTTCGACGCGACGCTCAGACGCTGCCGACAGTTGAACTCGATGCTTCAGGCAGGTCACGCACACTGCACATTCTCGCCAGCCAGAAAAGACCAAAGGGGCTTTGTTCCGTATCTCGCCCCGAACCTAACCGATGCGATCCACAAATCGCACATGGAGTTGAGACGCTTCAGCGCAACGCAATCGTGAGTCTTCCACTGCGATGTTGATTTCAGTTCTCCCCACGAGAAGGCCGACGACGCGCGCTTGCTTGCGCTTTAGACGATGGCATAAAGCGGACGCGAATGTTCGCTTCCACGTACAAGGAATTCAGGAAGACACATGCAAGAAACCCCACGCAACGCGCTCGCTCATAGTCTGAAGCAACGACATGTCGTGATGCTCTCGATCGGCGGGAGTATCGGAGCAGGCCTCTTTGTCGGATCGGGGCATGCAATAGCGGAGGCCGGTCCGGCCGCGATCATTGCCTATGTACTGGCGAGTCTGCTGGTGGTGCTCGTCATGCGCATGCTGGGTGAAATGGCTTGCGCAATGCCCGACTCCGGATCGTTTTCGACATACGCAGGCAAAGCGATTGGTCCTTGGGCCGGCTTTATGATCGGCTGGATGTACTGGTGGTTCTGGGTGCTGGTGTTGCCGCTAGAGGCGACAGCTGCAGCAAACATTCTGAATAGCTGGTTTCCGCAGGTCGAGATGTGGAAATTCTGCCTTGCCGTCACCTTCGTTTTGACTGTCGCGAATCTTGTGAGCGTCAAGAACTATGGCGAACTGGAGTTCTGGTTTTCAATCGTCAAAGTCACCGCGATCGTGATCTTTATCGCGTGCGGTTTCGCTGCGATTGCTGGTTTCATACCGAACGTGCATGTCGATGCATCGTCGAATATTCTCGGGCACGGCGGGTTCGCACCGAAAGGACTCGAACCCGTGGCAGGTGCGATGTTGACCACGATGTTCACGTTTCTCGGCACTGAAGTGGTGACGATTGCGGCGGCGGAATCGGCGAATCCGGAAAAGGAAATTGCACGTGCCATTACGTCTGTCGTCTGGCGTATTTCCTTGTTTTACATCGGTTCGATCTTCGTCATCATTTCGATTCTTCCATGGAGCGATCCTGCGTTGACGCAGATTGGTTCCTATCAGGCCGTGTTGCAGGTGCTGCATGTACCTTACGCCAAATTGCTCATCGATTTGCTCATTCTGGTCGCAGTATGCAGTTGCCTGAATTCCGGCCTGTATACCGCGTCGCGCATGATCTTTTCTCTCTCGGCTCGCGGACTGGCGCCGTCGGTGGTGAGGCGAACCAGCAGCAACGGTGTACCCGTGGTGGCTGTTCTGCTGTCCACGTCGGCGGCGTTTGCGGGCGTTGCGGCTAACTATCTCGCGCCGAAGTATGTGTTCGAAGCGTTGCTGTCGACGACGGGTTCCATGGCACTTCTCGTTTACCTTGTCGTCGCTGTCAGCCAGATCAGATTGCGCGCTCAACTTGAGCGTGACGGAAAGCTCAAAGTGCGAATGTGGATGCATCCGTTCCTTGGACTCTTTGTCATCTTGCTGATCATCGGCGCATTTGCCGTGATGGTGAGCGGTCACGCGCACCGCGGCGAGGTCGTGGCTACGCTGGGTCTAAGCGCGTTGCTTGCGTGTATGGGATTGTTCCATCAAAGGCGAATGGGAACGCGTCGCCACGAACCGGTGATGGACGATGAGTCAGACAGGATGTCTCTCGATGCTGTCGAGCAGGTTTGAAATCTCACTGGTCCACTGGGCCAGTGAGATTGCCCTGATCCACGGTGCGCTTACATTCTTTGCATCGCGAGCCGGCCATCACCATATTCCCGAATCACCCTCGCGATGATCACCCGGTAGCCATCCAGCCAGCGACTTTGCTTCGCTTTCGCCTCGACGTGGACGGGATGCGTGATGAGTTGTAGCAATGCCTCTTCAGACTCCCAGTAGTACACGTTCTGGATCAATCCTTCACCGGCGTTTTCCCACGTCTCCTCACTCACATATCCCGGTATGGATCGCGCCACTTCGGCAATCCGTCGATCGAGTTCATGGAACGCCTCGTCGTATTGACGGGCTCGAAAAATAAAGGTGGAAGAGAACATTGCGCTATCTGATGAGTGTTGAGTGACGCCGACCGCTCTCTATGGCTGCTTCGTTAGAAGCCCGGCGAGCATCGCATCGGCAAGTTGGGATTCGCCACTCGACTTGAGTGCTTCGGCAGCACCCTGGATATCTCGTGCTTCCTTGTTCTGACTGAGCTTGCTCTTGCCAACAAGACGCGTGACCTCAATCTGAACACCGACGATCGCCTTTACCATCGCATCCACGTAGTCCTTCGGTGCGTCGCCCATCTTCCACGGTTTCGGTTCCGATGCCTCATGTGTGCGAGTGAGCCGGCCCACTACGCCTCGCACGTAGCGCTCGTCATCGAGAATCGTAATGCGGCCGTGCGCATGCACAACCATGTAATTCCAGGTCGGCACCTGTTTGTGCAGTTCGTGCTTGCTCGGATACCAGTTCGGAGAAATATAGGCGTCGCCCGCATGGAAAACGACAAGCACCTCGTCGCCGTTCGCGACCTCTTGCCATACCGGGTTGGCCCGCGCCACATGCGCGCGCAGCACGCCCAGTTCGCCTTCCTCTGCTGCAAGTTCAAACGGAATGTGATTGGCGTCTAGTCCGTTGCTCCCATGAGTGATCAACGTGCCAAACGGATGTTGAACGATGCGGGAATGTAAAACTTCCTTTCGGGTTTCGGCGAAGTGGGCTGGTACGTACATGCGCTGTCTCTGGCTGCTAAGGGCGATGGGTTGATATCACTGCGACCCTTCCAGTTTGCTGTAAAAGTGGTTTATCCTGAAGGACCAGTTTATTCAATTTCTAGTGAACCAGAATTATGGCGAGAACTGCGCGAGCCGCGGACATGCCGTCCCTCGGGGCGCTCGATCGCACGGCGGGTAATCTGAGCCGTCAAATTGCCGAGGCGCTGCGGGAAGCGGTGCGCAAGGGCGACATCAGAGCGGGAGACCTGGTGCCGTCATCGCGTTCGCTGGCTGCCTCGCTTCACGTTGCAAGAGGGACGGTGATCGAGGCCTACGAGCAATTGCTTGCCGAGGGCTTTCTGGAATCGAAAGCGGGAGCGGGAACCCATGTCGCGCAGGCCCTGGCGGAGTCGCGGCCGGTCAGTACACCCGAGGCGATACCGGAGCCGGCAACGAAGTCCGGCCTACCCGGGCGCGCCCTGGCGTTCGCGCAGATTGCACGAGAGTTCCGTCCGCTTGCGCCAATACCCTTCGCGATATCTGTCCCGGTCGGTTTGACCGCGCCCGGCGATATCTGGCGTCGCCTGGGTAACCGGTTGCGCGCAAGGGGCCCAGGCGCGCCCACGGGATATGCCGATCCGTTGGGCGCGTTACCCCTGCGCGAAGCGATCGCGGCCTATGTGCGAAGGTCCCGCTCCGTGCGGTGCGAGGCGGACCAGGTCATTGTGACGAGCGGTACCCAACAGGGACTTTTTCTCGCGAGTCAGGTTCTGCTTGGTCCGGGCGATCAGGTGTGGGTCGAGAACCCCGCTTACCGTGGCGTCACCGCCATACTGGAAAACATCGGCTATCGCGAGGGCATGATTCGTGTGCCTGTCGACGCCGAGGGTCTCGATGTCGAGGCTGGCATCAACATGGCCCCGCATGCACGCGCGGCATTCGTTACACCGTCCCATCAGTATCCATTGGGGATGCCCTTGAGCATGGCGCGGCGCACGGCCTTGCTCGCGTGGGCAAGCGGCAGCGATGCCTGGGTAGTCGAGGACGACTATGACAGCGAGTTGCGCTACGAGGGCTATCCGTTTCCAGCTCTTCAAGGATTGGCTCCGGACCGCGTGATCTATCTTGGCACGTTCAGCAAGATTCTGTTTCCGTCCCTCAGACTGGGCTATCTGATCGTCCCGCGCAATCTCGTCGATGCGTTCTGCGGTGCCCGCGTGCTCATGGATCGCCATCCGCCAACTGCCGATCAGCACGTGCTCGCCGCCTTCATGGCGGAAGGACATCTGGAGCGGCACATACGCAAGGTTCGAAATGTCTACTCCGAACATCGGCGTCAACTGATCGATACGCTCGAAGCTTTGCTCCCCGGTGATCTCGCGTGGATCGAGCCCGGCGATCAGGGGATGCATCTCGTACTCTGGCTCGCGGACGGACTGGACGACCGGGAGGTTGTCGAGCGCGCCGCCAGGGAGGGCGTCGCGGTACGTGCCGTGTCGCCCATGTTCGCGCCGCAGACGGGACGCCCCGGCCTTGTTCTTGGGTTTGGAGGGTTCAGCAGCGAGCAGATGAAAGCCGCTGCTCAACGCCTGGCGGCGGTCATCGCGGGTTCACCGCAGCATGGAAAAGCAGGCAAAGGAAAGCCTGGTCATGCGGTGCCGGGCACAGGGCGATCGCCTTGAACGCAAACCGCAGGCTCATTTTCCCTGGGCCTGTTGGCATTCATCGTGATACCAGCGATCGACCTGACTCTGCGCGGCCTGCAGATCGTCCGGATAGTACGGATCGAACCACCGGGACGGATCGTAACCCGCTTGCCTGAGCGCTGCCAGTTCGCTGAGGTTGCGCTCGCGGGTGAGGGGCGCATGGTTCCGAAGGTCGGTCAGGTCGCGGCACTGTGCGGCGCTCAGATGCGTTGCGCCTCCCGGCATGCCGCCTGCGGCGCAGCCAGCGAGCAAGAGCGCCAACGCCGGCAGTGACGCGCGGATCTTTGAATTCCTCATGTGCTTTTCCCTTGGGCTAATCAACCGTATGAGCGGATAGACGGGGGCTTGGGGGACATGCCACGCGAGTGGCACGCAATGCTGTATTGCGATGGTCGATTGTCCCCGAAAAAGCCCGCGAAGCAACGCCCACGCTGCGGAATAAAGTTTTTTTCGTGGCAGCCGTAAAGCAGACGGGTCTATTTCTCACAGGGAGTCCCCGAATGTTCAACGCCAAACGCGCCGCCATGCTGATCGGAGCGGCCAGCCTTGCCTTGTCGCTTTCCGCATGCATGACGCCGCATTCCTATGTCGATGCGAAGCTGGGTGATACGGACTACGCGACCCTGAAAAAGTCCGCGACGCCGCAGCCCGTGCAACTGCTCGTCGAGTTCCAGACGAAAGGCGTGCCGAACGCGCGCGCCACCGATTATGTGCGATCACATATCTTCGAGCAGGTGGTCCAGTCGGGCCTGTTCAGCCAGGTCTCGTATGACCCCGTTCCGTCCGGGCGCAAGCTGTCGGTCCAGATCAACAACGTTCCCCTCACGGACAATCTGGCCGCCAAAGGCTTTGGTGTGGGCCTGACGTTCGGTGCGATCGGCACGATGGTGACCGACGGCTATGAGTGTACGGCGAGCTACGTCGAGCCCGGCCATGAACCTGTCACGAAGGTCGTCAAGCATGTGCTTTACACGACCATCGGCAACGCTTCCGGCCCGGAAGGTCTTCAGTCGATGCCGCTTCAGCAGGCGAGCGACAAGGTGCTGCGTCAGATCGTCGGCAGGAGTCTGGCGGAACTCGACCAGTCGACGGACATCGCGCGATGACGCTTCGACGTGCTCCACGCCGCCGCGCTGGCGCGCCGGCAGTGCTCGCGACACTGATAGCGACCGTGCTGCTCAGCGGGTGTGTGACGCAACCGGTGCTGCCGTATCAGGCGAGTGTGGCCAACCAGATGAAGCTGGGCAGCCTGCCGCGCGCAGCCCGCTTCCAGGTAACGACGGCGGGTAGCGATCCATCGGACGTGCAGACGACGGTCCGCTCGATGCGCATCTCGGCACCGGGCGATGGTTCGTGGACGTCCTATCTGGGGCAAGCGCTTCGCACGGAACTCGCAACATCAGGCAACTATGACGCGAACGCGGCGGCGCGCATCGAGGCGACGCTATCCGAAGTCCGTATTGCGGATGGTCAGGCGCAGGTCACCGGCCACTTCGTTATCCGCCAGGGGCAGTCGGTGCGTTATGACAAGGTACTCCGCGCCGACGCTCACTGGGATTCGGCATTTCTCGGGGCGATTGCTGCGTCGAACGGTCTGAACCAGTCCACGGCGATTTTTCAGGCGCTGTTGCGCAAGCTGTTCGACGATCCCGACTTCGCGGCTGCGTCTACGTAGCCCGCGTTATCCGTGCAAGTGTTGACCCGATCCTTCCCGGGTCAACACCATCACACGCCCCGGCACACTGCGAAGATCTGGAATGTCAGGTTTTCGGCTTGAGCAGGACCTTGATCGAATCGAGCGAATTCGCGATCTTGATCGCCTCGTCCCATTGCTCGAGCGTAAAGCCATGCGTGACGATTCCCTTCGACGTGACGAGTCCGCGCGCGAGCAGATCGATGGCGATCGGGTAGCAATACGGGCCGAGATGCGCGCCGCGCACGTCGAGTTCCTTACGGTCGCCGATGATCGACCAGTCTGTCGTCGTATCGCTGCCGAACACGGAGAACTCGACGAAGCGCCCGAGTTTGCGGATCAGATCCAACCCCTGCGTGACGCCCGACGGCGAGCCCGTCGTTTCGATATACACATCGCAACCATATTGATCGGTCAATGACCGGACGACACCGAGTGCATCGTCGGATTTCGGATTGATCGTCACGTCTGCGCCGTATTCGCGCGCGAGCGCGAGACGCTCGTCGACCAGATCGATCACCACCAGCTTTTTCGGCGTTTTCAGGTGCGCGACCTGTACCATCATCAGGCCCAGCGGTCCTGCGCCCGCGATCACGACGACATCGTCGAGTTGGATGTCACCGCGATTGACGGTGTGAATCGCACAGGCGAGCGGCTCGATGATCGCCGCATCTTCCAGCGATACGCCAAGCGGAATCTTGTGGACGATGGCCGTCGGCGGAAAGCGCATGTACTGGGCCATGCCGCCGTCGGCGACTTCCCGCTGGAAGCCGAAGATGTTGTGTACCTCGCACATCCAGTACTGGCCCGATCGGCAATAGCGGCATTTGTCGCACGGCACGATCTGTTCGGCGATCACGCGCTCGCCCAGTTGCACGTTGAAATGCTCCGCCGCGCCTTCGCCAAGTTCCTCGACATAGCCGAAGAACTCGTGGCCTGGAATGACAGGCGCCTTGACCCACGGGTTCGGGCCGCCCCAGAACATCTTTGCGCCCGACCAGCATTTGCAGTCGCTTGCGCAGATGCCACAAGCGGCAATGCGTATCACCAGTTCGTTGCGCCCGGCGCGCGGGCGCGCCACCTGCTCGACGCGATAGTCCTTCGGCGCACGGCAAACGATCGCCGTCATGGCTGACGCTGCATCTTCCGTCGCGTTCATGCTGCACCTCACGCTGGTTTCGTTGGCAAACGGGCAATCTGCATCGCTTGCGCGGTCACTCCATCACGATCTGCACCTTCACGTCAGTCGGATTGCCGCTCGCCGCTTCTTCGAATGCCTTGATGCCGTCCGCGAAAGCGAACGAGCGCGAAATGAACGGCTTGACGTCGATGCGCCCCGACGCGATCAGTTGAATCGCGCGCGGAAAGATGTTCGCGTATCGGAACACGGACTCGACACGCGCTTCCTTGATCTGCAACGCGACGATATCGAGCGGGACGGGATGCTGCGGCATGCCGACCAGCACGAGGCAGCCGCCGGGGCACAGCAGATCGACAATGCCGTCGAACGCTTTCTCGCTGCCGCTCGCTTCGAACACGATATTCGCGCCCCAGTCGTCCGTCGCGCGCCGCACGACTTCCCTGACGGATGCTTCGCGGATATTGACGGCTGTCACACCCGGCGTGCTGCCGATCAGCGCGAGCTTCTCCGGCACCATGTCGCAGACGATCACGCGGCTGCATCCGCCCGCCAGCGCTGCGAGCACGCACATCATGCCGATCGTGCCGGCGCCCAGCACGACGGCGACGTCGCCTGGCTTGATGGCCGCTTTCTTCGCGGCCTGAAGTCCGATCGACAGCGGCTCGACGATGGCCCCTTCGGCAAAGCTCACGTTGTCGGGCAGCTTGTAGGTGAACGCGGCGGGATGGACGACGAACGGTGCGAGGCAGCCGTGTACGGGCGGCGTCGCCCAGAAACGTACTTTCGGGTCGAGGTTGTAGAGCCCTTCGCGCGATGCGCGCGAATCCATGTCGGGCACGCCGGGTTCCATGCAGACGCGGTCGCCGGGTTTCAGATGCTGCACTTCGTCGCCGACCTGCACGACGGTGCCTGCCGCCTCATGCCCGAGCACCATCGGCTCGTTGACGACGAAGGGACCGATGCGTCCATGCTGGTAGTAGTGGATGTCGCTGCCGCAGATGCCGACCGTATGGATGCGGATGCGCACGTCGCGCGGCCCAACTGTCTGCGGCAAGCTGAACGGCCGCAGGCTGATGCGTTGTGCGCCTTCGAGTACCAATGCGTCCATCGTCGTTCCTTTCGCAAGAGAGAGATTGATTTACGGAGCCCGTCGTTCGGCACGTGCCACGCGTGTTCAGCCAGCCTGGAAGCCGCCGTCCACGGCGAGGCTCACGCCGCTCACCATGGCCGACTCGTCACTGAGCAGATAAGCGATCGTGCGCGCCACTTCGAGCGGCTGCACGAAGCGCTTCAGCGGAATGCGCGCGAGCATCGGCGCGGACTTCTCCGGGTCGCTCCATGCCTTCTCGGCCATCGGCGTCATCGTGACGACCGGGTTGACTGTGTTCACACGGATGCCGTGCGGACCCAGTTCGACGGCCATCACGCGCGTAAGGCCGTCGAGCGCGGCTTTCGATGCGCAATAGGCCGCATGCAGCGGCAAGCCGACGGTCGCCGACAGGCTCGACACATTGACGATCGAGCCGCCCACGCCGCGCCCGATCATGCTGCGCGCGCATTGCTGCGCGACGATCATCGCGGCGCGCACGTTGACGGCCATGATGGTGTCGAAGGCGTCGACGCTCGTGTCGAGAAACGGTTGCAGTTCGACGATGCCCGCGCAATTGACGAGCAGATCGACGGGCTGCGCCGCTTCCGCCGCGCTGCGTGCCGCGCTTGCATTGCCGAGATCGGCGCATAGCGTCGTGCAGCCGATCTCATCTTCGAGCGTTCGCAGATCGGCGGCCGAGCGGCTCAGCGCGATCACGCGCGCGCCCCGCTGCGCCAGCAGTTGCGCCGTCGCGCGGCCGATGCCTTTGCCCGCGCCCGTGATGAGCACCGTCTTGCCGTCGAACTGCCGAGGGTCGTCGTGCGTGGACATTGCGGTCCCTAAGTATTCAAGGTTCGTCGCACAGACGACGCGCCGTATCTTCGTCCGTCACGAGCACCGACGCATAGCGGCCTCGCAACGCGGCGCGCGTCACATGAAACTTCTTCGTGCCACCCGATACCAGCACCACGTCCTCGATCTTGCGCAGATCGTCGAGCGAGATCGCGACCGTGCGGCGGTTCAGCGGATGATCGATGGGGTCGCCGTTTGCATCCATGAAATGGCCGAGCATGTCGCCGATCGCGCCCGCCTTGCGCAAGGTGCGCAGATCGTCGGGCTTCGAGATTCCATACGTGACGACGAGCGATTCCGTCAGGTCGCCGCAGGTCAGCAGCGCGAGATCGGCATTGCGCGCGAGTTCGTACGTGCCGCGCACGGTTTCTTCCTGAAGGATAAGATCGCGCGTTTTCTGACTGCCAACATAGATCGGCGCCGCGAACAGATAAGCGTCGGCATGGCAGAGATTCGCGAAGTCCGAGACGATGTCGAACGTGTTGATGCTCGGGCAATGCGACAGGCCGCCTTGCAGCGACACGGCGTTGACGGCGCCATACGCGCGCTGCGGCATGGCACGCAGCACCGCGCGTATCGTGCGGCCCCAGCCGATGCCGACCGTCGCGCCTTCCGTGATGCGCTTGACGAGGCAACCCGCCGCGCCGATGCCGAGCGCGGCCATGTTCGCCTCGGGGCTGATGCCCGTCGGCACGACCACCGCGTCGTCGAGTTCGAAGCGCTCGACGAGCTGTTGCTCCAGCGCGATGCACGGTGCGATCCGGCTGTTGATCGTGATCTGCACTAGGCCCGATTCGCGGCCCGCCGCGAGCAGCCGGTTTACGCGCACGCGGTTGCTGCCGATCAGATGCGCGATTTCCTGCTGCGTCATATTGCCGATGTAGTAATGCCACGCGACGCGCGCCTGCAATTCCTCTTCGGCGTCGATGGCAACATCGGCTTCCGGCATCGTGACGAGTGGGGCGGTCTTGGTCATGTATCGTTTTGTGTTCGAGTGAAAAGCAACACGCGGTTATACCAGAGCGTCACTTCACTGCGCCCATCGTCAGCCCTTGCACGAGCCGGCCCGAAACGAGCAGCGCGAACACGACCATCGGCAGCACGATCAGCGTGCCCGTCGCCATGATTTCGCCCCACGGCAACTCGTAGCCGCTCATGTAGCTAGTGGCCGCGACGGGCGACGTGATCGCGTCGGTGCGCGTCAGCACCAGTGCGTAGAGCAGGTCGTTCCAGGAGAAGATGAAAGCGAAGATCGCCGACACGACGATGCCCGGCATCGCCAGCGGCAGATTGATGCGCCAGAAGATACGCCACGGCGAAGCGCCGTCCAGCCGCGCGGCTTCGTCGAGTTCGACGGGGATGTTGCGAAACTGGTCAGTGCAGATCCAGATCACGATCGGCAGTGAGAACGTGATGTACAGCAGGATCAGCACGATGTGTGTATCGACGATATCGAGCTTCGTCGCGATCAGGAAGAAGGGCACGGCGAGCACGACGGGGCTCACCATGCGGTTCGAGATGAACCAGAACCACAGGTCTTCCTTGCCGCGGAATTCATAGCGCGCGAGCGCATACGCGGCGGGCGTGCCGAGCAGGATCGACAGCACCGTCGTGCTGCTGGCGATGATCAGCGAGTTGATCAGGCTGCCGCCCACTTCATGCGTGAACAGCGCTTCCACGTAATGCACGAAGGTCGGCTTGAAGAGCCATACGGGCGGATAGGCGAGCGCCTCCGCCTGGCTCTTCAGGCTCGTCGTCACCATCCAGTAGAACGGAAACACGGACGACAGGAACACGACCAGCAGCCCCAGAAAATGCCACGCGGTCGCGTTGCGCCGCGCGCTGCGCGCACGGCGTGCGCGTGCCGTCAGGCCGGGGTTGCCGGGCAGCGCGGCGTCGCCGCTCGCGCGTTGCGTCGAAGGTGCGTTCACGCGGCCTCCCGATAGACGAAGCGGATATAGAGCCGCGACAGCACGATGGTCAGGATCAGCAGCAGGATCGCCTGCGCGGATGCCATGCCCTGATCGAACAGGCGGAAACCGACGCGCTGGATATACACGCTGATGAACTCCGTCGCGGTGCCTGGCCCGCCGCGCGTCATGGTGAAGACGGCGTCGAACATCTTCAGCATGTCGGCGGAACGCAGGATCAGGATTGCCGTGAGGCCGGGCAGCAGATAGGGCCGTTGCAGATGCCACAGAATCTTGCTCCACCTGGGCGTTTCGAGGCGCGCGGCTTCTTCCGCTTCCTTGGGCACCATCGTCAGGCCTGCCAGCAGAATGAGCGCGCAGAACGGCGTCCATTGCCAGATGTCCATGATCATCACCGAGACGAACGCGAGCGTCGGATCGGCGAGCCAGTCCTGCGGCGGCACGCCGACCAGACCGCCGATGTAGTTCGCCACGCCGAACTGCCGGTTGAAGATGAGCCGCCCGATCAGGCCGACGACGGCATACGTCGTCGCCATCGGAATCACCAGGCTGACACGCGCGATGGTGCGCATCCACGGCAGCGTCGTGCGATGGAGCATCAGCGCGGCGAACAGTCCGAGCGCGACTTCGATCGGCAAGGTCACGCACAGGAACAGCGCCGTGCGTCCCAGCGCACCCCAGAACGACGGCTCGCTCAGCGTCGCGATGTAGTTGTCGAACCAGACGAACGGCGTGCCCGACGCCAGATCCGCGAGCTTGTACTGATGAAACGAGTTGTACAACGCCAGCAGCAGCGGATAGATGCCGATTACCGCCAGCGTGAAGATCGCCGGAATCAGAAACCAGAACGCGGCCGAACCCGGCAAGCGCACCCGCGAGCGGGGCCTTGCCGGTGTCATGCCGTTACCGGGTCGAGCAGTGCTGTTCAACATCGATGCTCCCTTCGGTGCGGTGCCGTTACTTCAGCAAGGGCTTCTTGCCGCTGTAATAGCCCGCCTTGTTCAGTATCTCTTCCGTCTTCGAGCCGATGGTCTGCGCGCCGTCTTTCACCGACACCTGGCCCAGCATGATCTTCGTGCCCCATTCGCCGATCACTTCCGACACGGCCGGCCATTCCGGGAAGCGCGGACGATAGTCAGGTACGCCGCCTTGCCACGACTCGACCATCGGCTTCACGAACGGATACTTGTCCTGCACGGCCTTGTCCTGGTACACGGCTGTGCGCGCGGGCACACCACCCGCTTCGAGATACGGCTTGGCCATTTCTTCGGAGGTGATCCACTGGATGAACAGCCACGCCGCCGCCTGCTTCTTCGCATTCGACTTTGCGTTGACGGCCAGCGAGAAGCCGCCGAGCGCGGGCTTCAGACCTGCGGGACCCTTCGGCTCCGTGGTGATCGCGAGGCAGTTGCCGATCTTCGATTTGCTCGGATCGGTGAGCGTCGGATAGAACGCCGACCACTCGGTGATCATCGCGACCTGGCCTTGCGCGAGCGCGTTGACGGCTTCGGCGTGATCGAAGTCGACGATGCCGGGTGGCATGTACTTCATCAGTTTCTGCCGGTATTCGAGGCCCGCCTGCGATTGCGGCGACATCAGGTTCGACTTGAACTTGGCGTCGAGCAGCGAGCCGCCATTCGGCCACAGCACGCGCATGAAACTGTCCGCGGACTGCGTTTCGCCGCGCCGCGACTGCAGCGCGAACGCGAACTGGTTCTTACTGGCCTGCGTCAGCTTTGGCGCATAGGTATTGAGCAGTTCGTCCCAGGTCTTCGGCGGCTCGTTGAAACCCGCTTCCTTCAGCATGCACTTGTTGTAGAACATCAGGCCCGAGTAGTTATCGAACGGCAAGCCGTACGTGACCTTGTCCCATGAGCCGAACGAGTCGAGCAGAATTGGGAAGAAGCCTGGCAGGTTCAGCTTCGGGTCAGCGAGCTTCGGGTTGTCCGTGAAGGTCTTGATGGGCACGAGCCACTTGTTGCTTGCGAATTCACCAATCCAAACGACGTCGACGAGCACCACGTCCTGATCGCCGCCGCCGACGAAGTTGAGCACTTCCTTCTCGCGCGTGTTCTCGTACGGGATCACTTCCCACTTCACGTTGATGCCCGTTTCCTTTTCGAACTGCGGAATGAGTTTCTGCGCGGCCTTGTAGCCGGGGCGATCGAGAAAGATCGCCTTGATGGTGGTGCCCGAGTACGGCTGCGCGGCTTCCTTCAATGTCCATGCATCCGCGTTGGCAGCGCAGAGCAGCGACGCCGTGGCAAGTGACAACGCTATGGCAGAGGGCTGCAGAAAGCGCTTATTCATCGTTCGTCTCCTTGATTGTTCTTGAACCATCGGCAAATGCCGCGGCCTTGATCGTCATTGCGGCGACGTGCATCGACGCGTGCAAAACGTACGGCGCGCCCTCGTCGTTTCACTTGTAATTTGCGTTTTACAAATGTATATTTTGACGCGCACCTGTTGTCAAGAAGAAAATCGTCAAATGCTGGATGGTGCGTCGCGGCATGTGCGATTCGAGTTCGCCGCAGATTCGCCGCGCGAGGTTGTGCATCCGTCATGACGCAGCCATTGCTTTGCATGAGACCAGCGCATGGCGCTGTACGACCTTGCATGGGACAGGAGACACGCATGAGCGCCGTACATTTGCAGCAGATCCGCAAAGCGTTTGGAGGCACCGACGTGCTGAAGGGCGTCGACATCGATGTGAAGGAACACGAATTTCTGGTGTTCGTCGGCCCGTCCGGATGTGGCAAGTCGACCTTGCTGCGCAGCATCGCAGGGCTCGAGCGGATCGATTCGGGCCGCGTCGTGATCGAAGGCGAAGACGTGACGGAGCTCGAGCCGTCGGAGCGCGGCGTGGCGATGGTGTTTCAGTCTTATGCGCTGTATCCGCATATGTCCGTGTACGAAAACATCGCGTTCGGGCTGCGCATGATCAAGCTGCCCGAAGCGCAGATCAAGGAGCGCGTGCATCGTGCGGCGGATATCCTGCAGATCGGACAACTGCTGGAGCGCCGGCCACGCGCGCTGTCGGGCGGCCAGCGTCAACGGGTGGCGATCGGAAGGTCGATCGTGCGCGAGCCCAAGGTGTTTCTCTTCGACGAGCCGCTGTCGAACCTCGACGCCGCATTGCGCGTGCAGATGCGCCTCGAACTGATCAAGCTGCACAAGCAGCTCAACGCTACGATGATCTACGTCACGCACGACCAGACGGAAGCGATGACGATGGCCGACCGGATCGTCGTGCTCAATCACGGCGAAGTCGAGCAGATCGGCTCGCCGCTCGAGTTGTACCGCACGCCGCGCAACCGCTTCGTGGCGGGCTTCATCGGTTCTCCGAAGATGAATTTTCTTGATGTCCGCGTGCTGAAGAAGCACGAGACGGGCGTCACGATCGAGCTGCCCGGCGGCGCGTCGCTCGACGTGCCGTGCAATGGCGACGCCATCGAGCCGGATCAGAAGCTCGTGCTCGGTGTACGACCCGAGCATCTGAGCGAGTCCGCGAATAGCGACACCGACAGCGCGTTATCCGGCGAGGTGATGGTCATCGAACATCTGGGCAGCGAGACGCTTCTGCACGTGCGTCTTGCCGACGAACGGGTGATCCAGGTGAAGGGCTCGGGGGAATCCGCCGCGATGGAAGGGCAGCCGATCAAGCCGGGCTTTTCGAAGCGGCATGTACACCTCTTCCGTCAGGACGGCATGGCGCTCGAACGCAAGCAGCCCGTTGCTGATGCGATGCGCGTGAACTGAAAGCGGACATGGGTCGTCGACGGGCGTAGCCGTCGCGACGGGAGGCGCAGCGCAATGAACAAACAAGGCGTCCACGCGTTGGTATGGGCAGGGGATCTGTCGCCGGAGTCGACGCGCAATGTCATCACCCAGACGAAGAAGGCAGGCTTCGACCTGATCGAACTCTCCTTGCACGGTCCAAAGGTCATGGACCTCTCGCTGACCCGTGACCTGCTACAGGAGCACAACCTCGAGCTTGGCTGCTCTCGCGGTTTGACTTTCGACGCGGACATATCCAGCGAAGACCCCGCGGTGGTTTCGCGAGGCATGGCGCTGCTGGAAGAGGGTGTCAGGATTACCGCGGAACTCGGCGGTGCGTACTTTGGCGGTATTTTGTACAGTGCAATGGGCAAGTACCAAGCGCCCACTACCGCAAAGGGGCGCAGAAACGCAGTGGAATCGCTAAAGCGGATCGCAGAGCTTGCGCAGAAGAAGAATGTCACGCTCGGTCTGGAAGTGGTCAATCGCTACGAGAGCAACCTGCTCAACACGGCGTCGCAAGCGCTTGGCTTGCTGGACGAGATCGGGGCGCCGAACGTGGTGGTGCATCTGGACACCTACCACATGAACATCGAAGAGTGCAATTTCATGCAGCCGGTGCTCCAGTGCGGAGACCGTCTCGGCTACGTCCACATTGGCGAGAGCAACCGTGGATACCTTGGCTCCGGCACGATCGATTTTGCACAGTTCTTCCACGCGCTGGCGATGATCGACTACAAAGGGGTGATCACATTCGAGAGTTTTTCATCCGCCGTTGTGAATGAGCAGTTGTCCAATGCGCTGGCCATCTGGAGAAATTTGTGGGACGACAGCATGGACCTTGCGACACACGCACGCGGATTCATTGCTGGCGGACTTAACGCTGCTGCAAAGGCGAAGCAGCACGGGTAATCGGGTCGAGTGGATTTTTGCTGACCTGCGATCTCACGCCGCCGCCCGGCCGCGCACGCGTCTACCCGGGGTAGCCCTGGGGTGCGCCAGAAGTTCGACGCGACCGCCTTCGTTTTCAGCGCAGATCCTTGTCCGGTATGCCTCGCGGGGCATATCGCGGCCATTGTTTGCATTTCGCGAATGACGTATTCGGTCGTCCTCGCATTCTTTCCATGTTGCACCTGGATCATTCTTCCTCCGTCGGCGCTGTGTACGCCGCGGGCTGCTTGCACTGCGTGCGGTCGCCGTCGAATTTGTCATAGGAGACAAGGATGAGATCGAACCAGTGGGACGTGTCCTACGAATGGAAAGCGGTGACGCTGCTCGCGCTCGGATTCGGGCTGGTGGGCCTGGACCGGTGGCTGATCGCGCCGCTTTTTCCGTCCATCATGAAGGACCTGCATCTGACGGCCCAGGACGTCGGCAACTGTATCGGCATCCTCGGTCTTTCATGGGGTGTCTTCGCTGCGTTGATGGGCGGCATCTCCGACAAGTTTGGACGCCGTAAGGTCCTGATTCCCGCTATTGTTGCGTTCTCGCTATTGTCGGGATTTTCGGGTGTTGCGGGCGGACTCGCGAGTCTGATGGCGGTGCGGGCCCTGATGGGCGTCGCCGAAGGCTCGTTCTGCC
This sequence comes from Paraburkholderia steynii, assembly GCF_900100565.1. Classification (NCBI taxonomy): domain Bacteria; kingdom Pseudomonadati; phylum Pseudomonadota; class Betaproteobacteria; order Burkholderiales; family Burkholderiaceae; genus Paraburkholderia; species Paraburkholderia steynii. The sequence goes on along the minus strand of NZ_FNDI01000003.1, from coordinate 411,826 downwards.
CGACGAGTTTCGCCGCGACTGCCGACGCCTCGCATCCGAAACGCCGCGGCTTCAATCTTGGCCTCCAGCAAAGTGGATTCGCGCTGTTCGGACTGGCTCTTTCGCCCATCATTGCGACCCAGCTGCTCAACGTGATGTCGTGGCGGTGGGTGTTCGCTTTGGTCTCCGTTCCCGGGTTGATCCTCGGCCTGCTGATGTTCCGCGTGATTCGCGAGCCGAATACCGCGCCTGCATCGGTGCCCTCCGAGTCGCCTGCGCAGGCGACGGCACAAGCCCGGCGCGGCAACTGGCGCGACGTGCTGAAGAGCGGGAATATCCGTGTCGCGATGGTCGCGCTGTTCTGTGCGATGACGGGCGTCTTCGTGCTGGGGGCGATGTTGCCTCTCTATCTCACCGAGTACCTGGCGCTCGACACGCAGCGCATGGGTATCGTGGTCTCGGCTATCGGCTTTGGTGGATTCGTCGGCCAGTTCGGCTTGCCGGGGCTTTCTGATCTCGTCGGGCGGCGTCTTGCGAGCGTGGTCGGTTTCGCGGGGACGGCGGTCATGCTGTACGTGTTTCGCGGGCTCGGCCCGCAGCCGGTGGCCTTGTTCGCTGTGCTGTTCGTGTCGGCATTTTTCACTCTTGGCCTTGTTTCGCTGCTCTCCGGACCGGTCGCGACGGAAGCGGCACCCGTCGGTATGGTCTCGACGGCAATCGGGATCGTGGTCGGCGCGGGCGAGATCTTCGGCGGCGGGGTGGCGCCTGCGCTTGCTGGTTTCGTCGCGACTCACTTTGGCATTCAGAATATTCTTTGGCTGCCAATCTGCGCAGTGCTGCTTGGCATCGGCGTGAGCCTGCTGCTCAAGGAGACCGCACCTGCCATATTGCGCCGACGCAATGCGTCGACGGGCGAATTTCCTGTGGCCGAGCAATTCGAGTAAAGCCACCGATACTTGGGCTTATGCGCACGGCGTGTTGCTTCGAGAAGAAGTAGCGCGCCGTGCTCGCTTTCATGTGTGCTCAAGCCGATGTTCACGCATGCCACTGTCACCGGCGTCAGCGCGTATACACTGACGTGCTGTACACGATGACAGGGAAGCGGCATGGATCGTTTTCTGAGTATCGAGGCTTTCGTGCGGGTCGCGGAAACGAGCAGCTTCGCCGAGGCATCCCGGCAACTCGGCGTAACCAGTTCGGTCGTGACGAACCGCATCCAGCAACTGGAGCGCTTCGTCAACGCCCCATTGTTTCACCGCAGCACGCGGCACGTGCGCCTCTCCGAAGTCGGCGAGGCTTTCTATCGTGAATGTGCTGAGGTGGTGGGGCGCGTCAACGACCTGACCGATCAGATGCGCGAATTGCGCGCCACGCCCACAGGGCGGCTGCGTATCCAGATGCTGCCGGGTTTCGCGTTGGGTCATTTCGGCGCGGTGTTGGGGGAATTCAACCGGCGCTATCCCGGCATCCAGCTCGACATCATCGTGAACGACCGCGTAGTCGATCCCATCGAAGAGGGCTTCGATGTCGCGTTCCAGGTCTTCCCCGCTATCTCGGAGTCGTTGATCGAGCGGCGGCTCTTTACCGTGAGGCGGCTCTTTTGCGCTGCACCGTCGTACCTCGAAGCGCACGGCACGCCGCAGCATCCTCGCGAATTGCTGCAGCACACGACGGCGCTCTATTCGGGCTATCCATCGCGCAATCACTGGACGATGACGCGCGGCGACGAGGTCTTCGAAATGGAACTGCCCGGCATGATCCGCTCGAACTCTGTGCATCTGCTGCGCGACTATGCGCTGACGGGCGGCGGTGTCGTGTGTTTGCCCACGCTGGTGGCGAGCGCGCCGTTGCTCGACGGCTCGCTCGTGCCCGTTCTGGCGGACTTTGCGCTCTCGCCTTTGAACTTCGCGGCCGTGTACCCAGCCACGCAACGCCAGGCGCTCAAGGTGAAGGCACTGGTCGAGTTTCTGGTGGACTGGCTCGGCACTGAGCCCGGCTGGGATGTGCCGTTGATCGAGCGTGGCTGGGTGCGCTAGAGGGCGGCGCGTCCCATGTGTCGCGCGTGCGGCTGGCCCGGACAGCACCTCCGGGCCGCCGCGCCACTTCGATTAATCAACGCGCGAGCCGTCCAGGTCACGGCATGGGCTTAATTAAGGATCAGTTTCGGATAGCGCTTCGGCGGCTTGTCTTCCAGAATGTCGCGTCCTCGCGCGGTGTCGGCGTAGAGGCGTCCGTGAACGATCCGGCCGTCCCGGACCTTGAACAGAAACAGATGTTCGTTTTCCATCAGATAACCGTTGAGCGCTTTTGCCCGCGTCAGGACAGGGACGATGACGTAATCGTCTGCTTCAAGGACCGCTCTGGCGTCGTAAGTGAAAGTCTCCCACTTGTCATAAACGTGCTTCCAGAAGGCTAGAAACTCCTGCTTTCCCTCGTAGGTTCCGCCATAAGGCAGTGAGTCCGAGAACTCGAAGACGACATCGTCGTCAAGTAAGGCAACGAGGTCGGTCTTGTCGTTGAGCTCGAATCCGCTGAACGCTTTCCGGCATGCCTCGACGATATGGGGGTGTTTCATACGTGTCTCCTGTTTCCATTTCGGATGATGTGTACAACGTTGTGCATATGCACATTATCCGGCGACGTATCCATGAGGGATGCACCGCCAACTCCTGCCCGATCGGCGCGTGCCTAGTCTTTAGCGGTCGCGCCGTCGCCGTCAGCCCAGGGGCTGAATCCGCTATTCAACACGTTGCGCAAAGCGTTGCGCAACGCGACTGCACGCTTTTCGCCGTAGTTTCCTTCGAATTCCTGCTGAACCGCCTGCCACATCGGAAGCGCCGTGCGATAGCGCGCAACGCCTGCGTCTGTAATCACGACCATCCTCACCCGGCGATCCTGTCCGGGGACCATTTCGATGAGCCCGTCCCGTTCCAGCGGTTTCAGGTTCGTAGAAAGCGTCGTGCGATCCATCGCCATGGCGGCGGCCAGATCGCCAATCGTGAGCGGTCCATCTTTGGCGAGCTTGTAGAGAATCGAGAACTGCGTAGCGCGCAGGTCCGCGGGCGCGAGAGCCTGGTCATATGCCGCTGTCAGATACCGGGACGCCTTGCGCGCCGCAAGACAATTGCAACGCCCATCGATATCTTCCAGCAGTTCCTTTTGGATTGCCATGTCGTATTCGCTCAGGTTTCGTCGAACTTGGGAATATACGCGAGGCTCAGCGGCTTTCGTGCGAGGCACCGACGTAGTCGTGCGGTGACGCTTGCGCGGACGAAGCTGGTTTGAGCGTTGCCCATCCAAGGTGTCGCGCGAGAAGTTGTGCCGTCTGCGCCGGCTGCTCCAGATGCGGCCAGTGACCGGAGTGAGCGACGATGCGAAAACTCGCTGCCGGGAAGCGCTCACGGCATTCGGCAGCGATCTGCTCGATCGTGATCACAGGGTCGTCCTGGGCGCCGATCACCATGGTCGGGCCACGATACGCGCACGGTTCATTGCCACGCGAGTCGCCGAGCGTGAACGCATCGTAATACTGGCGAACGGTGGCCTTGTTCATCAATACGTGGGGCGCGGTCAGTGAATCGAGTTGATCGCTGTTCAGATGGGTCGAGAAGGAAACGCGAATCTGACGCTGGACGGCGGGATCGTCACCGCTTTCTCGCAGCAGATCGCGTACTTCGTCCGGCAATGTGTTTCCACGCAAAGGCGTGGGCGTGATCAGCGTCAACGACGCGACCTGCGCGGCACGTTCACTGGCGACGAGTTCCGCGATCTGCGCACCCATGCTGTGTCCGACCAGCGCTACGCGCGACAAACGCATGTCGTCGAACACTTGCACGATATCGGCGACCGCTTGCGCCAGTGTGCATGCGTCGTCTTCATTGCGACGATCACCTGCGCCGCGAAGATCGCGCGCGATCACGGGCACCGAAGAGGGCGCAAGCGCCGCGATCAGATCGTTCCAGACCGTGTGATTGTCGAGGAAGCCATGAATGAAGATCAGCGCGTCGTACGGCGGCTGATCCGGATCATTCGTCAGATCGGATACTGCTGTCATGCTCGTCTCCTCGACAAAGTTGCTTGTCAAACACTGGTGTGGATCATAATATGCGCATATCAACGTATTGTAAAGACGGAGTGCGGCATGATCAGCAGGACTGAAATAGAGTTCGCCGGAGAAGGGGGCATCACGTTGCGCGGCTGGCTGTTTGTGCCCGCCGCGACGGAGCGGCGCGCCGCGATATCGATGTGTCACGGATTTGCCGCCGTTAAGGAACACGGCCTTGAACGTTTCGCGACTGCGTTCGCGGAAGCCGGCTTCGTTGTCCTCGTCCATGATCATCGAAACTTTGGTTCGAGCGACGGCACGCCGCGCCAGGATATCGACCCGTGGGCGCAGATCGCCGATTGGCGCCGAGCTATCACGTGGCTCGAGAGCAGGCCCGAAGTGGACCCCGCGCGCATCGGAATCTGGGGCAGCAGTTTTAGCGGCGGACACGCACTGGTGCTCGCCGCGACGGACCGTCGCGTCAAATGCGTCGTTTCGCAGGTTCCGACCATCAGCGGCTTCGAGCAGGTTCGACGTCGCGTCGCGCCCGATGCGATGCCCGGCTGGACTGCCACGGTGACTGAGGATTTGCGTGAGCAGCATCGTGGCCACGAGCCGCGCGTTCAGGCCGTTGTCAGCGCCGACGCGAGCGTGCCTGCCGCTTATCGATCGCCTGAAGCGATTGCATTCTATTCGCAGCCGCTGGCGGGTGCAGCGTGGGAAAACCGTGTCACGCTGCGCTCGTCGTTTGCCGCGAGCATGTATGAGCCAGGCGTATGGGTAAGCCGTATCTCTCCGACGCCGCTTCTGATGGTCATCGCGAACGACGATCGCGTGACGATGACCGATCTCGAACTCGAAGCCTACGAACGCGCGCTCGAACCCAAGCGGCTCGTGTTGGTGCCGGGTCATCACTTCGATCCGTACGACGCGGCATTTGATCTCGCGAGCGGAGCGGCGGTGGACTGGTTCACGCTGCATCTCGCCGATGGTGGAGCGGCCGGGCGCAAAGAAATTTAACGGGCAGACTTTCACGCCAATCACTTGAGGCAAATGGAGAACACACATGCCGGTATTTCATGCACACATTCCCAAAGGACGCTTCACTCGCGAACAGAAGATCGCGATGGGTAACGCACTCAACATGTCGCTGGTTGAAGCGCTGGGCATTCCCAAGGGAGACCGGTTCATCATGATCAGCGAACACGGCGACGATGAACTGTTCATCGATCCCACGTTCATGGAGATGGAGCGAAGCAAGAACGCGATGATCGTGACGGTCATGGTAGGTGCGCATCGACCTGCGTCGGACAAGGCAGCGTTGATGGCGACGATCACGCGTCTGCTGGAGCGGGACGTCGGCGTGTCGCCCGACGATGTCTTCATCGCGCTCGTGCCCGTGCCAAACGAGAATTTCTCGTTTGGTCGCGGCGTCGCGCAACTGGCCGATATCGCGCCGAGGTGGTAGTCAGGAAGCCGGCCGGGTCGCGACGCAGGTGTTGCGCACACGTCCTGGTTTACGGCGCGGAGGCAGCAATCTGATGCTCAAGTGTTTGGGACCGGCCGTACTAGCGCTCCCGAGCATGCTGATCGTGAAGTGAAAACTGTGGCGGGCTGGCGCGCGAGCACTTCTATCGAAATCTGCGTCGCGCCTACACCGTAGGCACCGTTCCTCCATCGATCACATACTCCGTTCCGCTGATCGCCGATGCGAGCGGCGAAGCCAGAAACGCGATCAGATCCGCGACTTCCGCAGGCTTCGCCGGACGACCGAGTGGAATCCCGCCGAGCGACTTCATGATGATCGCCTTGCCGCCTTCGTAGTCAGTGCCCGCTTCAGCAGCGAGACGTTCCGCCAATGCGACGGCGGCTTCCGTTTCGACCCAGCCGGGCGATACGCGCACGACCCGGATACCTTTGGGCGTCACTTCCTTCGACAGCGATTTGCTATACGCCGATAACGCAGCCTTCGCGGCCGCATAAGCTGTCGTCGATTCGGGCAACGGCAGACGGTTCTGAATCGACGTCACATGAATCACGACGCCTTTTCCCTGCGCAATCATGGCCGGCAAAAGCGCGCGATCGAGTCGCACTGCCGGAAAGAGATTGAGGTCGAGTTCCTTTTGCCATTCGTCGTCGCCGAGCGCAGCAAAGCCGCCGGCGGGCGCGGATGAACCACCGAGCACGTGTACGATTGCATCGATACCGCCAAGCCTTTCCTGAACCGCGCGCGCGACGTTCGCGGAACCCTGTTCGGTGCTCAGATCAGCAGCCACGAAGTGTTGTGCGTCGATATCCTGCGTGTGCGTGCGCGCAGTCGTCAACACCGTCGCGCCCAGTTCGACGAAGCGCTCGACGACCGCTTTGCCGATGCCCTTCGTGCCTGCCGTGACGAGCGTGCGCATGCCTGCGAGGTTCAATGCGTTCAATGCCATATCCGATATGAAGTCGTGAATTGCGATACATTCATTCTCGCTATCAACAACCTGTTCCACAAGAACGCACGAAAAAGTAAGTGACTTACCTATGAGGAAGGTTTATACGGCCGCAACGGCCGCCGCCGATGTTGAAGCCGTTTTTCGTTTGCTCGAAGGACGCTGGAAACTGGTGATTCTTTTTCATCTCTTTGGCGGCCAGGTGCAGCGCTTCTCGGACCTCGAGAAGCTGATTCCCGGCATTTCGCAAAAGATGCTCGCTCAACAGTTGCGGCAACTGGAAGCGGACGGCATCGTCGAGCGGAAGCAATATCCGCAGGTGCCGCCCAAGGTCGAATACCGGATGACCGAGTGGGGACAGGCATTGTGTCCCGCGCTCGATTCACTGCTGAAATGGTCCGAAGAAAAGAACGTGAATAAAGAGGACGTGATTCAAACGAACATGAATCGCGTCGGAGAACCGTGAGGGCGGCTTGACGGCTATTTGTTGCTGCCCGCGCCCGTGCCATAAAGGCCGTTATCGAAGCCACCTGCGCCTTCAGGCTTGTGCGCAGACTTGCCTTTCGCCTTGCCGCTTTGCCCCGGCTTCGCTTCGGCGGCTTGCGGCGTGTTCGATTCGAGCATGTGCGCAGGCGGCGGATCGGACTTCGTCCCCATCGGCGCGGTGCGGTTTTCCTGCGAGCCCGCGCCGCCTGGCGCGGTAATCTGCGCATCGGCGAATGCGGACAGCGACATCGCGGCGCAGAATACGCCCGTCGATGAAAGCAGGCGGCGAGAGAAGGATGAGACACGAGTCGAGTGCATGGCCGGTTGTCCTTACGAAATGATGACGAAGGAGCAGTCGGCGTGCCTGGGGTGTTTCTTTAAGCGCGTGCCGGACAGCCTTACGAGCGGCGCGATGAAGTCATCGCAACGCGCCAGCAGTAACAGGATCACTGCGCGCGCGAGTCGTGGCGATTGACGCTTTTGCGGGCTTGTCCGCTTGCGCAAGCCTTCTTGCCGGAAGAAAGCGCCACACGAGCAGAATCAGTGCAAGCAGCGCGGGCGCCCAGCGGATATCGGTCGCAACGGGTATCGGGTGCGCGTAACGCGCGTCCATCAACGGCGCGCGCAGCGAAGTCGGGCCGACGAGCCGCCTGTAACCGAAGCCGAGATGGCCGGCCAGGGCTTCCAGATACGTTTCCCGGAGTTGCGACAGTTCTTCGTGGCTCTCTGCGACCGCGGGCGCGCCGGGCTCGGGCCGCACCTGCCTCACTTCATCCGCTTGCCAGAAACCGGTGCGCACGCCGTCGGCATTGGTCTTCGGAATCGGCGCGGGCTGGTCGCCGCCGACACCGATCAGCCAGCCATGCACGAGCCCTTGCGGAATGTCGCGCACCGTCGTTTCGTTCGGCGCGACGGGTGGCGCTTCCTGGCCGTCGGTGATGAATACGACATCGGTGTTATGGCCAAGATCGGTGGCGGCGCGGACGGCCGAATAGATTCCGCCTTGCGCGATCACGCTGCTGTTGACCCAGCGCATGTTTCCACCGATCTGATCGAGCGACGAGAGCAGCGCATCGTAGTTGCTGCAGACTTCGACGGGCGCGACCAGCAGCAGCGAGCGCTGATTCGTGAACACGCTCCAGCCGATTTCCGAGCCGCACGGGAAGTGCTGCAATAGGTCGCCCATCGCCGCTTTCGCGAGGTCGATCCGGCTCACGGGCTTGCCGCCGATTGCAACGTCCTCGACGTCCATGCTCTGCGTGATATCGAACGTGACGACATAGCGGAACACCGGGCGCTTGAATTCGACGGGCGGCATCAGGACGGCCGCCGCAAGCAGCAACGACGCAAGCGGAAGCTGCCACCAGCGTCCGCGCACGTAGCGCATCCATGGCCGCGCGTCGCGCTTCACGGCAGTTCCTCCGGCGCTGCGCCGCGCACGTTGATGTTGTGCTGCTCCTTCACATCATTGACGTCATCGGCGGTGTCCTGCGCTTCGGGCGCGAGGCGCAGCGCGCGCTCGAGGTTGTAGCGTGCATCCCAGTTGCCGGGTTCGAGGCGCAGCAGTTCGCGATACCGCGCCTTCGCGGTTTCGAGCATCGGCGGCGAGCGCACGGGGCCTTGCGCGCTGTCGCCCGCAGCTTCGCGCAGATACATGTTGGCGAGATCGTAGAGCGCGAGGCGGCCCGTTTCACTCGAAGGCGCGAGCCGCGACAGGTCGTAGTAGAGCTTGCCCGCCTCTGCATGCTGCCCGGCGCGCGCGAGCGCGACGGCTTGCGCGAGCCGCACGGCGGGCGCGTTGCTGTCCATCGCGGACTTGCTCCATTGCTCGCGCTTTTGCGTGTCGATCGCGGCGATCTCGGCGTTCGCTTGCACGACGTGCTGAAGACGCGCCGCGTAGTAACCGGCGACGCCGACACAGCACAGCGTCGCCACGCCGAACATCAGATGGATGGGCAGCCGCTTCATCGCAGGCTCCGCTTTTGCATGAACCACACGCCGATCAGCAGCGCGCAGCAGACAAGCGCCGTCGCGTAACACCAGGTGCTGCGATCCTGTCTCGGCAGCCGCTCGACGAACGACACGGGCGCGTTTTCATTGCGCGCGATATCGCTCATCGCGCGCGCAACCTGTTGCGGACTGTCGGCCTGATAGAGGCGATAGGGCGTCGGCAGTGACAGGAAGAAGCGGTGAAGTTCGGCTTCGGGCGAATGGTCGGTGTCGGCGGGACGCACGTGCAGGTCGGGGCTGTAAATGCCGCTGCGCAGATAGACGAAGTAAAACGCGACGCCGTTGCGCGACAGCCCGGCGCGTATCTGCTCGCGCGCCACGTCGTCGAGCCGCGCGCCGCCGTCCGAGACCAGCACGATCGCGCGGCTGCTCATGCGCGCGCGGCCATCGAACAGTTCGACGGCATACTGGATGCCGCGGTCGAGCAAGGTATCCGGCGTGCCGCGCCCGATGCCCGTTGCGGCAATCGCAGCGTCGATCACCGTGCGGTCGCGCGTGAAGGGGACGGCCAGCATCGGATGCGTGCCGAACAGCATGAACGCGAAGCGATCGTTCACGCGTTGCGCGACGAACGCGGTGATCGCATCGCGCGCCATCTGGTTTTTGGTTTCGCCTGCCGTGGGCGCGTCGGCGACATTCATCGATCCGCTGCTGATCGGCTGGTTCATGCTGCCGCTGCCGTCCATCAGAATCAGGATCTCCGCGCCCGTTCCCGTGATGCGCGTCTGCTCGCCTGACCAGCCCGGCCCCGCAAGCCCGACGATCACCGCCGCGAGCGCGACCATCGCGGCGGCGCGCCAGATGAACGCGACGACGCGGCCCGCGCGATCGCGCGGCAGCCACGCGACCCACGAATACGGCAGCGTATCGATGCTTCGGCGCAGCAGCGGCAAAGCGGCGAGCGGCAGAAAAACGAGCGCCCACGGATAGAGGAAATCGGGCGGCGTGCTCATCGGTGATGGCGCTTTTCCGCGCGATACAGCGCGCGATACAACTCGCGCAATGAAAATGGCGTCGCTACCGGCAACTGACTGAAGAACCGGTTTGACGAACGCTGGAAGAACTGTTCGAGCTGCGGCTGAAGCTCACGCAGATGTGGCGCTTTCGCCGTCAGGTCCGGTACCGAGCCGGCCAGCACGACGCGTCCCGCCGCTTCGTCGAGCGCGCGATGCAGACCGCGCCACGCATCGGGATTCGCTTCGAGTGCGGCGTCGTCCTGCCGGCCGAAGCGCGACCATGCCTTCGCAAACGGAAGCTGCCGCGCGTCGCGCTGGTTGCGCCATAGCCACCAGCCGAGCCACGCGATCATCACCGCGACGGCTAGCGCGATCCACACGGTCAACGCGCGCCGCAGCGGCGCCGTCGATTCGGGCGCGAGCAGCCGGTCGGGCTGAAGTCCCGTGAGGCGTCCGGCGTCGGCGAGACCCAACGGCGCGAGCGGACCGATCGACAGCGGGCTTGCCGCGACATCGAGCGTCTTGCCCGATGCGAGCCGCAATTGCAGCGGCGGCGTCGAGGTCACGGCGGGCGCGCGCGGCGAGTTCATCACCTGGTAGTCGAGCACGAGCCAGCGGCGGCCGTCGGCATCCGTGCTGATCGACGGTGGCCGGCGTTCGAGCCACGCGTTGACGCGGCCCGTCGACGGCATCGCCGATAGCTCGTTGGCGCGATCGTCCGGGCCGAGCAGCACCTGTTGCGTCACGATGTCGCCGAGCACGTGGCCGAAGGCGCGCGGCTGCTGCACGGTCGCGGGTTCTGCGCGAACGCCAGTGCTTGCGATCATCAAGACGCATGCGAGAGCCGTCGCACAGGTGCCGAGGCGCGTCATGCCGTCATCTCGAGAAAGTAGCGGCTGAGCGCTTCGGGCTCGAACGTGCCTTGATTGAAGAACGGGCGGATGCCGTGACGCGCGAACAGCGCATTGATCTGCGCGCGACGTTCCGTGACGGCGCTGCGCCAGCGCTCGCGGACGGAATCGCGCATCCACATCGAGCGCATTTCGCCCGATTCAATATCGACGAGCGACATCCAGCCGTTGTGCGACGGCGGCTCGATTTCCGCGCGGTCCCACAGCACGACGGGCACGACCCAAGCGTGAGTCAGCGTGTCGAGCAGTCCGGGCAGCGCAGCCAGTGGCCAATGAAAATCGGACACCAGAAAGACAAGACACGCACGGCCGGCAAGACGCGTCGCGATATCGCGCAAGCCGCGCTCGCGCGACTGCGCGCGCGTTTGCCGCGGTACGCAATCGCGCAACAACTCCGCCATCAACGGACCCATGCCACGCGCGTGCCGCGTGGGCACGAAAAGATCCTCGCGCGCGTCGTCGTCGAATGCGAGCATGCCGACCGGGTCGCCGATGCGAAACGCGCTATGCCCGAGCGCTTCGACAAACGCGGCGGCCACTTCGAGCTTCGTGCTCGCGGCGCCGAAGCGCATCGACGCGGACACATCGACGACGGCATGCACGGGCACGGCCACGCGCTGCCGGTGTACGCGCACGAGCCATTCGCGCTGCACGCTGCGAATGCTTGCGCGCACATCGATCCGGCGTGGATCGGGATGATCGAACAGCCGCGTGTGCGCGGCGAACTCCTGGCCGATGCCGACGCTCGACCCGCGATGCCCGCCGGGCCGCGCGCCCGACACCCGCACGGGAAGCCGGTACTGGAACTCCGCAAGCGTGTTCACGGCGCCGCGATCCTCGAAACGATCTGCGTCATCAGCGCATCCGAGAGTTCCTGGCGGCGCAACTCGTAGATGGGCGTGAAGTACACGCGATGCCCGAGCGTCGGTAGCAGCACGCGGTGGATGTCTTCTGGCATCAGATACGTGCGCCCGTCGAGCCACGCGACCACGCGCGCCGCCCGCAGCAGCGCGCTCATGCCGCGCGGGCTCGCGCCGGCGAGAATCAGGCGCTGCATGTCCACGTCGTCGAGCGTGATATCGAACTGCAACGGGTTTTCGGTCGCGCGCCAGATGTCGAGCGCGTAACGTTCGATCGCCTCGCTCGCGTGGATCGTCCGTTGAATGCTCGCGCCGATCGCGTTCAGTCGTTGCCACGGCAGCACGTCGGTCGTGACGCGAGCGAGCAGCGCTTCCGTGTCGTGGAAGTCGGGATCGAAGACGAGCGCGCGCCGTGCGGCCGCGTCCTCGGGCGTCGACATATTCAGTTCGAACATGAATCGGTCGCGCGCCGCCGCCGCGAGTTCGAAGGTTTCTTCCTTCTCGACCTTGTTGCGGTCGGCGAACACGGTCATATAAGGAAAGCGGTATTCGCGATCGAATGCGAACACCGAGCGCTCGGCCATCGCGCGCAACAGCAGCGATTGCACCTGCGGGCGCGCACGGTTGATCTCGTTGAAGAAGAAGGTGGCGAGCCGTTCGCCGTGCTTGATGAGCGGTCCGGGCTCGATGCGCGGCTTGCCCTCGGCATCGACGTACGTGTGATAGACGAGATCGCCCGGCATCAGGTCGATCGTCCCTTCGACGCGCTCGAAATCGCCGCCGATCGCCCGTGCGAACGCGCGCAGGATCGTCGTCTTGCCGACGCCGACACCGCCTTCGAGCAGCACGTGGCCGCGCGCGAATAGCGCGACGTTGATCAGCCGGATGGTCTCGGGCTGCCCGATGACTGCGTTTTCCACCTGATGCTCGATATCGAGCGCGAGCGTGCGCCAGTCTTCGAGTAGCTCTTCGCGGTCCATCGGATTCGCCTCTGCGGTCGGCCAGTGTCGGAAGGGCGACACGTACGCCCGCGGATTCGACGGATTGCGGCGACGAAGCGGTGCTGGAGCGGCGGCGTGCGTATCGGCGACTGCGTGGCGCGCACGGTTCGTGCCAGATTGGTGCAGCGTCGGGCGAGCGGCGCGAGAATTGGACCGCTGGCGGCAGGATGAGGGCACTGTGTCACGCCCGCTGCTACAGAGTGCGCCAGGAATGACGTGCGAGAGCGGTAGAACTCAAGGGCTTCCGAAACGGCGGATGCCCGTCGCGCGCTGGCAAACGGGCATCCTGACAACCTCAAAACATGTGCTGCCGATCAGCCTCCTTCAGCCGAAATGCGCGCCGAGTCGCTGATGCGCGTCGAGGAACCGTAAGGCGTGTCCAGCGACGCCTCCGAATGCTGGAGCGTGTAAGCGCGGCGCATCGGCTTGAGCACGAAGAGCGCCAGGAATGCGGCGACGGCGGCCATGCCCGACGCGAGCATGAACACGGCGTGCCAGCTGCCCGTCGCGGCCGTGACGATGCTCGTGAACGGCACCAGCAACGCTGCCGTGCCCTTCGCCGTGTACAGCAGGCCGGCGTTGGTGGCCGCGAACTTCGGTCCGAACGTATCGCCGCAGGTGGCGGGGAACAGGCTGTAGATCTCGCCCCACGCAAAGAACACGATGCCCGTCAGCACGACGAACGCCACCGGGCTCTGGCCGAACTTCGACAGCGCGAGAATGCCGACCGCCTCGATGGCGAACGCGATGAACATCGTGTTTTCGCGGCCGATGCGATCCGAGATCCAGCCGAAGAACGGACGCGTCAGGCCGTTGAGCACGCGGTCGATCGTCAGTGCGAACGTCAGCGCGGGCAAGGTCAGGCCGAGCAGCGAAACGGGCGAGTCGTGCAAGCCGAAGTCCTTCGCGATCGGCCCGAGCTGCGCCGTCGCCATCAGGCCGCCTGCCGCCATCATCACGAACATCAGGTACATGACCCAGAAGACGGGCGCGGACACCACCTCGCGCGGCGTCGCGTTGTGAACGAGGCGCTTGGCACTGGACAGCGCGTTCTTCGCGGACGCCAGCACGCTGGCGGGCGGCGAGAGCAGGAACATGCCGAGCAGGAACACGACGATGCCCTGGCCGAGGCCGAACCACAGGAAGGTCGCCTCGTAGCCACTGTGCTTGATCATGTTGGCGATCGGCACGACGGTCGCCGCGGAACCCGCACCGAAGCCGGCCGCCGTGATCCCTGCGGCGAGACCGCGGCGGGTCGGAAACCACTTCAGCGCATTGCCGACGCACGTGCCGTAGACAGCGCCCGCGCCGATCCCGCCGATGGCGGCCGCGGTGTAAAGCAGCGGCAGCGACGACGCCATCGAGTTGATCACCCAGGCCACGGCGCACAGCAGCCCGCCGCCGACCACGACAGGCTTCGGCCCGTACTTGTCGACGAGGTAGCCTTCAATCGGCACGAGCCATGTTTCCGTCACGACGAAGATTGTGAACGCAACCTGAATGGCCGCGCGGCCCCAGTGATACTTCTCGTCGATCGGGTTGACGAACAGGGTCCAGCCGTACTGCATGTTGGCGATCATCGCCATGCAGACCACGCCGAATACGAGCTGTACCCACGGTGATGCGTACCACGACGACGGCCCTTCCTGATGCTCTGTCTTCATCGCTGTCTCCTTTGACGACGAGAGTGGGCGCCTTGGCGCCGCTCACGTCGCGTGCACGATAGTTGCGAAACTTGCCTGTTGAGTTTTGCGGGGGCCTGAGCGGCTCTTCCGATCATCGGCGCTAAAAATGCGACGCTGATAGATTCCATACGATATGTGATATATCAAGTAAGTCAAGTGAAAGAGTGGAGGGGTTTTCACCGAGAGGTATGGACTGATGAAAGGAATTTGTATGTAGCCTGCGATTAAGCGAATACACCAAAAAAAAGCCCACCGGCTAGCACGGGTGGGCTGAGGACATGTGCGAGACAGGCGTGTTCGCGACATGCCCTGTCGTTATATATGAAAGTAAAAAGTAAGGAAAGTTTTTTATTTGTAAGTATGTGAGGGTGGTCAGAAGCGTCGGTTGGAGTCGAAATGGGACGACGACTGCGCTTCACGCTCGACGATCTGGCGAGCGGTGCGTTCTCTGTTGCCCCGTTTGTGAAGATGATCTTTGGGCCAGACGCTGTCCGTTTTCGTGATGTGATCGCGTATTTGATAAGGCATCCAAAGCTATTGATGCTTCAGTTTTTGCCTTGTTTTTCAGCTTAAAACGTCACAGAGCATGTTCGATGCAAGGTCGATGTCGCGTGAAGCGCGTTCGTTGTCGCGAGATGCCTGAGGTGCTTCATCTGCCGTCCCAACACCGATCCATCAGTAATAACCCTTCGTTGACGCTTGCCGATGCAAAACGCTAAAGTGTTCGCAATTTGAAAGATTGTGCGATATACGAACAACGGCGCGTGACGTCTTCTACTTCGTATCGCGCCGCGTGTTCGTCACGAGTATGAGTATCGCGCCTCGCTTCTGAGGCAATATAGGATCACAGGCGCAGCATTGCGTCGTGCGTAGCAGGAGACAGTCGATGAACCGCACTTCCGTCGTGAACGTTCAGACGTTCATCAACGAGCAGCCATTCGGTGGCTTTCAATGGCTCGTGTTTTTCATGTGCTTCGTGATCGTCCTGCTGGACGGTTTCGACACGGCGGCGATCGGCTTTATCGCGCCATCGCTCTTGACCGAGTGGGGCCTGTCGCGGCCTGATCTCGCGCCCGTGCTGAGCGCCGCGCTGTTCGGCCTCGCGTGCGGCGCGCTCGGCTCGGGTCCGCTGTCCGACCGGCTCGGACGCCGGTCGCTGCTGCTCACTTCCGTCTTCCTGTTCGGCATCGCGTGCCTCGCGTCGGCGTTTTCGTCGAGCATCGGGCAATTGACCGTGCTGCGCTTCATCACGGGCGTCGGCCTCGGCGCCGCGATGCCGAACGCCGTAACCATGATGGGCGAATTCTGCCCGGACCGCCGGCGCGCGACAGTGATCAACCTGATGTTCTGCGGCTTTCCGCTGGGCGCGGCATTTGGCGGCTTTCTCGCCGCGTGGATGATCCCGCATTTCGGCTGGCGCACCGTGCTGATGCTCGGCGGCGTGACGCCGTTGTTGCTCGGCGTGGTGCTGCTGCTCAAGATGCCCGAGTCGGTGCGCTTCATGGTGGCGAGCAGTCAGCCCGTCGAACGGATTCGCGCGACGCTCGCGCGCATCTCATCGCAGGCGATGAACGCCGGCTCGTTCGTGATGACTGAGACGGCGCCGCAAACGGGCAGCAAGGGGCTTGGCGTCGTGCTGTCGCGCTCGTACATCGTCGGCTCGGTGATGCTGTGGCTCACGTATTTCATGGGCCTCGTGATCTTCTATGCGTCGATCAACTGGATGCCGATTCTGTTGAAGGACGCGGGCCTCACGCCGAAGAGCGCGACGCTGATCTCGGCGCTGTTCCCGCTCGGCGGCGTCGGCGCGGTGCTGGCGGGCGTGCTGATGGACCGCTTCAACGCGAACCGCGTGATCGCCGTGTGCTATGCGCTGACGGCCGTCAGCGTGTACTGCATCGGGCAGGCGGCGGGCAATGTCGGCGCGCTCGTGGCGATCGTGTTCATCGCCGGCGTGCTGATGAACACCGCGCAATCGTCGATGCCCGCCCTCGCGGCTGCGTTCTATCCGACGGAAGGGCGCGGCACGGGTGTCGCGTGGATGCTCGGCGTCGGGCGTTTCGGCGGCATTGCGGGCTCGTTCCTCGTTGCTGAACTGACGCGTCGGCACTTCACGTTTTCCGGCGTGTTCGCGACGATCGCGATTGCCGGTCTGGTGGCGTGCGTCGCGCTGCTGATCAAGCAGATGGCGAGGCCGCAAGTCAGCCAGGTGGCCGGGGCGAAGCTGGAATCGCTGGGCCACTGAGCACGCGGATTTTCTTCGTTTAAAACGGGTTCGGGCTTCGTTTCGCGCCCACGATCGTCGAGATCGTGGGCGCGTTGCTTTTGAGCCTTTGGATTCGAATTGTCAAATGGCTCGACAACCACTAACTCCTCGTTTTCGCGCTTCTAAAGTTTCCGTGACTCGTTGCCGTAAGCATGTTCGAGCGACATGCCGTTTTTGCGCGTGATGGCCCGCGCCACGCATCGCGCAAACGGGTTCTGCGAGACAAGAGTCATGTACAACTATCTGAGAGAGGCCGGGACGCCACGGCCCTGGCTTATTTCGTTTCTGTTTGCAGCCGCGTGCGCAGGCGCGTCGGCGTTCGCCAATCTCCTCGCCCCGCGCATACACATTCAGGCATGCTGCCGACCTGGTCGCCACACTCGCCGCATCACCAGAACATGATGTCGATGAAAAAGCACGTGCTGACGTTGTGCGCGGTTCTGAAAGGCTCGCACGAAGAATTGAAACATCTATATGTCACGCTTTATATCGTCGAGACAGGCTGTCATTGCGCGATCAACGACAATGCAGCAGAACTGTTCGCGATCGACGTGCGGTTCCAGTGAAGGCGCGTGCGCCGTTAGTGAATTGAAATTTGCAAGCAGGTGAGTCAGCGCTGTCGAGCGGTTCAGTCATCCTCGCAAAACACCAGGCAAAACCCAGGTTAAGTCAGCCGTCTTTTTGCCGTTAACCCGAATGGTCCGTTTTCGCGTAGGCTCGCCATCGTCTCGCGAGCGGCCATCCGCGCGCAGCGGACGCAAGCACCACTCACCACCGAACAACGGGGAGCATCAGCGTGATTCACCGCGGACTCATAGGCTTGCTAGTCGTGCTCGTGACACTGGGTGCCACCAGCACCCGCGCATTGGCTGCGGGCGGCCCCGACTGCACACGTCCATTCACACTCGCGCTGCACGACCATGGCCTGCTGTATTCGCAGGACACCAACGCGGGCATCGACAAGGATTTCGCCGACGAACTGAGCCGCCGCAGCGGCTGCGATATCCGCGTGAGCCTGATGTCGCGGGCGCGCATCTGGAAGCTGATCGAGTCCGGCGCGCTCGATTTCAGCCTGTCCGGCATCACCAACGACGAGCGCGACGGCTACGCGCAATTCGCGTGGTACTTCAGCGACAAGTTCTATCTGCTCGTGCGCAAGGACGCCGGCATCCGGCAGCTGTCCGATTTCGAACACAACGACCAGTTTCAACTCGGCGTCATAAGAAGCTTCCGGTATAGTCAGTCCGCTAACGAACTGGTCGATACGCTCGCCGCAGCCAATCGCGTCAGTCAGGCGGGCGGGCTGGAGCCGCTCTACCAGGCGCTGATGCGCGGCACCATTCAGGGGATGATCATCGAGCCGTTCGACTATCCGGCGCTGGATGAGAAGCGCGTCCGCGACATCACCACCATCATCGAATTCAACGACGCCGCCGTGCCGCACGGTCTCATCATGTCGAAGCGGGCGCTGTCGCCGCAGGAGCGGGAGAAATGGCGCGCCCTTGTCGAGGAGATGCGCGCGGACGGCACGGTGCGCCGCATTTTCAGGAAATACTTCAAACCTGAACTCGCGGACTCGATGGTCGACTTCACCCTACCGCGATGAACCGCGCGCGCCTCGTCCTGTTGCCGCTGCTGATTCTCCTGACCGGGTTGAGCATCACCTGGTCAGTGTGGGATCACGAGCGTCAGGCCGCGCGGCGCGAGTTGCTTTCCGAATTCAATTTCGCATTGGGCGATGCCGTCAGTCGCATCGAGCAGCGGATGGCGACCTACGAGCAGATGCTGCGCGGCGTGCAGGGCATGTTCGCGGCGCGCGGCTCGCTCGATCTCGACGCGTTTCACGGCTATCTCGGCGCGATCAACGCGGACGCAAACTTCGCGGGCGTGCAGGCGATCGGCGTCGTGCAATGGGTGCCCGCAGAACACCGGGACGCGCACATGGCCGACATGCGTATCCGCACGGGCCGTCACTACGCGATCAATCCACCTGGCGAGCGCAACGGCTACGCGCCCTTGATCGCGCGCGAGCCGATCTCAGGCGCGGGCAATGCGTTGCTTGGCTTCGACTCGTGGGCCAACGCCGCGCGGCGGCTGGCGATGGAGAAGTCGCGCGATTCCGGCCTTGCCGTCGTGTCGGGCAAGGTGCAACTGGCGTCGGACGCGGGCGCGCCGCCCGTCGCCGGCTTCGTGATGTATCTGCCCATCTACGCGCGCGGCGAGCCGCAGGACAACGTCGAGGACCGCCGCGCGCATCTGCTCGGCTGGGTGTATGCGGCGTTCCGCATGCGCGACGTGCTGGCGAGCCTCTACGGCGAGCAGCCGCCCGGCCTCTACCTGTCGATCTACGACGGCACGCAGCCGTCGGCCGAAGCTCTGCTGTACGGCTCGTCGGAACCGAAGAACCTCGAGGTGATCTCCGCGAACGAATACCTCGTGGTGGGCGGCCACGACTGGACGCTGTCGATGACGGCGCAGCCCGACTTCAAGGCGCGCTTCGGCCGCAACGCGAAGCTGCTGATCGCCTGCACGGGCGCGGGTTTGAGCTTGCTGCTCGCGTTGCTCGCATGGAGCCTCGCGAGCGGGCGCAGCCGCGCGATGCGGCTCGCCTCGAAGATGACGGCCGAAGTTCGCGAAAGCGAGGCCGAACTGCGCATCGCCGCGGTCGCGTTCGATTCGCTCGAAGGCATGATGGTCACGGACGCCGACGGCACGATCCTGCGCGTCAATTCCGCGTTCACCGAATGCACCGGCTACACGGCCGAAGACGTGATCGGCAGGAACCCGCGCATCCTCAGCTCGGGCCGTCACGATGCCGCGTTTTTCCGCGACATGTGGGACACGATCCGGCGCGTGGGTGGATGGCAGGGCGAGATCTGGGACCGCCGCAAGAACGGCGAGATCTACCCGAAGTGGCTGACCATCACGGCCGTAAAGGCGGACGACGGGCGCGTCACGCACTATGTCGGCACGCACTATGACATCACCGAGCGCAAGCTCGCGGAAGAGCAGATCAAGGAACTGGCGTTTTTCGACGCGCTCACGCATCTGCCGAACCGCACGCTGCTGCGCGACCGGCTCAGGCAGGTGATCGCGCTGAGCGCGCAGAACCATACGCACGGCGCGCTGCTGTTCGTCGATCTCGACAACTTCAAGACGCTCAACGACACGCTCGGTCACGACAAGGGCGATCTGCTGCTGAGCCAGGTCGCGCGACGCCTGCTGGCGAGCGTTCGCGAGGGCAACACGGTCGCGCGCATGGGCGGCGACGAGTTCGTGATCGTGCTGGGCGACCTGAGTCGGACCCGCGAAGAAGCGGCAAGCGAGACCGAGAGCGCCGCCGAAAAGGTGCTGGCCGCGCTGTCGAGCCCTTACTACCTCGAAGGCACGGACTTCCGCACGACCGCGAGTATCGGCGCGACGCTGTTCACGGGCCACGAAACGTCGATCGACGAGTTGCTGAAGCAGTCGGATCTGGCGATGTACAAGTCGAAGGAAAGCGGGCGCAACGCGATCTGCTTCTTCGATCCGGCGATGCAGACCGTGGTGATGGAGCGCGCGGCGCTGGAGGCGGCGCTGCGCCGCGCGATCGACGAAGACCAGTTGCTCGTCCACTACCAGGCGCAGGTGTTCAATGGCGCTCGCGTGACGGGCGCCGAGGCGCTGGTGCGCTGGCAGCATCCCGAGCATGGCCTCGTGCCGCCTGCCGAATTCATTCCGCTCGCCGAAGAGACGGGACTGATTCTGGCGGTCGGCGACAAGGTGCTCGATACGGCCTGCCGGCAGCTCGCGCAGTGGGCCAAGCGCGCGGACCGGGCGCATCTGTCGATTGCCGTCAACGTGAGCGCGCAGCAGCTACGGGAGGAAAACTTCGTCGCCACCGTGCTCGACGCGCTCGCGCGCACGGGCGCCGAACCGAGCCGTCTGAAGCTCGAGTTGACGGAGAGCGTGCTGGTCGACAACGTCGAGGACATCATCGGCAAGATGATGTTGCTGCGTACGAAAGGCGTGGTGTTCTCGCTCGATGATTTCGGCGTCGGGTATTCGTCGCTGTCGTATCTGAAGCGCTTGCCGCTGGGGCAACTGAAGATCGACAGGTCGTTCGTGCGCGACGTGCTCGACGATCCGAACGATGCCGTGATCGCGCGCGCGATCGTCACGCTCGCACAGAGTCTCGGCCTGGGTGTGATCGCGGAAGGCGTGGAGACGGAAGCGCAGCGGCAGTTTCTGGCCGATGCGGGGTGTCAGGCGTATCAGGGCTATCTGTTCTGCCGTCCGTTGCCGATCGAAGACTTCGAGGTGTTCGCGGATACGTTCGATTCGAAGGAGTGGGCGCTGGAGACGCCTTGAGTACGCGCGGCTGCGCCTCTGTCTCTTTCGTGCGATGAAGTCGCG
The DNA here is from genome assembly GCF_900100565.1 of Paraburkholderia steynii. NCBI lineage: Bacteria > Pseudomonadati > Pseudomonadota > Betaproteobacteria > Burkholderiales > Burkholderiaceae > Paraburkholderia > Paraburkholderia steynii. The sequence continues at coordinate 390,797 of NZ_FNDI01000003.1, read as the reverse complement.
ACGGCCAGCGGGTGCGACGCACGCCGCCGGCCGGTTGAATCATGCAGGCTTACTTCGCTGCCGCCGTGGTCGGCGTGCCGATGTAATGCAGCCCTTGCAGATGCTCGTTGGCTTCTTCCGTCGATTCGAGCGACGGAATGATGCGCCCAACCAGCAGGCCCAGACCGATGCTCGTCTTCACATACTTGGTCTCGCCGGCGTCCAGATGAAACGTCAGGGTCTTCTCGGTTTCCGTGGTGGTCGAGACGACATAGTCGCCCGCCGGCTCATCGACGTAGAAGAAGCCGCCCGGCTTCGACTTGCCGACCACCTGCCTGTTCAGGTTGATGTCCGGCTGCACAGCCGCGCCGAACATCGAGTTCGAGCGGTAGAAGTAAATCCGGCCCTGCGATTCCTTGATAGTCGGAATCGACGACGCGACGTCCTTGAATTCCGGTCCGCTGGCGCAGCCCGTTGCCAGCAGTGCGGCCGCGGATGCGGCGATCAGAACGCGGGAAAGCTTAATCATGAATGGCCTCGGTGGTTATCGATGTTGTGGGATCGAGCGGCGAGAAGTGCGATTCGCCGGGTAGATAGAAGCCCACCAGACGGTCGCCCTTCACCACAAGCCAGGCTTCATGCATCTGCCGGCCTTCGACGGTGAAAACGTCGTTGACTGGCTTGTACGCGAAGCCTTGGGGAAGCTCGCCCGCGAGACGCCAGAGCGAGCCGCTCGATATACGCCGTGAATACCCCGTCGAGAGTCGGACGCGTACCGTGTCGACCACCCGGATGCGTTGCTGCTGCGTGGCTGCCACCGGCGTCAGGTGTGCGCCCTGAACGGGCAGTGACGGCGCACATGCGCACAACGCAACACAGACGCCAAGCGACGCCAGTAATGTCTTCGTCTTCAAAGCGAGGTCTCTCAGTTTGTTCGGCAACTGCATGTATCGGCTTTTGGACGGGAAACTTGAACCAACGGCCGATTTCGTCGATCGGGCAGAATGTGAGGTATCCGAAACGGCGAGGCCGCAACGATACCTGCTTGCGATGGCCTTCGAAAAGCTTACGTGACGAAGTTTTACGAATACCATTCGACGTACGTCACCTGGCAGAGCGGTCAGGCTGCCTCGTCCCGTCGGAGTTGATAAACTTGCGGATTCAATCGCGCGCTTCACGTGTTGTGCCGTTGTAAGTGGGGCGCTCCGTTATCCTCGAGGAAAAGCACATGATCGATTTGCGCAGCGATACCGTGACCCGTCCGACCAAGAACATGCTCGCGGCGATGACAGCCGCCGAAGTCGGCGACGACGTCTGGGGCGACGATCCGACGGTCCTGCGGCTGCAAGCCACCGTCGCCGAGCGCGCGGGCAAGGAGGCCGGGCTGTTTTTCCCGAGCGGCACACAGAGCAATCTCGCCGCGCTGATGGCGCATTGCGCGCGGGGCGACGAATATATCGTTGGCCAGGCGGCGCACACGTACAAATACGAGGGCGGCGGCGCGGCCGTGCTGGGCAGTATTCAGCCGCAGCCGATCGAGAACGCGCTCGACGGCTCGCTTCCCCTCGACAAGATCGCCGCCGCGATCAAACCCATCGACAATCACTTCGCGCGCACGCGCCTGCTTGCGCTGGAAAATACCATCGGCGGCAAGGTGCTGCTGGCGGGTTACGTCGCCGAGGCCACGCAACTCGCGCGCGATCGCGGGTTGTCGACTCACCTCGACGGCGCGCGCGTCTGCAATGCGGCCGTCGCGTCGAAGCAGCCCGTCGAAGCGCTGTGCGCACCTTTCGATACGGTTTCGATCTGCTTTTCGAAAGGGCTTGGCGCGCCAGTGGGCTCGGTGCTGGTGGGCAGCAAGGCGCTGGTCGACGTTGCGCACCGCTGGCGCAAGGTGCTGGGCGGCGGCATGCGGCAGGCGGGCGTGCTGGCGGCTGCGTGTCTATATGCGCTGGATCACAACGTCGAACGGCTCGCTGAAGATCACGACAACGCCGCGCATCTGGCGGCGGCGCTTGCGCAGATCGATCAGGTGAAGGTGCAGTCGCAGGCCACCAACATGGTATTCGTGCAGTTCCCGCAAGAGCATTGCGCGCCGCTCGAAGCGTGGCTCAAGGAGCGCGGCATCCTTACGCAAATGTTGTATGCGTCGCGGTTTGTCACGCATATGGATGTGTCGCGCGCGGATATCGATACGTTCGTGACGGCGGTGAAGGAGTATTTTGCGCGGTAAGTGAGCGGCATCGCTTCACGCGAGGTTCGTGTGAAGCGCAGTGGCGGCGAGCGCAATACTCGCCCCCGCTTTGCTTACTGTTCTTTCGCCGTAACCGTCGTAACCGTGACGCTTGCCTGCCCCCGATGCGACGGCGCGAACAGCCGCAACCCACTCGCAATACTCGCGGCCCCCGCGAACACGGCGCCCGTCGCCAGCGAAAGCGTCGGGCCATGACGCCCGGCAATACTGAAGCTCAACGCAACAAGCGCAGCGCCCGTTGTCTGCCCAATCAGCCGGGACGTCGCGATGATCCCGCTTGCGCCGCCACTGCGATTGGGCGGCGCGCTCGCCATCAGCGCCTTCAGATTCGGCGACTGGAAAAATCCGAAGCCCGCGCCGCAGATCGCCATGCGGATCGAGATGTCGATCACGCTCGGATGCGGCGGCAGCATCGCGAGCGCGGCCATGCCTGCGCACAGAATCGCAAGGCCGATTGCGCCGAGCAGTCCCGGCGGATAGCGGTCCGACAACCGTCCCGCGAACGGCGCCGCGAGCGCGACGATCACGGGCCAGGGCGTCATCAGAAAGCCGGTTTCGACCTGGCTGCGATGCAGGACATCCTCGAAATAGAAGGGCAGCGACACGAATGCGAGCCCTTGCGCGGCGAACGAGCACACGGCCGTCACCGCCGACAAGGCGAACACGGGCAGCTTGAACAGATCGACGGGCAGCATCGGCGCGGGGTGGCCGGCCTCGCGGCGCATCAGCAGCGCGCCGAATACGATCGCGACAGCCGCCGCGCCGAGCACAACAGCCGTTGACGCGCGCTGCGCCGCTTCGCCGAGCGCGAACACCAGCGCGGCGAACGTGATCACGTTAAGCAACGCCGCAACCCGGTCGAAGTGATGCGTGCCGCGCGGCGTGCGCGGCAGTCCCGGCAACGCGAACGACAGCGCCAGCACGCCGAGCGGCACATTCACGGCGAACAGCCAAGGCCAGTTGGCCACCGACAGGATCAGCGACGCCACCGTCGGCCCCACGGCAAACGACACGCCCACCACCAGCGCATTCAACCCAACCCCCGCCCCCAGCCGATGCGGCGGATACAGATGCTTGATGAGCGCCGTATTCACGCTCATGATGGCCGCCGCGCCGAGGCCCTGCACGACGCGCGCGCCCGCCAGCCACGGCAGCGTCGGCGATAGCGCGCAGGCCAGCGAGGCCGCCGTGAACACGATGATCCCGCTGATATAAATGCGCCGGTGCCCGACGATATCGCCGAGTGCGGCGAGCGGCAGCAGCGTCGCGACCATCGCCAGCTGATAGGCGTTGATGATCCATACCGACGCCGCCGGTCGCGCGTGCAGATCCGCAGCCATGGCGGGCAGCGCTGTGTTGGCGATAGCGGTATCGAGCGAGGCGAGGGCGACCGACAGCATGATCGCCGCCATCGCGAAACGGTGACCGGCGGACATCGGCGCGTCGGCGACGCGTGCCGGATTGGGTGTGTTCTCGGACAAGGACAGGCTCTGCAGAGGACTGAGCGGGGCGCATATCGGCATCGACCGCATCATGGGGCGACGGGCGTGCTCGAAGCGAATGAAGCGATTGTTACAGAGCGGCGCGGATCGTGCTGGGAGCCGCGCAAAAACGGGCCTTCTGAAAGCTGTCTGGAAGCTCGGCCTCACACGCCATCGTCGCAACTAACTGTCAGCTCCCGACCGCGCCGGCGGGGCGAAATGCGCCAACGGCAACACGACGTCAGTTACACGAAGCCAACAGAATCGACAGCTTGCGGATATGCGCCTTGAAGGCGTCGGTCATCTCGCGATCGTGACCGGCGCTCAGATGGGGCGCTTCGGCCAGTTCGACCTGATCCTGGAACTCGTCGGACACTTTGCGCCGTTCGCCCGGCGGAAGCGCGCGGATCAGGGACACAATGAGCAGTTCCTGCGCATGGATGATACCGAGCACGGATTGTGCGTTCATTTCGACCTCCGTCGGAGTACGACGACGCTAGCGGCTTTTACAGCAGGACCCGGCGGGACGCGGCACGGCGATACTGTCTCCGATCCGCCTTGTTACTCATCCATACTAGTGCAAGGAACAGAGCCGTCTGCACCGGCATCGTGCCAGATGCAAAGACTTCAGCGTGAAGCCAGGCAAAATCCAACGCAGCAGTCATGGAACTGCGCAACGGTAGGCGTTGTCTGCTTGGATTAGCGGGCTTTTGATAACGCAATGGCCGCAGACACGGGATTACGCAAATTGTCCTACTCTGCTTATTTATCCACCAGACCGGCTCGCGCCGCCCGCATCCAATACGCAAGCAATCAAGCGCGTGCCGCGTCGTTTTACCGGAGGCTTCGATGACAGCGGTGGATCTGGAATTCGACCAGCTCAACAGTACCGTCGATGCGCTACGGCGCTCGATTTCCAACCGCATGATGTACGGCGTCGGCAAGGACGCCGTGACAGCGCGCCCGCAAGACTGGCTGCACGCCGCGGCGCTTGCCGTGCGCGACCGGCTCGTCGCGCGCTGGATGAAGACCACGCGTCTGCAGTACGAGCAGGATGTGAAGCGCGTGTATTACCTGTCGATGGAATTCCTGATCGGGCGCACGTTCACCAACGCGCTGCTCGCGCTTGGCATCTACGATCAGATGAAGGAAGCGCTCTCGGGCCTCGGCGTCGATATGGAAGCGCTAACCGATCTCGAGCCCGATGCCGCGCTCGGCAACGGCGGCCTCGGGCGCCTTGCGGCATGCTTTCTGGATTCGATGGCGACGCTCGGCATTCCGGGCTTTGGCTACGGCATCCGCTATGAATACGGCATGTTCAAGCAGCAGATCGTCGACGGCGAGCAGCTCGAAACGCCCGATTACTGGCTGCGCGCGGGCAACCCGTGGGAGTTTCCGCGTCCCGAGGTGCAATACATCGTGCATTTCGGTGGACGCACGGTGCAGCGCGACGGTCACGTCGAATGGATCGAAACGCAGCACGTGAACGCGATGGCGTATGACACCGTGATCCCAGGCTTCGCGACGAGTGCGACGAACACGCTGCGCCTGTGGTCCGCGCGCGCGACGGAAGAACTCGATCTGTCCGCGTTCAATCAGGGTGACTATCGTCGTGCCGTCGATGCGAAGAACATGTCGGAGAACGTCTCCCGCCTGCTGTATCCCGACGATTCGACGCCCGCCGGCCGCGAGTTGCGCTTGCGGCAGGAGTACTTCTTCGTGTCGGCGACGATGCAGGACCTGATTCGCCGCTATCAGCGCACGCACAGCACGTTCGGCCGCTTTTCCGAAAAGGTCGCGGTGCATCTGAACGACACGCACCCGGTGCTCGCGATTCCCGAGCTGATGCGTCTGCTGGTCGACGTGCATCATGTGCCGTGGGCGAAAGCGTGGAAAGACATCCAGCAGATGTTCTCGTACACGAACCACACGCTGATGCCCGAAGCGCTCGAAACGTGGGACGTCGAAACGCTCGCGCGCCTGTTGCCGCGCCACCTCGAAATCATCTTCGAGATCAACGCGGAGTTTCTGAAGCACGTCAGCGAGCATTCGGGGCATGACGTCGACATGATCCGGCGCATCTCGCTCGTCGATGAATACGGGCAGCGGCGCGTGCGCATGGCGCATCTGGCGATCGTCGCGAGCCAGAAGGTCAACGGCGTGTCGAAGCTGCACTCGCAACTGATGACGCGCGACATCTTCTCTGACTTCGCGAAAATCTGGCCCGAGCGCTTCACGAATGTCACGAACGGCGTGACGCCGCGCCGCTGGCTCGCGCAGTCGAGCCCGTCGATGTCGCACCTGATCGACGAGCAGATCGGCACGCACTGGCGGCGCGATCTGTTCGAGCTCGGCAAGCTGCGCGATCTGCGCGACGACCCGTCGTTCATCCACGCCTTTCATGAAGCGAAGCGGCAGAACAAGCTGCGTCTGATCCAGCGCCTGCAGCATCACACGAAGATGACGTTCGATCCCGATGCGCTGTTCGATCTACAGGTCAAGCGCATCCACGAATACAAGCGGCAATTGCTGAACGTGCTGCATGTGATCGTGCGCTACAACCAGATTCGCGCGAACCCGGAGCGCGACTGGGTGCCGCGCGTCGTGATGTTCGCGGGCAAGGCGGCATCCGCGTACCGGATGGCGAAGACGATCATCAAGCTGATCGGCGACGTCAGCAAGGCGGTGAATGAAGATCCCATCATTGGCGACAAACTGAAGGTCGTGTTCGTGCCGAACTACGGCGTGAGCGTGGCCGAGCTGATCATTCCCGCCGCGGATCTGTCGGAGCAGATTTCGATGGCGGGCACGGAAGCGTCGGGCACGGGCAACATGAAGCTCGCGCTGAACGGCGCGCTGACGATCGGCACGATGGACGGCGCGAACATCGAGATTTGCGATGCCGTGGGGCGAGAGAACATTTTCATCTTCGGGCACACGGCGGATCAGGTCGACGAGTTGCGCGCGACGGGGTATCGTCCGCGCGAAATCTACGAGCACAACGCCGAACTGAAGGTCGCGCTCGACCAGATTCGCACAGGCTTCTTTTCACCCGACGATCCGCTGCGCTTCTCGGATATCTTCCATACGCTGGTTGATTGGGGCGATCACTACATGGTGCTCGCCGATTTTGCCGCGTTCGCGAAGGCGCAGGACGAAGTCGACAAGCGTTATCTCGACCGGCGCGGCTGGACCAGGAGTGCGATCGAGAACGTCGCGGGCATGGGGCAGTTCTCGTCGGACCGCACGATCGCCGAGTATGCGCGCGATATCTGGAAGGTGAAGCCGCTCGAACTCGAGTGACGCGATGTGATGTGACGTGATGTGCATGACAAAAAGCCGCCGCGCGATTGAACATCGCGCGGCGGCTTTCTGTATTGTGCCGGTTGCTTGACGGACGTTGCGTCAGCTGCCCATGCGCTCGTTGTTGCGCGGCGCGCGCAGTCCGAGCTGGCCATGCGCAAAGTCGAAGTACAAGTCGATGTTCTGCAGCGCCATCAACCCGATCACGATGCGATTGCCGCCGGGCGCGGCTTTCGCGATGGTCGTTTGCGCGTCGTTGAAGCGGTGCGCCCAGTCGCCCACGCCCAGCACCACGTCGTAGTTGCCTTGCGCGATCGGCTTGTGCTCGTCGACGTCGTCGGCCCAGTCGGGCGCCTTGTCGGTTTCGACGCGGATCATGTCGGTGCCGCCCGTCGAGAACACGACGGGCGCGCAGAAGCGCATCTTGCTGCCGACCTGCACGCAGCCGGTCGGCCATTGCGCGGAGCCGTCCTTGCCCATCGTGAGCGGGACGAGCGTGAAGTCTTTCGTCAGCGCGTTCGACGGACTCAACACGAGCAGCGGACGATCGAGATTGGCGCGCACCAGATAGCGCTGGCCGATGTTCGCGGGCAGCGCGCGCAGCGGCTGCGTGCAGCAGGCATCGCGTGGATCGTCGGCGCCGACGCCCAGAATGCCCGAGAATGCCCAGCCGAACTCGCCCGTGTAGCCGTCCTGCGCGATGCAGCGCTTGTTGGTCTTCAGACAGCTGACTTCGTCGACGGCTTGCACGGCGAGATCGACGGACTTCGTGCCGGCGATGCTGAACGGCACCGTGACGGTGGCGCCGGAGACCTGCGCGTCTGTCGCGAACGTGTACGAGGTCCGCATGCCCGCAGCGGGATAGCTCGAACGCGGCAAGACCTTCGACAGCACGCGCACGCCACGCGTGCCCGTATCGAGCATCAGATAGACGGCCTTGCCGTCCATTTGCACGGGCAGTCCGATCGACGCGCGGCCGCGCTTGTCGCTGCGTTCCGCGGACAGCATCACCAGCAGACCGTCGCGTCCTTCGTTGATGAGGCTCGCCTTCGTCTCGGGCGGGACGGGCGTGGAGATCGGCGTTGAACAGGCCACCAGCGAGGCCGCGAGCGCGAGCACGATCAACGCGCCCGCAAAGCCGGCCAGGCGCCGGAAGAAATGGACAGACATCGCACACACCTTGCAGAAGTGCGTGACCTGCGATGACAGCTGTACCAGCCGTTCAGGCTTCGGCGGGTGCAGTCGATCCGGCTCGGCGGTGTGCGCGGGCCTGGCGCGAGGACACGCGAGATGACAGGAGCGCCGACTCTACGCGCGCGAGCATCGCGACCTGCAAAAATGTGTGAAGGTGAATGGTGTTGCTTCAGTGCCGCTGCGCGGCGTGCTGCGGGAGAGCGATCGAGCGCACGCGGCCAATCGTCGCGCGGTGCAGCACGCCCGCGAGTGCGCCGATCACATCGCCGACGCTGCGCGCCATCACATCGACGCGAAACGTGATGGCGTCGTTGCGTTTGTCGACAGTCATCACGAACAGGCGCGAGCCTTCGCCGAGTGCCGCGAGCAGCGCGCGGCGGCCCGCTGCCGACGAGGTGCCGGGTACGGTTACGTCGATCGTCACGAGCGACAGGGCGGCTTGTGTGGAGCGTTCGATGGCGGGCGCGCGGCGCGGCAGCGTGTGCGATGAAGCGATAGCAGTATGCATCGTCGATGCGCCGACGCGAAGTGGGCGGCGCGGCTGTGGAGACGCATTCACTGTAGCGGGCAGCGTCTCAACCCGATGCAAAAAAGGGCTACGTGGGCCGTCAATTTTGTGTAAAGACGGCACGGTGGCGCGCGCGTGCTATTGGCTCTTCGGCGCGGTGGCGGCAGTGGCAGTGGCCGACGCGAGCGCGTCGCGGACCGTTTGCGCGACGCGTTCGACGAACGACAGATCGATGCTCGACAGTGCCTCGCGTTCGCTGCCCGCTGTCTGGACCATCAGGCGATGCGTGACGTCCTGCGTGATCCACGTGAGCCAGCCGACGACGATCAGCATCACGCCGGCCACGACACCCGCCGGCGACGCAAACACCCCGCCGACTACCGCGGCCACGGCGCCGATCAGCGAAATCGCCCAGGGCACGAGTTTGTTCTTCTGCACGGTGACGACGCGCACGTCCTTGATCTCGCGCAACGGAAAGACCTGGCCGGCCGCCGACAGCGCATTGCGCGTGACCGACACGCCGCGTTCGTTGAAAGGGGTATCCATCTATACGGGTTCAAGCTGGGAGAAAGGGCGCAGGGTAACAGAAAATTCCATCGCCCTACCAATTACCGATCAGCCCAAAAACTCCAGCGCTCCCGTGCTCAGGTTGTACATCGCGCCGACGATCTTGATCGTGCCTTGGCTTTCCATTTCGGCCAGCACGGGACTATCGCGACGGATGTTGCCGATCGTCAGTTCGACGTTCTTGCGCGCCACGGCATTCACGAACGCGTAGTTCGTTGCGGAGCGCTCGCCTGTGTACTCAGTGGCCTGCACGGCGGGTTTGATCTTGCCGAGCAGCGCGGTGAGATTGCCCAGCTCGGCGTTCGCGATGGCGCCTTTGATCGCGCCGCAGGCCGTGTGGCCCATCACGACGACGACCTTCGCGCCCGACAGCTTGCACGCAAACTCGATGCTCCCGAGGATGTCGGTGTTCTCGACATTGCCAGCAACGCGGCAGTTGAAGATGTCGCCGATACCGAGGTCCATGATGACTTCGGCGGGTGCGCGCGAATCGATGCAACTCAGCAGCACGGCTGCCGGATATTGCCCCGCTGCGCTCGCGCGTTGCTCGCGCAGATAGTTACGCGGCTTTCGCTCGCCCTTCTGGAAGCGCGCGTTGCCCTGTTTCATGTCGTCGATGATTTCTTGCGGCGACATCCGGTCGCGCTGCGCCTTGGTTAGCGCATCGGCACGTGCCACGCCGGACAGGAACGTGATCTGGGCTAAGCCTGCAGCGGCCACAGTGCCCGTCAACCGGAGAAATTGCCGGCGCCCCGAGCCTTTGTACTGTCGTGGATATTCATACGTATTGCACATGAACGGGCTCACTGGTTTTCGCAACGTCGTTATGACTCAAGGCACTGTGTTCGATGCGTCACGCATGAGTCGAATATAGGCGATGCCGGATTGCGTTCAAGAGAAATGAAACCGCGTAGTGTTTTTGTCGCTACGTCTTGCGAACGCAAGTGACTGTACAATATGGGTAATTTTAGATAAAACGTCTATCATGAGAAAAAACGTGTTGGAGCGGGAGCAGGAGTCGCTTCTCGATCAGGTGAAGCAGATCGCCGATGGTCTGGGGCAGACGTTCGCCCCATTTTGCGAAGTCGTGGTCCACGATCTGCGCGACCCGGGGCATGCGATTCTCGCGATTCACAACAACCTGTCCGGGCGCGCGGTCGGTGACCCGGCGACGGAACTCGGACTCGCGCGGATCGCGGACGAGGACTATCCGCAGTTGCTGACCAACTATCCGAACCAGTTCGGCGACGGCCGCCGGGCGAAGAGCACGTCGGTCGGGATCAAGGATTCGTCGGGACGCTATATCGCCGCGTTGTGTCTGAACGTCGACCTCAATCTGTTTCGCGGCATTCAGAACGTGCTGGAGCAGTTCTGCACGGCTTCTGGCGTCGGCGCAAAAGAATCGCTCGATCCGGCCAATGCCGAGGCGATCCGCGAGCGCATCGACCAGTACGCGATGTCGCTTTCCACCACGCCGCAGGCGCTGAAGACGGAGCATCGGCGTGCGTTGATGCAGGAGTTGAAGCAGGCGGGCTTTCTGGAGGTGCGCAGGTCGATGGAAATCATCGCTGCGCACCTGGGCGTATCGCGTGCGACGGTGTACAACGATACGAAGTGACGTGACCTTGTGGCTTCCGTCCACTTACCAGCCATAGAATCTCGGCCACGTGGACACACCGCCGTCGCGTGACAGCGCGTGATACTCCGGGTGTTGAGCGCCCGTCGCACATGCGTGGTTGGGCAGAATGCGCAACCGTGTGCCGACCGGGAAACGCTCCGCGATCGACGTGTCCGGCTCTCCGACTTGCGAGACGATGCCGTGCTCCTGATTCGCGGCGCTCATCACAAAGCCTTCGACAGGCACGCCGTCTTCGGTGCATACCAGCCCGTAACCGAAGTCCTGCTTCTGGCGCTGCGTGCCGCGGTCGCGGCTCATCGCCATCCAGCCCGCGTCGACGATTGCCCAGCCCTTGCTTTCCTGATGACCGATCACTGTGGTCAGCACGCTGAGCGCGATCTCGTCGATGCCGCACACGCCCACGTTGTGCATCACGAGATCGAAGAACACATAGACGCCCGCGCGAACCTCCGTCACGCCTTCGAGATGCCGCGCGGCGAGCGCCGTTGGCGTCGAGCCGATGCTGACCGTGTCGCAAGGCAGCCCGGCTGCGCGTAGCCGTTGGGCCGCATGCACGCAGCCGGCGCGCTCCTGTTCCGCGATTCGCTCCAGCTCTGCTGACGTGCTGTAGTCGTAGCTCGAGCCTGCATGCGCGAGTACGCCGCCCAGCTTCATTTTTCCTTCATGCAGAATGCGCCCGACGTCGAGCAGCAGGTCGTCATCCGGCGCGATGCCCGAGCGATGTCCGTCGACGTCGACTTCGATCCACACCTCGAACGTCGCGGCATGAGCGTTCCCGAACGCCACGATGGCTTGCGCCGAATGGACGCTGTCCGTGATGATCTTCAGGCGGCAGCCACGACGGAGCAGTTGCAGCGCCTGTTCGAGTTTGCTGGGCGCCATTGCCACTGCATAGACGATATCGTCGATGCCTGCTGCGAAGAACTGCTCAGCTTCCTTCAGCGTAGAAACGGTTATGCCTTGCGCACCGGCGGCAAGCTGCGCGCGCACGACATGCTCGCATTTGGTCGTCTTCACATGCGGCCGGAACGTTACGCCGTGTGCGCTCATCCGCGTTTGCATGCGCTGGATGTTGCGCGTCATGACATCGACGTCGACGATGGCGGCGGGCGTATTGAGCGAGGCGAGATTCACAGTGCTTTCCTTATGGCGAAGTGTGCGCGGATTCACTGTAGGGCCTTTGGACTATAGTGTGGTTAATGATCCATCAACTTCTCATTTAATCCAGTTTAATGGTCGATCTCGACGACATGCGCATGTTCAGGGCGCTCGGCACGACGCATTCACTCGCGGGTGCCGCGCGGCTGCTCGACGTCACGCCACCCGCGCTCACCGTGCGGCTGCAAAAGCTCGAAGAGCGCCTTGGCGTGCATCTCGCGGTGCGCGAGGCGCGTGGCATCTCACTCACTGACGAAGGCACGCGGTTGATGCTCGAAGCAATCGATCTGCTCGAACGCCTCGAAACACTGCCTGAGCGGATCGCAGCGGAACATCAGTCCGTATCGGGGAGCTTGCGCATCGTCGCGCCGCTGGGTTTCGGGCGCGTTCACGTGGCGCCCGTTCTCCGGGACTTTCACCTGATGTATCCGAACGTGAAGGCCAGCCTGACTCTCTCCGATACCCCGCTCGCCGACAGCGCGGGTGCGGATATCGTGATCCATATCGGCGAAATGAAGGATTCGTCGTGGGTTGCGCACGTTCTCGCGCCGAACGAGCGCTACCTCTGCGCGAGCCCGCGACTGGCGGCAAGTCTCGACGCGCTGGAGCATCCTCACGAACTCGCGCACCTGCCTTGTCTTTGCCTACGCGAGAACGACGAGGACGTATCGCGATGGCGTTTCGAAAGGGCGTCGGGCAGAAATGCGAAACCGGGCAAGGCGGTGACTGTGCGCGTGACAGGGGCGCTATCGTCGAACGATGGCGGCGTGATCGGCGATTGGGCGATGCGCGGACTTGGCATCATGGTGCGATCCGAATGGGACGCGGGCGCGTTGATCGCAAGCGGAAAGCTCAAGCGTCTGCTGCCGCAGTGGCGGCTGGCGCCAGCGCCGATCGTCGCGCTCGTGCCGACGCGGAAGGGCGTGCCTGCCCGAGTGCGGCTTTTCCTCGATGCAGCGCGCGCCGCGATGGACCCGCCTCCGTGGCGCAAATAGCGCTGCGTGGCTGTCTTGATAGCGAGAATTTACAAAATGTATTGACATAGACAATATGTCTAATCACAATTCAATCAATCCAGCGGGATAATTGCGCGTCGCTGCAGCTTGCGCGTTCCACGCCCGCGTCGCTCAACACTCCATATCCCGGACGATCATGCTCACTTTGCCTACCTATGACGACGTCGTCGCCGCATCGAAGCGGCTCGAAGGCGTTGCGCACCGCACGCCCGTTCTGACTTCGCGGACCGTCAACGAAATGTTCGGCGCCGAGGTGTTCTTCAAATGCGAAAACCTCCAGCGCATGGGCGCGTTCAAGTTTCGCGGCGCATTCAACGCACTGTCGAAGTTCGATGAGCAGCAGCGCCGTCAGGGCGTGGTCGCGTTTTCGTCGGGCAATCACGCTCAGGCTGTCGCGCTGTCCGCGCGTCTGCTCGGCATGCCCGCGACGATTGTGATGCCGCACGACGCGCCGCAGATCAAGGTCGAGGCGACCAAGGGTTACGGCGGCAACGTCGTCCTGTACGACCGCTACAAGGAAGACCGCGAGCAGATTGGCCGCGATCTCGCGCAGAAGCACGGCCTGACGCTGATTCCGCCCTACGATCATCCCGATGTGCTTGCCGGGCAGGGCACGGCGGCGAAAGAACTGTTCGACGAAGTCGGGCCGCTCGATGCGTTCTTCGTGCCGCTCGGCGGCGGCGGATTGCTGTCGGGCTCGGCGCTGTCGACGCGCGCGCTGTCGCCCGATTGCGCGCTCTACGCGGTCGAGCCGGAAGCAGGCAACGATGGGCAGCAATCTTTCCGCTCAGGAAAGATCGTCAACATCGACACGCCGAAGACAATCGCCGATGGCGCGCAAACGCAGCATCTCGGTGAATACACGTTCCCGATCATCCAGCGCGATGTCACCGATGTGCTCACGGCGAGCGACGCGGAACTCGTCGATTGCATGCGTTTTTTTGCGGCCCGGATGAAGATCGTCGTCGAGCCGACGGGTTGTCTGAGCTTCGCCGCCGCGCGCCAGATGAAGGACAAGCTCAAGGGCAAACGGATCGGCGTGTTGATCAGCGGCGGCAATGTCGATGTGCAAAAGTTCGCGGAACTGGTTTCTGCGAGCTGAAGGAAGCCGCCGCTGTGGCGGCGGACTAGCAGTACACGCCAAGATGCGCTGACATCGACGGCCCGCCGGCGTGGGGCGGAAAGACGCACCAGCCGCCGTCGTGATGACGAAAGAAGAAAATCGCCCGCGCACCGCACGTCGATGATGCTTCGACGTGCGCGTATCTCGTTCCGTCCCTGCGCCTATGTCCAAACCGCACGACCCGAATCTGCCCTTGTGGACCAGGTGCGAGCCACTTTTCGACCTGAGAGTGCAGCGATTTGGCGGCGGTGTTCATGATCAACTCCTGTGGCTCGTCCCGGTGTTTCGCATCGCTGCTTGAGCACGATGCCGTGGGATGAACTGAAGAGTAGGATCGCCATTTCATTTATGATAGTTAATGTTTTTTATGTTTATCATAAACAATTGTGGATATATTTTGCCGGGACGTGGGAGGCGCGGGGCATGTCAACGTCACGGCAAGGATTTGCGCAAGCTCATAGAATCATCGCGCCCGGCAATGCGGGCGGCACTTTTTGATGAACATAGCTGGCGCGGCATGCGAAATGAAGCTTTCCATGTGGCCGCAGCGGGAAGGAAGTACCCGACATGGAAGAGGTTTTCACATCGAGATCGAGCGCAGTCGCACGCATCATGAGCGCGCGTGCAGCGCTGCTGAAGGATTCGGAGGCAGCCGCTTTGAGCGGCGGCGATAAGGCGGCACGGCTCGAGCGCCTGGAGCGCCTGCTCTTCGACGTGCGCGCGGGCCGCATCAACGACTTCACGATGCCAACGGCGAACGGGGAAGTACGGATTTTTGTGTCGCCGGATTAGCGCAGATCAGATACCCATACGTCAAAGCGAAGCCTATCGAATGGTGCCAATAGTGGTACCATTCACACATGACAGAAAAAATCCTTGAACAAATGCGTCGTGAACCCGCGAACGTCCGTTACACGGCATTGTTCAAGGTCTGCGAGGACCATTTCGGAAAACCACGGCAATCGGGTTCGAGCCACGCAGTTTTCCGTATGCCCTGGATGGGCGATCCGCGCGTAAACATTCAAAACGAAAAAGGAAAGGCCAAGGCATACCAGGTGCGTCAGGTGCTGCAGGCCATCGATAAGCTGAAGGAGAGTCAACATGCCCGCTGATCACTACACCTACCGCGTCACGTGGTCGCCGGAAGACGGCGAACACGTGGGACTGTGCGCGGAGTTTCCATCCCTTTCATGGCTTGCCCGTTCGCCCGAGGCCGCGCTCAAGGGAATCCGCGCAGCTGTAACGGAAGCCATCGCCGACATGATCGAACAAGGTGAAGCAGTACCTGATCCGCTTGCGGAGAAGCGCTATAGCGGTGAGTTCAGAGTCCGCATTCCGCCTGAGCAGCATCGCGCGCTGGCGATGCAGGCGGCCGAGCAGGGCGTGAGCCTGAACCGGCTCGTCAGCATGAAGCTCGCAGCCTGAGTTTCACTTTTCACCCATCCCCACCAACAAAAACGCCCCGCAAAAGCGGGGCGTTTCCAGTCCATCTGCAAGCGTGCAGGCAAAGCGCCCGAAAGCGCTTCGCCCTACAACACCGCTTAGAACTTGTGACGCATGCCGACGCGGAACGCCAGCTGGTTTTGCGAGCCCGAACCCGACGTGTTGAAGTACGACGTCGACGAACCGATCTGAGCCTGGATTGGTGCGCCCGAAGCCGTCTTGCCCGATGCGTCCTGATAGATCACCAGGCCGTAGACATCGGTGCGCTTCGACAGCGCGTAGTCGACGCTTGCGTCCACCTGGTTGAAGTGGCCCGTCGTCGCGCCCGTCAGACGCGAGTACGTGTAGCCGAGGCCGGTCGTCAGCGCCGGCGTGAACGCGTACTTTGCGCCGCCTTCGAAGTTGTTGTACGTCGTCGACGCGCCCGTGATCGGCTCGAAGTGCGTGTTCGTCCACAGCGCATACAGCGTTGCCGGTCCGATGATGTAGCGGCCGCCCAGACCGAACGTGCGCAGGTCGCGCACCGTGGTGGTCGTGGCGCTCGTGGTCACGTTGGCGATCGACGTCGAGAATGCCGGCGTTGCCAGGGCCGGGAAACGGATGTCCGTGTACGCTGCGCCCAGGCCGATGGGGCCGTTCGCGTAGTTCACGCCGAAGCTGTAAGCGCGCGACGAGCCCGTCGTCGTGCCCACGGTCGGTGCGCCGCCGAATGCGCCAGCCTGGTTCGAGAAGCCATACATCGCGCCGAACGTCAGGCCCGCGAAGTTCGCGCTGCTGAACTTCACTGCGTTGTTGATACGGCTCGACGTGAGCTGGTCGACGTCGTTGATGTGGTAAGCGTAGTTACCGGCGACCGTCAGGCCACCCGTCGAATAGTTGCTGCCCAGATAGTCAGTCGTGAACGCGTATTGACGACCGAACGTCAGCGAGCCGATGCCGTCCTTCGACAGACCAACGAATGCCTGACGGCCGAACAGTGCGCCGCCTTGACCCGACGTGCCGTTGCCGCTGTTGAAGCCGCTTTCGAGCACGAACAGTGCCTTCAGGCCGCCGCCCAGGTCTTCCGTGCCGCGCAGGCCCCAACGGCTGCCTTGCGCCACGCCGTCGTCATACTTGAACAGCTTGTCGCTGCCGCCTGCTGCGTTCTTCGAGTGGTTTGCGTAGCTGATACCTGCATCGATGATGCCGTACAGCGTGACGCTGCTTTGTGCGTGTGCGGTACCTGCGAATGCCGAGGCGAGTAGAGCGGTGGTAAGTACTTTCTTGTTCAAAACTTTCTCCAGATTGAAAAATGGCGATCGCGAGCCTGACTCTGTGGCAGGTCGCGCGACGGGCGCAAATGTAACGAGGAGAAAGGAAAGGAATATGACAGCAAATCTTTTTGCTAAATATGTAGTACAAATACGACAACATTTGCTTTGCGTGCAAAAGGGTCGCGCGCAAATCTGTGCATATGCTTCATATTCACGACGCCGCCAGGCTAGTCACAAGCAGGTTTGTTTAGTGGCGGTCACGAAACAAGCGCCGATATGCATCGGGCTGGAGCCAAAAAAACGCCCGCACAAAGCGGGCGATTTCATTCGATACGAGGCGGCGTGCAAGCCGCCATCGTCGTCAGGCTGACAGTAACTGCCCTTTCCGGAAGGCCTTCGCGCCTGCAATCCGCACGATCTCCATGCCCGCCTGCGCGAAGCGCGACAGATGGCGCGCATACATCACGCCCGCCACCGTCGACTTCAACGTGATGACCTGATCGGTCAGCGGATCGATGATATCGGCGATGGGCTCGCCGGCATCGATCCACTTGCCCACTTCCTGGCGATACACGACGACGCCGCTCACGGGCGTAACGATCGGCTCGGTGCCGGCGAGCGGCGTCGCGGCGAATTCGAGCGGCGGCATCGGCGCAGCTTCGCCGGCAATCACGCCGCGATGCGTCAGATATTCGATGATCCCTTGCGCGTCGTGCTCGGCGAACTCATACGACACGTCGCGCTGGCTGCGCAGTTCGACCGTCACCGAGATCGAGCCATTCGGAATCGGGAAACGGTCGCCTACGCGCGTGCGCAATTCCGACCAGCAGAAGCTGTGAATCTCGTCGAACGGATTGCCGACGGAATCCACCGCGAGCAGCGAAGCCTTCGAATCCAGGTAGCGCGCAAGCGGCTCGACGTCGGGCCACAGGTCCGGGTTCGTATACAGATGCAGCGCCGCTTCCCAGTCGCAATGCAGATCGAGCACGACGTCCGCGTCGTACGACAGCAGTTGCAACCCGAGGCGTTGCGATTCGACTTCGGTGCGCGGCGTTTGCGCGTCGAGCGCTTCGCGCATGGCCTGGCGGATGATCGTGCGGTTCTGGTCGGCATCCGTCGTCAGACGGCCTTCGATCACCGGCTCGATCAGGTCGAACAGGTTGTAGAAATTGCGGTTGAAGTTCTGCGCGGTGTTGGTTTCGAAGCGGCCGGCGAGCAGGCCGAGCACATGCTGGTTAAGACCGATCGGATTCGCGACGGGCACGATCACGATTTCGCCGCGCAGCTTGCCAGCGGCTTCGAGCGCTTCGAGCTTGCGGCGCAGCGCCCACGACACCAGCATGCCGGGGAGTTCGTCAGCGTGCAGCGATGACTGGATATAGACCTTCTGCCCACCGCTCGGACCGTAGTGGAAGCTCGTCAGGCTGCGAGCGGTGCCGAGGGTCGGGGAAATCAGCGGATGATTGAGGGTTTGCATGATTGGTGTGGCGCCGCCGGCGACGCGCGGGCGCCCTATAGTTGCACAGATATGACTTCGGATTGACTGCTGAAAACGGTGGCACGCACAACGGCTGCGCCGTGAATCGTTCGATCTTAGCCCATTTGCGCAGCGCGGGCGACGCTGTGCCGCCGCATGGACTCGCCTGCATCGGCGTCAAAACAAAACGGGCTCCGAATGGAGCCCGTCTGCATACCGGCGCGTCGCGCGGGCGAACCGCGCTACGCACTGCCGTGTCGATCAGCCGCCGTACACGTCGAAGGTGAAGTACTTCTTCTCGATCTTCTTGTACGTGCCGTCCTTGATGATCTCGGCGATCGCCTTGTCGACGGCCGCCTTCAGATCCGTGTCTTCCTTGCGCATGCCGATGCCAGCGCCTTCGCCGAGGATCTTCTTGTCTTCGAGATCCTTGCCGACGAACTGGAAGCCCGCGCCACGCGGCGTCTTCAGGAAGCCGATTTCAGCCTGCACAGCGTCTTGCAGCGCTGCGTCCAGACGGCCCGAGATCAGGTCGGCATAGACCTGGTCCTGGTTCTGGTACGGCGTGACCTTCGCGCCCTTCGGTTCCCAGTAGGTCTTCGCGTACGTTTCCTGGATCGTGCCCTGTTCGACGCCGACCGTCTTGCCCGACAGCGATTCCGCCGTCGGCAGGATGTTCGAGCCCTTCTTGGCGACGAGGCGCGTCGGCGTGTTGAACAGTTTCGACGAGAAAGCGATCTGTTCGGCGCGTTGCGGCGTCATCGACATCGACGACAGCACGCCGTCGAACTTCTTCGCCTTCAGTGCCGGGATCATGCCGTCGAAGTCGTTTTCGACCCACACGCACTTCGCCTTCAGGCGCGTGCAGATTTCATTGCCAAGGTCGATATCGAAGCCGACCAGCTTGCCGTCGGAACCCTTCGATTCGAACGGCGGATAGCTGGCGTCGACGCCGAAGCGGATGGTGGTCCAGTCTTTCGCGTGTGCGCCGATCGATACGGTGGCGAGCAGGGCAACCGTCAAAGCCGCAAGCAGTTTCTTCACTGATGTACTCCCGGGAGTGGTTCAAAGTGTCCCGCATGCGGTTGTGCCGCTGCGCGACGTTGCCCGGCCGTTGTGCCGGGCTTGTCTATATTGGCCGCTGGCTGGGCAGCCAGCAACGCGCGCCAAGCTTAACAAATCAAAATATTTGCGGTGCTAGTGAAACACCGGATGGCACAGGAGTATTGCCTCTAGCGGGCATTTTTATGATATGGGGTAGGAAGAGGGTAATGAAAGCAAAACGAAGGCAAAAGAGACGGTGAAACAGGCGTTTGCCGCGCATGCGGCAGTGCGGCAAACGCTTTTGGTTCAAGGCCTTAGGTCAGCGACAAGGTGCAAGCGTCGGTCAAACGATCCGCTCGCCGCCGCGATAGGTCGCGCGCGGCACCGGCAATGCGTCGAGCATCGTGACGCGCACGAAGTCGGCGCGCAGCCCCGTCTCGATCGCGCCGCGGTCGTGCAGCCCCGCCGTGCGGGCCGGTTCCGCCGACACGGTCGCCATCGCGCGAGGCAAGCTCCAGCCGGCTTTCTCGACGAGTTCAAACGCGGCCGTCAGCAGGCTGGACGGCACGTAATCGGACGACAGGATGTCGAGCAGATTCGCCTTGGCCAGTTCCAGCGCCGACACGTTGCCCGAGTGCGAGCCGCCGCGCACGATGTTCGGCGCGCCCATGATCGTCGCGATGCCGTGACGGTGCGCGGCTTCGGCGGCGATGCGCGTGGTCGGGAATTCGGCGAGCACGATGCCTTCTTCGGCGGCCTGCTGCACGTGCTCGACGAGCGTGTCGTCGTGGCTCGCGACGGGCACGCCGAGCGCCTTGCAGCGCTCGACGATCTGGCGGCGGTGCTCGTCCGCGAAGCGCTGCTGTTCGTCTTCGAGTTCAACGAGCGTCGCGGCCATGTGCTCGTCCGTCATCTTGCCGTGGCGCTCCTGGAAGCGGCGCCATTGCTCGCGATCGTGCCACTGGCGCTGGCCCGGCGTGTGATCCATCACCGACGCGAGACGCAGCAGCGGGTGGTCCTTCAGCGTATCGAACAGTTCGACCACATCGGCCGTTGCGATTTCGCAGCGCAGATGCAGGAAGTGCTCGGCGCGCAGCAGCTTGCGCTCGGAGAAACGCTGCAGCGCTTCGGCACAGCGTGTTTGCGTGTCGGCGCGGCGCAAGCCGACGTTCGAGCGCGAGCCAATTGCGAGCGCGTCGAACACGGTCGTGATGCCGGCTGCGGCAACCTGCGCATCGTGAATCACGAATGCGGCATCCGTATTCCACTCGACGCCCGGCCGCGGCAACAGATGCTTTTCCAGATTGTCCGTGTGCAGCTCGATGAGGCCGGGCAGCAGATAGTCTCCCTCCCAGTCCTGCGCGCCGGCCGCCGACGTCGTGCCGCGCGCGACGTCGCGAATCACGCCGTCCTCGACGCGCACGACGCCTGTGAATACTTCGTCCCGCGTGACGACGCGGGCGTTCTTGATCAGCATGTCGATGCTCCGTATCGGATCGATATCAGTGTAATGCCGTTGCGTGACGCAGCGGTGGCGTCAATTCCAGCCTGCGTGTGGCGACTTTCGCGCGCGTGTCTTCATCGTGAAAGATGCCGACGATTGCCGCGCCGCGCTCGCGCGCCTCGACGATCAGATCAGCGACGACTTCGCGGTTCTCCGCATCGAGCGAAGCGGTCGGCTCATCCAGCAGCAACACGGGATGCCCGGCAATCAGGCCGCGTGCGATGTTCACGCGCTGCTGCTCGCCGCCCGAAAACGTCGCGGGCGCGAGCGGCCACAAACGTTCGGGTACGTTGAGGCGCGCGAGCAACGCGGCGGCGCGCGCATGCGCTTCGTTTTCATCGACACCGCGCGAGACGAGCGGCTCGGCGACGAGATCGAGCGTGCTGACGCGCGGGATCACGCGCAGAAACTGGCTCACGTAACCGACCACGCCGCGCCGCAAATGCAGCACGTCGCGCGGCTCGGCGCCCGTGATCGACAGATGTTTCGTTTCCTGCGCGTCGTCGCGAATCGCGATCGTGCCCGTGCTCGCCAGATAGTTGCCGTACAGGCAGCGCAAAAACGTGCTCTTGCCCGCGCCCGACGGCCCGACCAGCACGACGCACTCGCCGCGTTTGACGTCGAGTGACACGCCCGCGAGCGCGTCGATCTGCACGCCGCCCTGGCCGTGCAGCGTGAAGGTCTTGCCGATACCGACGGCGCGCAACATCAGCGCGTCGTTGTCGATGAACGATGTTTCGATTGACGTTGTCATCGCGTGAGACCTCAAACGGGAAGAACGGAGGAAACCAGCGTCTGCGTGTACGGGTGCTGTGGATCGTCGAGCACCTGATCGGTGAGACCCGCTTCGACGACTTCGCCGCCTTGCATCACCATCAGCCGGTGCGCGAGCAGACGCGCGACGCCGATATCGTGCGTGACGATCAGCACGGACAGATGCAGCGTCGACGTCAACGTGCGCAGCAGATCGAGCAGACGTGCCTGCACGGATACATCGAGACCCGCCGTGGGCTCGTCCATGAACACGAGACGCGGCCCCGTGACGAGATTGCGTGCGATCTGCAGACGCTGCTGCATGCCGCCCGAAAACGCGGACGGCAATTCGTCGATACGCGACGCATCGAGTTCGACGCGCGACATCCATTGCGTGGCCGTGTCGCGAATCTTGCCGTAGTGGCGCGCGCCGACGGCCATCAACGGCTCGCCGATATTCGCGCCCGCAGACACGGCGTTGCGCAGCCCGTCGCGCGGATTCTGCTGCACGAAACCCCACTCGGTGCGCATCAGCAGACGCTTGCGCGGCTCGGACAACGCGAGCAGATCGAGTGACTCACCGTGCGCGCTTGCATAGTGCAGCGTGCCGGATTCGGCGGCATTACGCAGCGCGAGCGTGTTCAGCAGCGTAGTTTTGCCCGAACCCGATTCGCCGACGATGCACAGCACTTCGCCCGGATACAGATCGAAGCTGACGTTGCGGCAACCGTTGCGGCCGCCGTACTGTTTGGTGAGCGCGCGGGCGCTCAGAAGCGGCGTCATGCGCTTTCTCCTTCGTTGTTATCCTTGCCTTGCTGTTCGCGCCGATCGTGGCAATAGTCGCTGTCCGAGCAGACGAACATGCGCTTGCCCGCATCGTCGACGATCATTTCGTCGAGAAAGCTTTCCGTCGATCCACACAGCGCGCATGCATGCTCCCAGCGCTGCACTTCGAACGGATGGTCGTCGAAATCGAGGCTTTTTACGGGCGTGTACGGCGGAATCGCGTGGATGCGCTGTTCGCGTCCTGCGCCGAACAGTTGCAGTGCGGCGTTCATGTGCATCTTCGGGTTGTCGTACTTCGGGATCGGCGACGGCGACGCGAGATAGCGTCCATTGACGATCACCGGGTAGTCGTACGTCGTCGCGATGCTGCCGTGATGCACGATGTCCTCATAGAGCTTTACGCTGATCAACCCGTAATCCGCGAGCGCATGCAGCTTCTTGCATTCGGCCGTGCGCGGCTCCAGCCGATAGAGCGGCTCGGGCATCGGCACCTGATAGACGAGAATCTGCTTCTCCGTGAGCGGCGTTTCGGGAATCCGGTGGCGCGTTTGCACGATGGTCGCTTCGCTGGTCTTGCGGGTGGTGTTGACGCCCGTGGTGCGCGCGAAGAAGCGTCGAATGTTCACTGCATTGGTCGTTTCGTCGGAGCCCTGGTCGATCACCTTCAGCGTGTCGTCGCGCCCGATGATCGACGCCGTCACCTGAATGCCGCCCGTACCCCAGCCATACGGCAACGGCATTTCGCGCGACGCGAACGGCACCTGATAGCCAGGCACGGCCACGGCTTTCAACAGCGCGCGGCGGATCATGCGCTTGGTCTGTTCGTCGAGATACGCGAAGTTGTAGCCTTCGGCGGCACTGTCGTGCGCGGCCGTTTGCATCGTCGTGTCGGGCGCGTTCATGCCGCTTGCTCCTGTTGATCGCTGTCTTCGTCGCGTGCGGCGTGTTTCGCGCGCAGACGTCGCACGAGTTCGAGTTCGGACTGGAAGTCGACGTAATGCGGCAGCTTCAGATGCTGCACGAAGCCCGACGCTTCGACGTTGTCGCTATGCGACAGCATGAATTCGACGTCCTGCGTCGGCGAGCCAATCGTTTCGCCGAGTTCTTCGGCACGCAGCGCACGATCGACCAAAGCCATCGCCATCGCCTTGCGCTCCGAGTGGCCGAACGCGAGACCGTAGCCTTGCGTGAAGGTCGGCGGCACTTCGTTGCTGCCCGCGAACTGGTTGATCATCTGACATTCCGTCACGTCGATTTCGCCGATCTCGACGGCAACGCCGAGTTCATCGAGTTCCATTTCGACGGCGACCGTGCCGAAGCGGATCTCGCCCGCGAACGGATGCGAATGCGCGTAGCCGCGTTGCGTCGCGTAGCCCATCGCGAGCAGAAAGCCTTCGTCGCCGCGCGCGAGGTTTTGCAGACGCGTTGCGCGGCTGGCCGGAAACGACAGCGGCTCGCGCGACAGATCGCCTGGCTCGGGCGCGGCTTCGGACACGCGTTCCTGTTCGATCAAACCTTCCTTGTCGAGTAGCGAGACGACGCGCGGCATCGCTTCCTGCGCGGCGCTTTCGATGCGCTTCGTGTGCAGCGCGCTGTCGTCATCGCCTTCTGCCAGCAGCGTGAAATCGAGGAGACGTTGCGTGTAGTCGTACGTCGCGCCGAGCATCTGGCCGCCGGGCACATCCTTGAAAGTCGCGGAGATGCGCCGTTCGATCCGCATGTCTTCCGTATCGACGGGTTGCGTGTAGCCGAAGCGCGGCAGTGTCGTGCGATACGCGCGCAACAGGAAGATCGCCTCGACGAGATCGCCGGCGGCCTGCTTGATGGCCAGCGCTGCGAGCTCTTCGTCGTAGACGGAGCCTTCCGTCATGACGCGCGCGACGGCGAGCCGCAATTGCGTGCGAATCTGCGCGACACTCAATTCGGCGAACTGCGTGTCGCCGCGGCGCGCCTTGTCGAGCAGGCGCCACGATGCTTCGATCGCGCGCTCTCCACCTTTGACGGCAACGTACATTAGTTCAGCTCCACGTGAGTTGTGCGCGGCAGGCCGATCAGCGTGTCGCCGCAGACGAGATAACAGTCGATGCCGCACGGAAAGAGCGGCGCAAGTTCCGCGCGCTCGCGCCAGAAGCGCTCGGGCAGGCCGGTGGGCGCGATCGTCTGCGTGTGTTCGATGCCGGGGCCGCGCAATACGACGGGCGAGCCTTGCGTCAACGAATCGACGCGCACGATCAGCGTCACCGATTGCTCCGGCGTTTCCGGCTCGCCGAGCGCAAAGCACGACAGCGGCGGCAACGTGTTTGCGTCGTGCACATAGGCGAACGCGGCGTCCTGCGGTTCGTCGACGAGCGGCGCGCCTGTATGAAAACGCAAGGCGGAACCGAGCACGGCGTCGGGCTGCGCGAGCCAGACGGGTGTCGAGTAGTCGCACAGCGCGAGCAGCGCGGCGAAAGCGGCGAGATCGGCGCGCGCGTGCGGCAGCGTGTTGCGCGCGTCGCTGCGCGATGCGGGCAGCACATTGTCGATCGTGCCGATCTTGCCCGGACGCGACAGCGCATCGAGCAGCGCGCGAAACACGGATTGCGTGTCATGCACGGGATCGGCGAAGCCCGGCGTCAGCGTCGACAGCGCGATCTGCGGGGATTGAGCGGAAGTGTTCATCAGTCGCCTCGGACCATCGTGAAGAATTCGACGCGCGTCGATGCGGCGTCCTGTTGGCGTTGCGCGTGTTTCGCCGCCAGTTGCGAAGCGAGCGGCGCAATCAGTTGCGCCTGCAACCGTGCGTGATGCTGCGGCGTTTGCAGCAGCGCGTCTGCAATAGCAGCCAGTTCGGCGCGGCGGCGGTCGCGGCCCAGATGACAAGCGACGCCAACGGTAGTGCCTTCATCCGATTCGTCGCGCAAACGCAGCGTCGCGCGCGTCACCGTCGCTTCGCCGAGATTGAATGCGTCGCCCGTGCCGCCGATGCGCCCGCGCACCATCGCCAGCCCGATCTCGGGCGGACGCAGCCAGTCGAATGCTGGAAACGGCGTGCCTTCCATCGCGCGGCTCAGCGCGGCTTCGAGATCGGCGCGCGCGGAGCGGGCCATGACGGCCATCCACGCGCGGCGGGCAGGGTTGGCGGAAGTCGGGGAGTCGGCTAAAGGAGGGGCACTCATCGGGTTTCCTGGCGGTTTCCTGGAGAGGGATTTGTTACGGCGAGTCCAGACATTTGAGCATCTATTCGTCTAAACGTCTAGACGTTTAGAGCTAAACTGTCGCTGGCTCGTGACAGAAGGCGCAGTTTCATATTTCCGCCACGGCTTGCGGACTACAATGCACAGAACGCTTATTTGAACCGAAGGGAATGACAGCACCATGACATCGAACGACGGCGCAGCGCCGGGCACGATGCTAGAGCGGGGAGCGGGCGTCGCCGTGTGGCGCCAGATCGAGCAGATACTCGCGAAAGAGATTGCCGCAAGCGGCTTCGGCGACGACGGACGTCTGCCGAGCGAAGGCGAACTGGCCAAACGCTTCGACGTGAACCGCCATACCATCCGCCGCGCGATGCTGGGTCTCGCGGCCCAGGGGCTCGTCAGCGTCGAGCAGGGGCGCGGTACGTTCGTGCAGCCGGGCGCGATCGATTACACGATAGGCCGTCGCACGCGCTTCACCGAAAACTTGCGTCAGCAACATCATTCGCCGGCGGACGCGATGTTGCTATCGGCGGCGCGCGTGAAGGCGGATCCGACTGTCGCGAAGGCGTTGGGTCTGCGAGCGGGGGCATTCGTCTACCGCATCGAGTCGGTGCATGCCGCGGACGGCGTGCCTCTCACCTACTCGCGCAGCTTCTATCCGGCTGCACGGTTCGTCGATCTGCCCGACGTGCTCGAACGCAAAGGTGGTATGACCAAGGCGATGGCCGAGTATGGCGTGACCGACTATCTGCGCAAGTGGAGCCGTATCGGCAGTGTGCTGCCCGAGCCGGAAGTCGCGCGGCGTCTTGGCATCAATCGGCAACAGCCGGTGTTGTGGGTCGAGAACGTCGATGTCGATACGGAAGGCACGCCGATCAAATACGGCTTCACGCATTTCGCCGCCGACCGCGTGCAACTGATGGTGGAGCACGACGTATGAGCGCGCCTGTTCAGCATGCGTGGAGCGCGCAGGCGCGCTTCGCGATCTACTACGCGCCTGCGCGTGCGTCGGGCTGGTGGGATGCCGGCTCGATATGGCTCGCACGCGATGCCGAAAGCGACACATCACTCGATCCGCGTGACGCGCCTGCGCTGTCGCAACCGCTCGCGCAACTGACGAATTCGCCGCGCCGGTATGGCTGGCACGGCACGCTAGTCGCGCCGTTTCATCTCGCGGAGCATGTGAGCGTCGCCGATCTGCTCGACGTATCGGAAAGCTGGGCGCAAAGACAGATGCCCTTTGCATTGTCCGTCGAAGCGGCGACGCTGGGCGACTTCGTTGCGTTGCGTCCGGCCACGCCATCCGGCGACGAACAGATGCGCGCGCTCGCCGCCGATGCCTTGCGCACCTTCACGCCGCTGCGGGTCTTGCCATCCAAAACAGATATTGCAAGACGCCTGGAAGCGCCGCTCACGGAACGTCAACGCGAATTGCTCGTCGAATGGGGATATCCGTATGTGCTCGACGAGTTTCGTTTTCATATGACAGTGTCCAATTCGCTCGACAACGCCGCCGATCGCGCCGCGATAGTCGAATGGTGGCATCGCGAGGCGCAGCGTCTCGGGCCGTTGAAAATCGACGGCGCATCGATCTTCGTCGAGCCTGCGCCAGGCGAGCCGTTCATGTTGTGGCAACGGCTCGCGTTCACGGCGAAAGAAGGACAGGAGAACGCATGAAAGGCCGCTTGATCTATGTGGTCGGCCCGTCGGGAGCGGGCAAGGATTCGCTGCTGCACTTCGCGCGCGAGCATGTCGCGGGCACGTCCGTCGTGTTCGCGCATCGCTACATCACACGTGAGACGGGGCATAACGAAAATCACATTTCGTTGACCCGCGAAGAGTTCGAGGCGCGCTCGGCGCAAGGCCTCTTTGCGCTTGAGTGGTCGAGTCACGAATTGCACTACGGCATTGGCATCGAGATCGATGCGTGGCTCGCGCGGGGCTGCACGGTCGTCGTGAACGGCTCGCGGGCGTATCTGTCGCGAGCGTTGAAGCGCTATCAGCATCTCGAAGTCGTGCATATTCACGCGGCGCCGGATATTCTCGCGGCGCGTCTGTCGGCGCGTGGCCGCGAAACGCGCGAGCAGGTCGAAGCGCGCCTCGCGCGTCAGGCGCCGTTTGCGCTGCCCGACGGCGCGCATCTGACGCATATCGACAATTCCGGCTCGCTCGAAGCAGCAGGCCTGGCATTCGTCAACGTGCTGAAGGGCTTCGCGCGCACGCAAGATCGAAAGCATGCCGCCGAGTCGGCATCGAGTGAAAGCGTCAAGTAAGCTGACGGCGTCTTACGGGAAAAGCTACGCATTGCTATAGTCTGCGGTTTAACGCTGCGCGCCAGACGCAGCGGGCAAACCCCGGAGTACACCCGATGACCGACGCCACCCGCCTCACCGAAATCACCGACCTCGAACCTGCCGCCGCAGCTCTGCGCGACATTCGCCATCACATTCACCACCATCCAGAACTCGCGTACGAAGAGGTCGCAACGGCGGCGCTCGTCGCGGAAAAGCTGGAAGCGTGGGGCTGGCAGGTGACGCGCGGGGTCGGCAAGACGGGCGTGGTCGGTACGTTGAAGGTGGGCGACGGCACGCGCAGCATCGGCCTGCGCGCGGATATGGATGCGCTGCCCATCATCGAGCAGACGGGGCTGCCGTACGCGAGCGGCACGCACGGCAAGATGCACGCATGCGGCCACGACGGCCACACGACGATGCTGCTCGGCGCCGCGCAGCATCTCGCGAAGACGCGCCGTTTTTCGGGCACCGTGCATCTGTATTTTCAGCCGGCCGAGGAAAGCGGCATCGACAGCGGCGCGAAGAAGATGATCGAAGACGGCCTGTTCGAGCGTTTTCCGTGCGACGCCGTGTTCGGCGTACACAACCATCCGGGCGCGGAGCCGGGCAAGTTCCTGTTCCGCAAGGGCGCGTTCATGGCGGCGGGCGACAAGGCGACGATCACGATCGAAGGCGTCGGTGGCCATGCGGCGCGCCCGCATCTGACCGTCGATCCCATCGTGATCGCGTCGAGCATCGTGATGGCGCTGCAGACCATCGTCGCGCGTAACGTGAACCCTTCGCAGCCCGCCGTGGTGACGGTCGGCACGATGCACTCGGGTGTGGCGAACAACGTGATTCCGTCGAGCGCGAAGCTGGAATTGAGCGTGCGCTCGTTCAGCCCGGAAGTGCGCGCGCTGTTGAAAGAGCGCATTACGGAACTCGCGGAAAGCCAGGCCGCGAGTTATGGCGGCAAGGCGCACGTCGAGTATGTCGAGGGCTATCCCGTCGTCGTGAACACGGACGCGGAAACGGAGTTCGCGATCGAGGTGGCGCGCGAACTGGTCGGCGCGGAGAACGTCGAGCCGAACGCGGACATCCTGATGGGCAGCGAGGATTTCGCGTTCATGCTCGAACAACGGCCGGGTTCTTTCCTGCGCCTGGGCAATGGCGTCGGTGAAGACGGCTGCATGGTCCACAACCCGCACTACGATTTCAACGACCGCAATCTGCCTGTTGGCGCGGCTTACTGGGCGCGTCTCGTGGAGCGCTATCTGGGCCGTTGAACGGGTGTGTTGCGCGCAGGGGTCAAGCGACGTCAGCCGCGCAACGCGACCATGTCCGACACCGACTGCGCGGCTTTCTGCAGCGGCTCTAGAAACGCCTTCACCATCTGCTTCGCGGAATTGCGCTGCGCGTTTCCGCTGATGTTCATCGCGGCAATGATCTGCCCGCGCCGGTTGCGGATCGGCGCGGACAGCGAGATCAGCCCGCCCTCCAGTTCCTGATCGACGATGGACCAGCCCTGGCTGCGCACCTGCGCGATCACCTTCTTCAGCTCGTCCTTGTCGGTGATCGTGCGCGGTGTGTGAGCGACGATGGGCGACGCGTCTAGGGTCGCATCGAGTGCCGCCGGGTCGAGCGCCGACAGCAGCACCCGGCCCATCGACGTGCAATACGCCGGCAAGCGGCTGCCGATCGACAGATTGATCGTCATGATCTTGTGCGTCGGCACGCGCAGCACGTAGACGATCTCCGTGCGGTCGAGCACGGCCGCCGAACAGCTTTCGTGAACTTCCGCCGACAGTTCTTCCATGAACGGCTCAGCGAGATTCCAGAAGGGCATCGACGTCAGATAGGCGAAGCCGAGGTCGAGAATCTTCGGCGTCAGCCGAAACAGGCGACCTTCCGCTTCGACATAACCGAGCGTCTGCAGCGTCAGCAGAATGCGGCGCGCGCCCGCGCGCGTGAGACCCGTCGCCGACGCGACGTCCGTCAGCGTCTGCTCGGGCCGCTCGGCGTTGAACGCGCGGATCACCGCGAGGCCGCGCGCGAACGACTGCACGTACGAGTCGCCCGGTTTGTCCGGGGCGTCCGTCTCGTTGGCGGGAACGGTTTGTGACGCGGCGGGTACTTTGCTCATGGGACTATGTGAAATCGGTGCAAAACGTCCGGACGTCGGGACGGGCGTTCGTTAGTCTGCGGAAAGCCGTGACGATAGCGCAAGCGCCAGGATTCGCCAACTTTGCGGCGGTTGTGCCGCTGAGCACGTGTGGTGGCGGGTGCCGACCGTCCGAAAGCCCAGCGGAGCGCGCATTCCTGCCGTTTCCGCCACACCTTATTGCCGTTTTCAACGACCCACCCACCCGCCGGCGCGCTTGACAGTCTTTCCGCGCCCCGCCTATTATCGAACCTGAAATGTTCGATAGATGATCGTTTGTTCGAGTATAGAACAAATCTTGCTTTATCGGCACGTTTTTCTGGCGCTACCCAATGCGCCGACGCTGGCGCCTTCAACGATACGCCGGCCCCGCCATTACTGGAGACATCTCATGACGGAAGCTTTCCTGTGCGACGCGATTCGCACGCCTATTGGCCGCTACGCGGGTTCGCTGTCGTCGGTGCGCGCCGACGATCTGGGCGCCGTGCCGCTCAAGGCGCTGATGGAGCGCAACAAGGACGTCGACTGGAGCGCCGTCGCCGATGTGATCTATGGCTGCGCGAACCAGGCCGGCGAAGATAACCGCAACGTCGCGCGCATGTCGCTGCTGCTGGCGGGCCTGCCGAAAGACGTGCCGGGCTCGACGGTCAACCGCCTGTGCGGCTCGGGCATGGATGCCGTGGGCATTGCGGCGCGCGCGATCAAATCGGGCGAGGCTGGGTTGATGATCGCGGGCGGCGTCGAAAGCATGAGCCGCGCGCCGTTCGTGATGGGCAAGGCGACGAGCGCGTTTTCGCGTCAGGCCGACATTTACGACACGACGATCGGCTGGCGCTTCGTCAACCCGCTGATGAAGCAGCTGTACGGCGTCGATTCGATGCCGGAAACGGGCGAAAACGTCGCGACGGACTACAACATCAGCCGCGCCGACCAGGACGCGTTCGCGGTGCGCAGCCAGCTGAAGGCGGCGCGTGCGCAGCAGGACGGCAAGCTCGCGCAGGAAATCGTCTCCGTGACGATCCCGCAGAAGAAGGGTGATGCAATCGTCGTGTCGAAGGACGAGCATCCGCGCGAGACGAGTCTCGAAGCGCTCGCGAAGCTGAAGGGCGTCGTGCGTCCGGACGGCACGGTGACGGCGGGTAACGCGTCGGGTGTCAACGATGGCGCGGCGGCGTTGCTGCTCGCCAACGCGGAGACCGCGAAGCGCTTCGGCCTGACGCCGCGCGCACGCGTGCTCGGCATCGCGACGGCGGGTGTCGATCCGCGCGTGATGGGTATTGGTCCTGCGCCTGCGACGCAAAAGCTGCTCGCGCGTTTGAACATGAACATCGGACAGTTCGATGTGATCGAGTTGAATGAGGCGTTTGCGTCGCAAGGTCTGGCTGTGCTGCGTGCGCTCGGTGTCGCCGATGATGACGCTCGCGTTAATCCGAATGGCGGTGCGATTGCGCTTGGTCATCCGCTGGGTATGAGCGGCGCTCGGCTTGTGACGACGGCGATGTATCAGTTGCAACGTACGCAAGGCCGTTTCGCGCTTTGCACGATGTGTATTGGTGTGGGGCAGGGGATTGCGATTGCGATTGAACGGGTTTGAGTGAGGTTTGACTCTACGTGTGTAGGCATCGCGTGACGCGCCGTTGAAGCGGTTTGTCACGCGATGCGTGAAGGCTCGTACTGGGTGCGGGCCTTTTTTATTGGTTTGCTTGTGTTTGCGCTGGCATCCGCGATTTGTTAGCGTGCTTCACGCGTCGCCCCTGTGCGGGGCGGCACCTACTTTTCTTTGCCGCCGCAAAGAAAAGTAGGCAAAAGAAAGCGGCTAACACCGCCAACATTTCTCATTGCCTGAGGGCCCCTACAGGGTCTTACGCTTCACACGGCAGCCTTTCTGTTTGCGTGCGTTGCCAACGCTTCGAATGAACGCCTCACCCGCTTCAGACACCCGTACATGGGCTCACGGCAGCGAATGGTATGTGCCGCCCAGGTGGCAAACTGTGTGTAGATTGTCGCGTCGTATAGCCTGGCGCTCTTACATGGAGGTATGCGCGTGCTATCGGTCCGGAGTAAGGCGTGTGCAGTACTACGGCCTACACACAGTTTGCCACCTGGGCGGCGGTGGAATATCTGGCACGGCGTGCGGCGACGCGGGCGCGTGGAGTGGGTGAGGCGTCAATTCAGAGCGTTGGCAACGAACATGGGTCACGTGATTGCCGTGTGAAGCGTAAGACCCTTTGGGGGCCCTCAGGCAAACACAAGAACTGGCGGTGTTAGCCGCTTTCTTTTGCCTACTTTTCTTTGCGGCGGCAAAGAAAAGTAGGTGCCGCCCCGCACAGGGGCGACGCGTGAAGCACGCTAACAAATCGCGGATGCCAGCGTAAGAGCAAAAACCAAAAGCACACCAGCACCGCCTGCGCAGCAAAAAAACCAAACCAACTCACCGCGACCGCGGCGCAAAAATATCCGCGCCCAGCGAAGAACAGCGCTCAAGCAGACGCGCCAGTCTGCCCCGCAATGCCACGGGATGCGTCGTCAGCGAAAGCCTCGCCGGCACATTGCCGTCCGCGCTAATCCACACGCGCTCGCCGCGATGCAACCGAAACGTCTCCCCGATCTGCAACCAGTGATCATACGGCGACGCCGCGCGCGTCAACCACACGCGCGCACCTTGCACGAGAAGCTCTGTGTTCGCATCGACGCGCCACGACATCGTCGCGCCGGGCTGCACTTCAAAGTGGACGACGACTCTCGGCAGACGCTCTTCGTGTGAGCGCGGAAAGCAGAGCGATTCGTCATCGGTGAACTGCTGGCAAGCCTTGTCCATCATGCACTCCGTCAATTGAGCCGGAGAACGGAAGGCACACAAAACAAAAGGCCCCTTCCGTTTCCGGCGGGGCCTTGGGATCGTTTTGCTGACTGCTGCAAATGCTAACGCACGCACGCTCCCATAGGCCCGCCGCGACGGCGTGCCATACGGTTTTTAATGACGTAGGCGTTGGTGAGGAAGGTCAGCATGCATTCGAGTTTGTCTTGACGTCGATGTGTTGTCAACCAGTTTTGTCGCACGTGTTGCATCGTCATGGCATTGCCCTCTCACGGGAAACGAACGTTCGCGTGCTCATGCGCGCGCCTCGGCCAGTTCTTCGGTATGGCGCGATTCAAGCGGCGCGTCGCGCGGGTCTGCGCGCAACGTGTGCCATTGCGTGACTTCGCGCGGTCGCGCGAGCAGATCCGCTAGCGCCTCGTGCCAGGCGCGACGGTACGGGCGATGAATCTGCTCTTCGCTCGCGTCGTCAGGGCTCTCCCACGTCTCATAGAGCATCAGCCGACACGGCGAATCGGGATCGCGATGCAGCACGGCCTCACGGAAATCCGCCTCGCTTCGCATCGCGTCGAGCACACCGTCGAGCACCGACATGAAGCGTTCGAGCCGGTCGGGCAACACCTGAAAGCGCACTACGTAGGTCACCTGCATTTCGCACACTCCTGATGATCTTCGTCTATAACTACCTTTATACTCGTCAATAACTGACAACCCATGTCATGAATTAAAAGGAGCGCAAAAATTGGCGACGGGCCGACTCGTTTCGATGCTGTTGATGCTCCAGGTGAAAGGCCGCGT
This sequence comes from Paraburkholderia steynii, assembly GCF_900100565.1. Taxonomy (NCBI): domain Bacteria; kingdom Pseudomonadati; phylum Pseudomonadota; class Betaproteobacteria; order Burkholderiales; family Burkholderiaceae; genus Paraburkholderia; species Paraburkholderia steynii. Next base: position 357,086 of record NZ_FNDI01000003.1, on the reverse strand, counting down.
GACCGCACAGGCGCTCGCCGACGAATTCAACGTGTCGATCCGCACCGTGTATCGCGATATCGACCAGTTGAGCGCGGCGGGCGTGCCCGTTTATGCGGACCGCGGGCCGGGCGGCGGCTTCGCATTGCTCGACGGATATCGCGCGAAACTGACGGGGATCACGCGGGCCGAAGCGGAAACACTGTCGATTGCCGGGCTGACGGGCGCGGCGTCCGATCTCGGTCTGTCGGAGCAACTGCGGGCCGCACAAGTGAAGCTCGTCACCGCATTGCCCGATGCCGCGCCCGATACGTCGCGCATCGGCTCGCGGCTACATATCGATCCTGTCGGCTGGTATCAGCGGCCCTCGCCGACGCCGTGGCTGACGATGCTCGCGGGCGCCGTGTGGGAACAGAAGCGCATATCGATGCAATACCGCACGTGGAACGCCAGCGGCGAAAACGAGGGCGTGCGCGTGCGCGATCCGCTCGGGCTGGTGCTCAAGGGCGGCGAATGGTATCTGGTCACACGTGTGCGCACGCAGTTGCGCACCTATCGCGTGTCGAGCATCGCGCAGCTCACGGTGCATGACGAAACGTTCGAACGCCCGGAAGATTTCGATCTGCGCGACGAATGGACAGCGGCCGTTGCTTCATTCGAGACGAGCCTGCTGAAGCACACCGCGCGATTGCGGCTGTCGCCGGAAGGGATGACGCGTCTGCATCGGCTCGGCGCGGCGGCCGTCGAACAGGCGCAGATTGCGCCGCCTTCGGAGCAGGACGGCTGGCAGGAAGTGATCTTGCCCGTCGAGCAGCTTGGCTACGCGGCCGAGCAATTGCTCGGCCTGGCCGGTCATGTCGAAGTGCTCGATCCGCCGGAATTGCGCGAGCGCTTGCGCAAGCTCGGCGAGCAGATTGCGACGCTCAACGCGAGTTGACTACGACCGTTCGAACGCATCAACTCCGATGCGGCCCGACGATCCCCAGTTTCGCAATCCGCCGATACAGCGTCGCGCGCGACATGCCGAGCGCTTCGGCCGCCGCGTTCGGTCGCCATTGATGCCGCGTGAGCGCATCGACGATACGCGCCCGCTCGTCGTCGAGACCGGCGAGCGCAGGGCGCGGCGCGGCTTCATCGGGCGCGAGCAACGCCGCCACATCGGGCGACACGTGCCGCAATTCGACGCGCGTCGCATCGCACACCGCGCATGCATAGCGCAGCACGTTGCGCAGTTGCCGGATATTGCCAGGCCACGAGAAACGCGCAAGCCGCTCTGCGAGACGCGCATCCAGCGTGAGCACATGTCCCGCGCTTTGCGCTTCTTCATCGAACACGGCACGCACGACATCTAGTACATCGGCGCGCTCGCGCAGCGGCGGCATGTGCAGCGTCGCGCCGCTCAGCCGATAAAACAGGTCTTCGCGGAACGTGCCTTCGTCGACCATGCGCGCGAGATCGCGGTGCGTTGCGCAGATTACGTCGATATCGACGCGCACAGGCGCATCGCTGCCAAGCGGCAGCACTTCGCCTTCGGCGAGCACACGCAACAGGCGCGTTTGCAGATTGAGCGGCATGTCGCCGATTTCATCGAGGAACAGCGTGCCGCCGTTCGCCTGCGCGATCTTGCCGCGCGCGCCGCGGCTGCGCGCGCCCGTGAACGCGCCGGGCGCATAGCCGAACAGCTCGCTTTCGATCAGCGAATCGGGGATCGCGCCGCAATTCACGGCGACGAACGGCTTGGCGCGTCGCGCGCCCGACGCATGCAGCGCCTGCGCGAACACTTCCTTGCCGACGCCCGTCTCGCCGAGAATCAGAATTGGCAGATGCTTGCCCGCGATGCGTAGCGCGACTTCCGCATTGCGCGCGATGCGCGAGTCGCGGCTGTGCAGGAAGCGGCTGATCGCGTCGAGGCTCGTGTCGGCGTGCGCATCGGACGATGCGTTGACGGCGCTCGAGGAAGACACGACGGGCGCGACGCGCGAGGTCCGCTTCAACGGCGCGCGAATCCGTGCATACAGCACGGCGCCCGTTGCGCGCAGACGCAGCGGCACGATCGTATCGGTGCGCGCTACATCGTGCAGATGCACGGCGGACGTATCGAAGATTTCGTCGACGTGACGCGGCCCGCTCAAGCCCGCGATGCACTCCTGCGCCTTGCGATTCGACGCGGCGATGTTGCCGCATTCGTCGAACGCGATCAGCACTTCCGGTTGCGCTTCGACGAAATTGCGGCTCTGGTGGCCGAAGATCACCCAATGCTGCGCGGTCTGATTGAGAAAGTAGCCGTCTTCGATCAGCGCCGCGCTCTGGCGCACCAGCTGAAACACAAGCCGCTGGCTGTCGCGGTTGTCGGGCGATTGCACGGCGGATGCATCGAGCACGCCGATCAGTTCGCCCGTCAGCGAGAAGATCGGTGATGCGCTGCAGGTGAGCGTCGTAAACGCCGCACGGAAGTGATCGGTCTTGTGGACGGTGATGGGCGCGAGATCCGTCAGCACGTTCGCGATGCCGCACGTGCCTTCCTCGCGTTCCGACCAGCACGAGCCGATGTACAGACCTGCATGCTTGAAATCGCCGCGCCGGTCGCGGTCGATGCGGTAGTCGATCGTGACGCCGTGTGCGTCGGTGAGCATCACGCAGTAGTCGGCCACGCGGATCATGTCGTGCAGACGCGTGAGGCATTGGCCCGACGCGCGCAGAAACGCTTCTTCCTTGCCTTGCACTTCGCGCAGCTCGGACGTGGTCAGCACGCGCGGCCCGATCACCGAACTGGGATCGAGCTGGTATTGCTCATACGAACGCTGCCACGACGACACGAGGCGCGACGAATTGGCGGGCGCGGGCAGGCGTCCTTCGATGGCGCCGCGCACGCGGTCGACGTGCTGCGTTTGAGAGACGTAAGGCATGGTCGGCTCCCGTCTATAACGGACGATACGGGTGGATTGATCGCGCGGGTCCCTGCGGTGCTGCCTTCTGCCGGACCTTCTTGTAGCACATCCCGTCCGCCCAATCACACTGCATTGCAGCACGCGAGACACCTGAGACGATCGTCTCACCCATGTGTGAGACAGCCGTGAGACGCGCATCGTTCGATGCCGCAATGCATGCGCGTTGCGTCACCGCGCCGTGAGTGCGGTGAAAGGCGCGATTTGCGTCATGTGCGCTGCGTCATGCGACACGAGCCGTGCTTGCGTCGACGCGTTGCCCATGCCGCGAAAACCTTGCCACACAAGGCTTTCCGCGTTCTTCGCGGACACGTCGAGCGATTGGCATAGCTGTTGCAGTAATGCTCGTCACACGAAACGGCTTTGCATGCGACACGCAAACCGCTTTCGACAAACACAACGGAGACAAGCCAGTGGCATCGCCTATCACCGTCGGCGTGATTGCGAACCCCGCGTCGGGTCGCGACATTCGCCGCCTCACGACGCACGCGTCCGTGTTTCCGACAGCCGAAAAGGCCAACATGGTCGTGCGTCTGATCGCGGGACTCGGCGCGCTTGGCGTCGATCGCGTGCTGACGCTGCGCGATCGTACGGGCGTCGCTGCACTGCTGCTGCGCGCAATCGACACGCACGCGGCGACGGGCACGGCCGAGCGCTGGCCCGAAGTCGAATTTATCGATCTGCCCATCACCGATAGCGTCACCGATACGCACACCGGCACCGCGCATATGGTGCGCGAAGGTGTCGAACTGATTGCCGTGCTCGGCGGCGACGGCACGCATCGCGCGGTGGCTGCGCATTGCGGCGGCGTGCCTCTGCTGACGCTGTCGACGGGTACTAACAACGCGTTTCCAGACATGCGCGAAGCGACCGTTGCGGGGATGGCGGGCGCATTGGTCGCATCGGGCGTCGTGCCGCCCGATGTCGCGTTGACGCGCAACAAACGGCTCGTCGTGCGTTGCGTCGCGGGGCCCAATCGCGGGCGCGAAGAGATTGCGTTGGTCGATGTGTGCGTGAGCCGTCAGCGCTTCGTCGGCGCGCGGGCCGTGTCGGAGCCGTCGGATATCGAGTCGCTGTTTCTCACCTTCGCCGCGCCCGATGGTATTGGCCTTTCGTCGATTGGCGGCGCGTGGGCGCCCGTCGAGCGTACCGCGCCACATGGCTTGCATCTCACCTTCGCGCTGCACGATGAACATGGTTTCGCAAATGGCGACGGTGTACCCATCTTCGCGCCCATCGCGCCCGGCCGCATCGATCAGGTGACGATGCGCACCTGCGAGCGCTTCGAACTCGGCGACTGGCTGCCCATCGACGCGCGCCACGGCACGCTCGCATTCGACGGCGAGCGCGAGATCGAAATCGAGCGTGACGACCGTTATGAAATCTCGCTCGACTGGAGCGGCCCGTTGACCGTCGATGTGAGCCGCACGCTGCGTTTTTCGGCGTCGCGTCAGTTGATGCGCGAGATGGCGGGCGCTTCGATGCGAACCCTTATGCACACACAAGCGCAAGCGAAATAAAGGGAGTTCATTCAACCACGCGGAGCCCATCCGCACCCGTTGCTGTAACGATCGACATCATCAAGGAGACACACCATGTCAAATCAGTTGAGCAGGGAAAAACTGCTGGAAGCGTACCGGCTGATGCGCACCATTCGCGAGTTCGAAGAGCGCCTGCACGTCGAGTTCGCGACGGGCGAGATTCCCGGCTTCGTGCATCTGTATGCAGGCGAGGAAGCGTCGGCCGTCGGCACGATCCTGCATCTGAACGACCGCGACTATGTGGCGACCACGCACCGCGGCCACGGCCACTGCATCGCGAAGGGCGTCGACGTACACGGGATGATGGCCGAGATCTACGGCCGGCAGACGGGCGTGTGCAAGGGCAAGGGCGGCTCGATGCACATTGCCGATCTGTCGAAGGGCATGTTGGGCGCGAACGGTATCGTCGGCGCGGGCGGTCCGCTCGTGTGCGGCGCGGCGCTCGCGGCCAAGCTGAAGAAAACGGGCGGCGTGGGCGTGTGCTTCTTCGGCGACGGCGCGTCGAACCAGGGGACGATCTTCGAATCGATGAACCTCGCGAGCGTGTGGCGCTTGCCGGCCATCTTCGTCGCGGAGAACAACGGCTATGCGGAAGCGACGTCTTCGACATGGTCCGTCGCGTCCGACAACATTGCGGACCGCGCGAGCGGCTTCGGCATGCCGGGCGTGATCGTCGACGGCTTCGATTTCTTCGCGGTACATGAAGCGCTGGGCGAAGCGATCGAACGCGCGCGCGGCGGCGGTGGACCGACGCTCGTCGAAGTGAAGCTGTCGCGTTACTTCGGCCACTTCGAAGGCGATGCGCAGACGTATCGCGCGGCGGGCGAAGTGCAGAAGCTGCGCGACGAGAAAGATTGCCTGAAGCGTTTCGCAGAGCGGGTGGTGCGCGCGGAGATGCTGTCATCCGACGATCTGAGCAAGATCGATGCGGATGTGAAAGTGCTGATCGACGATTCCGTCCTGAAGGCGAAAGCCGCGCCGCTGCCGACGGAAGCCGATCTGCTGACTGACGTGTACGTGTCGTATCCGTAATTCATTGCGATCAACTTCAATCGAACGCAGCTTCGCTGCATGGGATCGGCGTAAGGCGCTAAAGCGCCAACTCCGATCGACAGGAGACAGACATGGCACGCAAGATCACATACTCTCAGGCAATCAACGAAGCACTGAGTCAGGAAATGGCGCGCGACGAAAGCGTCATCGTAATGGGCGAGGACAACGCGGGCGGCGCTGGCTCGCCGGGTGAACAGGACGCATGGGGCGGCGTGCTCGGCGTCACGAAAGGGCTCTTCCACAAGTATCCGGGCCGCGTGCTCGACACGCCGATTTCGGAAGGTGGCTTCATCGGCGCGGCGGTGGGCGCGGCGGCGGCGGGCATGCGTCCCGTCGCGGAGCTGATGTTCATCGACTTCATGGGCGTGTGCTTCGATCAGATCTTCAATCAGGCCGCGAAATTCCGCTACATGTTCGGCGGCAATGCCGTCACGCCCGTCGTGATCCGGACGATGCAGGGCGCGGGGTTGCGCGCTGCCGCGCAGCACTCGCAGATGCTGACGTCGCTGTTCACGCATGTGCCCGGTCTCAAGGTAGTGTGCCCATCGACGCCCTATGACGCGAAAGGCCTGATGATCCAGGCGATCCGCGAGAACGATCCCGTCATCTTCTGCGAGCACAAGCTGCTGTACACCCGCGAAGGCGACGTGCCCGAAGAGATGTACGCGATTCCATTCGGCGAAGCGAACGTGGTGCGTGAAGGCGATGACGTGACCATCGTCACGTATGGGCGCATGGTGCATTACGCCACGGACGCCGCCGACCGCCTCGCGAAAGAAGGCATCAAAGCCGAGGTGATCGATCTGCGCACCACGTCGCCGCTCGATGAAGAAACGATTCTGGAAAGCCTGGAGCGCACGGGCCGCCTGGTCGTCGTCGATGAAGCGAACCCGCGTTGCTCGATCGCCACCGATATCGCCGCGCTCGCCGCGCAGAAGGCGTTTCATTCGCTGAAGGCGCCCGTCGGGATCGTCACCGCGCCGCATACGCCCACGCCTTTCTCGGGCGTGCTGGAAGACCTGTATATCCCGTCGGCGGACAAGATTGCCGCAGCCGTCAAAGCAACGCGACACTGAGCGAGGAACTGAGCAATGTCGATTCACATGATCACGATGCCCAAGTGGGGCCTGTCCATGCAGCAGGGGCAGGTCAACGGCTGGTTGAAGTCGATTGGCGACACGGTTGGGAAGGGCGACGAAGTGCTCGACGTCGAAAGCGACAAGATTGCTTCCGGTGTCGAGTGCGCGTTCAACGGCACGCTGCGACGGCAGGTCGCGCAGGAGGGCGACACGTTGCCCGTCGGCGCGCTGCTCGGCGTGGTCGCCGATGAGCAGGAGGCGGACGCGGACATCGATGCGGCCGTCGAAGCGTTCCAGCGCGACTTCGTGCCGCTCGCCGCCGATTCCGCCGATGCAGGGCCGCAGCCGGAGAAGGCGCAGATCGGCGGGCGCACCATTCGCTATCTGAAGATGGGCGACGGCGGCACGCCGGCTGTGCTGATCCACGGGTTCGGCGGCGATCTGAACAACTGGCTGTTCAATCACGCTGACCTCGCCGCGCATCGCACGGTGTATGCGCTGGATTTGCCGGGTCATGGCGAATCGACGAAAGCGGTGGAGTCGGGCAGCGCCGATGAACTGGCCGATAGCGTGATCGCGTTTCTCGACGATCGCGGTATCGAGCGCGCGCATTTGGTCGGGCATTCGATGGGCAGTCTCGTCGCGATGACGGTCGCAGCGAAAGCGCCGCAGCGTGTGGCGTCGCTTTCGCTGATCGCGGGCGCGGGTCTTGGCGACGAGATCAACCGCGAGTACATCGACGGATTCGTGTCGGGCAACAGCCGCAATACGCTGAAGCCGCATCTGACGAAACTGTTCGCCGACGGTTCGCTCGTCACGCGGCAGCTTGTCGAGGATATCGTCAAGTACAAGCGGCTCGAAGGCGTAAGCGAGAGCTTGCAGAAGATCGCGGCGTCGGCGTTCAGGGATGGCGCGCAGCAGCGCAGCTATCGCGATCGTATCGACAAGCTCGCGCCGCGCACGCTGGTGATCTGGGGCGAGCTTGACCAGATCATTCCCGCGAGTCACGCGCAAGGGTTGCCTGGGGATATCCGCGTGCATGTGCTGCCGGGCAAGGGGCATATGGTGCAGATGGAGTCGGCATCGGAGGTGAACCGCCTGCTCAACGACTTCTTCGGAGCCTGACGATGGAAACCGCGCCGCAGACGTCCACGCACGACAGCGTCACCGCGCTGGGACAGCACGGCCTGAGGAGCCGCGACAAGCTCGCGCGCATTCCCGTGAAGGTCGTGCCGCCCGAACCGGGCGGCGCGCTGCCGAAGCCGGCATGGCTGCGTGCAAGACCGATGATGAGCGAGACGGTGGCGAGCATGGCGTCGATACTGCGCGAGCATCGTCTGCATTCGGTGTGCGAGGAAGCGATGTGCCCGAACATCGGCGAATGCTTCGCGCAGCGCACGGCGACGTTCATGATCATGGGCGGTATCTGCACGCGGCGCTGCGCGTTCTGCGACGTCGCGCATGGAAGGCCGCTGCCGCTCGACGATGACGAACCGGCGCGGCTCGCCGATGCCGTTGCCGCGTTGGGGTTGCGGTATGTGGTGATTACGTCGGTGGATCGCGACGATCTGCGCGATGGCGGCGCGGCGCATTTTGCGTGTTGCGTTGCGCTATTGCGTGAGCGCGTGCCGGGAATTCGCGTCGAGGTGTTGACGCCGGATTTTCGCGGGCGTGTCGAGCGGGCGCTCGATGCGTTGTCGGCGGCGTGGCCGGATGTCTTCAATCACAACATCGAAACGGTGCCTTCGTTGTATCGCGCGGCGCGTGCGGGCGCGGATTATCACGGGTCTTTGACGTTGCTTCGGCGGGTAAAGGAGGCGAATGCTTCAGTGGTCACGAAGTCGGGCTTGATGGTCGGGCTCGGCGAAAGCGATGACGAACTTCTGGAGACGATGCGGGATATTCGTGCGCATGATGTGGACGTGCTGACGGTCGGGCAATATCTCGCGCCTTCGAGGTTTCATATGGCGGTTAAGCGCTATGTCACGCCGGAGACTTTTGCTGTTTATCGAGAGGAGGGGTTGAAGCTGGGGTTTCGCGAGGTCGTGTCGGGGCCGCTGGTGCGGTCTTCTTATCATGCGAATGAGACGGCGGGGTTTTGAAGAACGGCGGTGCAACACGGTGACCGCAGCCGCCTGCCGGGTAGGTGAACCACGTACCGAAGGTCGGATCCAATCCGATCTTCGAAGCCTTTTCGTACACCAGGTCTCCGTGATCTGAATAGTTCTGCGGAAATTTCCGCAACTGCGTTTTACGGCCCGATTCGACCTCGAATCGCGGCCAGTCCTTCGTATCATCGACTTCCGACCCCGGTGAGCGAGGTGAATTCTTGAGATTGCCAAATCATACGCAAGTAACGTATAATTTACTCATGGCGGCGACTTTCGTCGAACTGGCGCCTTTTCGACGGTGCCGGGAAGACTATTTGATGGACGACGAATATCGCGCACTCCAGATTGTGCTGATGCAGAACCCGGAAGCGGGAGATGTCGTCAGGGGAACGGGCGGTCTGCGCAAACTCCGTTTCGGCGACGCACGTCGTGGGAAGGGAAAGCGCGGCGGGCTCAGGGTGATGTATTACTACTGGGTGAAAGGCCCGCAGTTCTGGATGTTCACGCTATACGACAAGGACGAAGCGGAAGATTTATCGTCGAAGGAGCGAGGGGTTCTCTCCGAGATGCTGAGAGAAGTCATCAAGCTTGCGGATCGATAAGCAAAGGGGTGCGACATGAAACGGAATCTGTTTGCCGAATTGACGGAAGGGCTCGATGAACTCAAGTCCGCTCACGAAGGCAAGACAACACTTCACAAGGTCAAGGTTGAGATTCGTGACAAGCTGGAAGTGACGGCTGACGAGATCCGGGCCGTACGCGAATCCATCAACGCGTCGCAGGCGGTCATGGCGCGTCGTCTGCGCGTGAACGAGCGGACCTATCAGAATTGGGAGCAAGGGCGGGCGAAGCCGAACGCCCAGGCTGCTGTGCTGATCAGGCTGGTTGAAAAGCATCCTGAGACGATACAGATGCTCGAAACCCTATGATCTCCGCAGCAGTGACAAAAAAGCCCGCTTTGAGCGGGCTTTGCAGTATCGCGGAACATCCGGCGCAGCGCGAAAGCGCCACGCCGGAGCGGGCTCAAACACCGCCCATGCACATGTACTTGATCACGACATACTCATCGATACCGTAATGCGAGCCTTCGCGCCCAAGCCCTGACTGCTTGACGCCGCCGAACGGCGCAACCTCGTTCGAGATCGCTCCCGTATTGATGCCGACCATGCCGAACTCGAGCGCTTCTGCCACGCGCCAGATACGACCGATATCGCGGCTATAGAAATACGACGCCAGTCCGAATTCCGTGCTGTTCGCCATCTCGACCACTTCCGCATCCGACGAGAAGCGGAACAGCGGCGCGAGCGGGCCGAAGGTTTCATCGCGTGCGACTTTCATGTCCGGCGTGACATCGGCGAGCACGGTCGGTTCGAAGAAGCCGTGACCGAGCGCATGACGCTTGCCGCCCGTGACGACGCGCGCGCCTTTGCCGAGAGCGTCCTCGATATGCGATTCGACCTTGAGCACAGCCGCTTCATTGATGAGCGGGCCTTGCTGCACGCCTTGCTCGGTGCCGAAGCCGACCTTGAGCTTCGTCACGGCTGCGGCGAGTTTTTCGGCGAACGCATCGTAGACGCTGTCGTGGACGTAGAAGCGGTTCGTGCAGACGCAGGTCTGACCGCTGTTGCGGTACTTCGATGCAATTGCGCCTTCGACGGCCGCGTCGAGATCGGCGTCGTCGAACACGATGAAGGGCGCGTTGCCGCCCAGTTCCAGCGATACCTTCTTGACGGTCGGCGCGCACTGCGCCATCAGCAGACGTCCGACTGCCGTCGAACCCGTGAACGACAGCTTGCGTACGGTCGCGTTACTTGTCATTTCGCCGCCGATCGGTTTCGGGTCGCCGGTGACGATGCTGAAGATGCCGGCGGGCACGCCAGCGCGTTCGGCGAGCACGGCGAGCGCGAGCGCGGAGAGCGGGGTTGCTTCAGCGGGCTTGACGACGATCGGGCAGCCTGCGGCGAGCGCCGGTCCTACCTTGCGGGTGATCATCGCGGCGGGGAAATTCCACGGCGTGATGGCGGCGCAGACGCCGACGGGTTCCTTCGTGACGACGATGCGTTTGTCGTTCGCGACGGTGGGGATCGTGTCGCCGTAAACGCGTTTGGCTTCTTCGCCGAACCATTCGAGGAACGAGGCTGCGTAGCCGATTTCGCCTTTTGCCTCGGCGAGGGGTTTGCCCTGTTCCGTGGTCAGGATTAACGCCAGGTCGTCGGCGTTCGCGAGCATCAAGTCGTTCCACTTGCGGAGGATTTCTGCGCGTTGTTTGCCGGTTTTTGCTTTCCAGGCGGGCCAGGCTTTGTTTGCCGCTTCGATGGCGCGGCGGGTTTCTTGTGCGCCCATTCGAGGCACTTGCGCGATGAGTTCGCCCGTTGCTGGGTTCAGGACTTCGAACGTTTCCTTGTTGTCGGCGTCTTGCCATTCGCCATTGAGATACGCCTTGCTTTGCAGCAGGGAAGGGTCCTTCAGTTTGCTACGCAAGTCAGTCATTTTGATTCGTCCTTTGGGGTTTTGATGTCTGCGACGCTGGGTGGTTTGCTCGTTTTTGCGCTGGCATCCGCGTTTTGTTAGCGTGCTTCACGCGTCGCCCCTGTGCGGGGCGGCACCTACTTTTCTTTGCCGCCGCAAAGAAAAGTAGGCAAAAGAAAGCGGCTAACACCGCCAACATTTCTTCTTGCCTGAGGGCCCCCACCGGTCTTACGCTTCACACGGCAATCACGTGACCCATGTCCGTTGCCAACGCTCTTGCGGTGCGCCTCACCCGCTTCACGCACCCGCGCTTCACCATGCCGTGCCAGACAGTCCACGGCCGCCCAGGTGGCAAACTGTGTGTAGGCCGTAGTGATACACACGCCACACTCCGGACCGATAACGCACGTGTTCCACCCTGTAAGAGCACCAGGCTATACGACGCGATAACCTACACACAGTTTGCCACCTGGGCGGCACATACCACTCGCTGCCGCTAGCACTTCTGCGGGCGGTTGAAGCGGGTGATGCGCTTATTCAAAGCGTTGGCAACGGCCATGGGTCACGTGATTGCCGTGTGAAGCGTAAGACCCTTTGGGGGCCCTCAGGCAAACACAAGAATTAGCGGTGTGAGCCGCTTTCTTTTGCCTACTTTTCTTTGCGGCGGCAAAGAAAAGTAGGTGCCGCCCCGCACAGGGGCGACGCGTGAAGCACGAAGGCATAGCGCGGATGCCAGCGAAAAAACAAGCAAACCACCCAGCGTCACAAACAAACAAAACACAAACAAAAACAAAAACGGCGACTTCAAAAAAGCCGCCGCAGGCGAAAAAATCAGGCCGTCACACCCACAGTCTCTTTCAGCACTTCCTCGAGAATCGAGAGCGCCTCATCAAAAACAGCATCCTGCACAGTCAGCGGGAACAAGAACCGAACAACGTTCGAATAAACCCCACAAACGAGCAGCAACAACCCACGCTCGAGAGCCCGCGTCTGCACCCGCTTGGTAAAGTCCGCATCCGCGTCGGACGTGCCGGGCTTGCAGAACTCAACGGCAACCATGCCGCCAGGACCCCGCACATCAGCAATCTGCGGCACTTCCGCCTGCAACGCGGTCAACCGCGCCTTCAGCTTGTCGCCAAGCAAAACAGCCCGCTCGCAGAGCTTCTCTTCATCGATGATATCGAGCACGGCAAGCGCCGAAGCCACCGCCAACGGATTACCCGCATACGTGCCGCCCAGCCCGCCCGGCGCAGCGGCATCCATCACATCCGCACGACCGACGACGCCCGACAGCGGCATCCCACCCGCCAGGCTCTTGGCCATCGTCATCAGATCAGGCACGACGTCGTAGTGATGCATCGCAAACAGCTTGCCCGTACGCGCAAACCCCGTTTGCACTTCATCGGCAATCAGCAGAATGCCGTGCTCGTTGCATAGCTTGCGCAGCGCGCGCACGAACTCGGCAGGCGCCGGATAGAAACCGCCTTCGCCTTGCACCGGCTCGAAAATGATCGCCGCGACGCGCTTCGGATCGATGTCGGCCTTGAACAGGAATTCGATCGCCTTCAGCGAATCCGCCGTCGTCACGCCATGCAGCGGATTCGGGAACGGCGCGTGGAAGACGTCGGCCGGGAACGGGCCGAAGTTCAGCTTGTACGGCGCGACCTTGCCCGTCAGCGCCATGCCCATCATCGTGCGGCCATGGAAGCCGCCCGTGAACGCGATCACGCCCGGACGGCCCGTCGCGGCGCGCGCGATCTTGATCGCGTTTTCGACGGCTTCGGCGCCCGTCGTGAAGAACGCCGTCTTCTTCGGATAGTCGCCCGGCGCGCGCTGGTTGATCTTCTCGGCTAGCTCGACGTACGACGCGTACGGCACGATCTGATAAGCCGTGTGCGTGAAGTTGTCCAGTTGCGCGCGCACAGCCTCGACGATCTTCGGATGACGGTGGCCCGTGTTGCACACCGCAATGCCCGCCGCGAAATCGATGTAGCGGCGGCCCTCGACGTCCCACAGCTCCGCATTCTCGGCGCGCGCAGCGTAGAAATCGCACATCACGCCCACGCCGCGCGGGGTGGCGGCGTCCTTGCGGCTCTTCAGTTCAGCATTCTTCACGGAGATCTCCTGTTTGGGGTTCGTTCGGGCGCTCGCGTTCATCGCAGCACATGCAGCGACTATAATCAGATTTGGCTCCAAATTTCAGAGCCATTTCGGTAAAAAATCAGGAGCCAATTCATGCGCGCGAGTGTTTTGTCCGACTGGCTGGCCCAGCGTCTGGACCGCGGCAATGGTCTGCCGATCTACCGGCAGCTGCATCGGCTGCTGCAACAGGCCATTCTGACGCGCGAACTGCCCGCTGGCAGCAAGGTGCCGTCGTCGCGGCTGCTGGCCAACGAGCTGGGCATCGCGCGCAATACAGTCACCCAGGTCTACGAGCAGCTCGCGCTGGAGGGCTACGTCACTTCGGCGACGGGGCGCGGCACGTTCGTCGCGGATACCTCGCCAGATGAAATCGTCGGCTCGCCAGATGGACAGACTGCGCCTGTTTCCGCTCCCGTGCAGCAATTGCAGCAGGCGTTGCCTCCGCCGCATTCGAAATCGCTTCTGCACGCGCAACAGCCCGCTGCGCGCGCGCTGTCGCAGCGCGGCGCGCGGCTGATCGCGGGCGCGGGCGTGTCGAAGCGGCAGTGGGGCGCGTTCATGCCCGGCGTGCCCGATGTCACGCGCTTTCCGGCGCGCGTCTGGAGCCGCTTGCACAACAAGTACTGGCGGCGCCTGCGGCCCGATCTGCTGACCTACGCGCCCGGCGGCGGTCTGTCATTGCTGCGTCACGCGCTGGCGGACTATCTGCGCACGTCGCGCTCGGTGCGCTGCACGCCCGAGCAGATCATCATCACGACGGGCATTCATCAATCCGTCGATCTCGCCGTGCGTCTGCTATCCGATCCCGGCGACGTCATCTGGACGGAAGACCCGTGCTATTGGGGCGTGCGCAGCGTGATGCACGTATCCGGTCTCAAATCGCGCCCGATTCCCGTCGACGACGAAGGCATCAACCCGTCGCCCGACGATCTCGCGCATCCGCCGAAGCTGATCCTCGTGACGCCGTCGCATCAATACCCGCTCGGCATGGTGATGAGCCTGGCGCGTCGGCGGATGCTGCTCGAATACGCGCGGCAGAACCAGTGCTGGATCATCGAGGACGACTACGACAGCGAGTATCGCTATGGGAGCCGGCCGCTCGCGTCGCTGCAAGGGCTCGATACGGCGGGGCAGGTGATTTATGTCGGCAGCTTCGGCAAGACGCTGTTTCCGGGGCTGCGGATCGGCTATCTCGTAGTGCCCGAGGCGCTTGCAGAGAGTTTCGCGACGGCCAGCGCCGAGTTGTATCGGGAAGGACAACTGCTGCAGCAGGCGATGCTCGCGGAGTTCATCGCCGAGGGGCATTTCACGTCGCACATCCGCAAGATGCGCACGCTGTACGGACAGCGCCGCTCGACCTTGCTCGATGCCGCCGCGCGGCGTTATGGCGATGCGTTGCCGGCTGTCGGCGGCGACGCGGGCCTGCATCTCGTGATGCAACTGCCCGAAGGCACGGATGACCGTGCCGTCGCGGCGGCTGCGCTCGAACGCAATATCGTCGTGCGTCCGTTGTCGGGGTACTACGCGCAACCGTCGAGCTCGCAGTCGGGGCTGTTGATCGGCTATGCGTGCGTGCCCGACGAGGAGATCGCGCCCGCATTCGACACGCTCGCCGACGCGATCGACGCGACGTTGCCGCTTTTCGCGTGAGCCGCGTGGACGGGCTTTACAGACGTATCAGCACGGCGCCGAGCGTGACCAGTGTGCATGCGAACACGCGGCGCGCCGTCAGCTTTTCGTGCATGAAAGAGAAGCCGATCAGCACCGCGAAGATCGAGCTGAGCTCGCGCAGCGCGGAGACCATGGCGATGGGCAAATAGCGATACGCCTCGATGATGAGGCAATACGCGACCAACGCGATCACGCCCGACAGCATGCCTTTCATCATCGTTTCGCGCGACGTGAAGAGGCCTTTTGCGCCGCCGCGCCAATGCCACACGAGCAGAAATTGCGGCACGTTCCACAGCAGGTAGACCCACATGATGTAGCTGAGTCCGTTGCCCGCGACGCGCGCGCCGATTCCATCGACGACGGAGTATGCCGAGATGAAAAGACCCGTGAGCAATGCGTAGGGCACGCTTTCGCCGGAGAAGCGCATGTTGCGGCGAAACGCGAGCGACACGATACCGAGCGACACCAGCGCGACGCCTGTTGCGGCGAGCGGTTTCAAGGTTTCGTGCGCGAACACGAGTGCGCCGGCGAACACCAGCAAGGGCGAGAGTCCGCGCGCGATCGGATAGATCTGTCCGAAGTCGCCGCTGCGGTAGGCGCGCACGAGCGCGAGGCAATAGCCGAATTCCAGCACCACCGATGCCGCTATGTAAGGCCATGCGGCGGGCGCGGGTAGGGGCAGGATGATCACGCCGATCGCGCTTACGGCGAGGTAGGGGATCGACATCATGCCGAGCAGCCAGATGCGGTCTTCCGCGAGGCGCAGGAATGCGTTCCAGCTCGCGTGGAGCATGGCGGATACAAGGACGAGCAGGACGATGAGGGATTCCATGGGTGTCGGGCTAAAGCCGACATTATTCCGCAGATGTGGTGTTTTGTGTTGATGTGGGGGATTTTGGGGTTTTGTTTGCGACGCTAGGGTGGTTTACTTTCGTTTTCGCTGGCGTTCGCGTTATGCCTTTGTGCTTTAAGCGTCGCCGTTTGGTGTTTTGGCCTTTGCGCGGGCATTCGCTTTTGAGCCTTCGCGGTGCGGGTGGTTTGGCTGTTCTAGCCTTTGCGGTGGCATCTACGTTGTGGCTTTTCGCTGGCATCCGCGTTTTGTTAGCGTGCTTCAAGCGTCGCCCCTGTGCGGGGCGGCACCTACTTTTCTTTGCCGCCGCAAAGAAAAGTAGGCAAAAGAAAGCGGCTCACACCGCCAGTTCTAGTTCTTGCCTGAGGGACCCCAACGGGTCTTACGCTTCACACGGCAGCATTTCTGTTCACGCGGGTTGCCAACGCTTCGAATGAGCGCCTCATCCGCTTCAAGCACCCGCACATGGGCTCACGGCAGCGAACGGTATGCGCGGCCCAGGTGGCAAACTGTGTGTAGGTTGTCGCGTCGTATAGCTTGGCGCTCTTGCACGGAGGCATGCGTGCGCTATCGGTCCGAAGTGAGGCGCGTGCAGTGCTACGGCCTACACACAGTTTGCCACCCGGGCGGCCGTGAATTATCTGGCGCGGCATGTGGCGACGCGGGCGCATGGAGCGGGTGAGGCGCCTATTCAGCGCGTTGGCAACAAGCATGAGTCACGTGATTGCCGTGTGAGGCGTAAGACCCGTTGGGGGCCCTCAGGCAAGAAGAAATGTTGGCGGTGTTAGCCGCTTTCTTTTGCCTACTTTTCTTTGCGGCGGCAAAGAAAAGTAGGTGCCGCCCCGCACAGGGGCGACGCGTGAAGCACGCTAACAAAACGCGGATGCCAGCGCAAAGGCCAAAACATCAAACGGCGACGCCTGAAGCACGAAGACAATACGCGGATGCCAGCGAAAGATCGAACAAATCGAAACGCTTGCGCCGCGAAGACGCAAACGCGAATGCCCGCGCAAAGGCCAAAAAAACGAACGCAGAGCAAACCGCCAGAGGCAAGTTAAATCACCCGCTCCCGTAACCTCGCCGACACCACATCAATAACAGTAACAACAACGATGACCATCAACATAACAGCCGCCGTCTGCGAATAATTGAACGACCGAATCGACTCATAAAGCACAACCCCGATGCCTCCGGCGCCAACCATACCAACAACCATCGCCGACCGCACATTCGATTCAAACCGATACAACGCATAAGAAATCCACAACGGCAAAACCTGCGGCAGCACCCCATACACGATCTCATCAAGACTGCTAGCGCCCGTAGCCCGCACGCCTTCAGCGGGACGCGGATCGATAGCCTCGACGGCTTCGGCGAACAGCTTTGCCAGCACGCCCGTGGTATGCACCCACAAAGCAAGCACACCAGCAAACGGCCCAAGCCCAACCGCGACGATGAACAGCATCGCGAACACCATCTCGTTGATCGCGCGGCACGCATCCATCAACCGCCGAACCGGCTGCACAACCCACGCAGGCGCCATGTTGTGCGCCGACATCAGCCCAAACGGAATCGCGCACACGATCGACAGCGCCGTACCCCACACCGCGACCGCGAGCGTCACGCCCATTTCCTGCAAATAGGTGCGCCATTCGGTGAAGTCGGGCGGGAAGAAGTCCTTCGCGAACTGGCCCATGTTGCCCGAGTCCGTGAGCAGATCGAGCGGCCGCATGTCGGCGGCTTGCCACGACAAGCCAAGCACGCCGATCACAGCAATCCAGCCAAGCAACGAAATCCAGCTCCGCTTGCCCGCCGCCGCGGCCAGCATCTCACGCGAAGGCGTGGCGGGCGGCGTCGGGCGGTCGGCGCTCAGGTCGGCTGCGTTCATTGCTTTTGCGCGTTCAGTGCGGACAGCTTCGCATCGATGGCAGCCGTCTGGGTCTTGCGATCCGAATCCGACAGCGACGCGTCGGCTTCGATCTTCTGCTTCTGCTCGAACAGCTTGATCTGGCGAATGGGCTGCAACTGCGCATCCGTCGACGGCGCAAAACCGCCATAGCTGAAGATGTTCGCCATCACGGCCTTTTCACGCGGGTCGGTCTTCGCATAGTTGTAGAAGAACTGGCGCAGCTTTTCCTTCGTCGCGTCGGGCAGATCCTTGCGCCACACCAGCGGGTCCGACGGAATCAGCGGCGATTGCCACAGCACGCGGACCTGCGCGAAGCGGTCGGGGTGCTGTTTCTTCAGCGTCTCGAGCATCTCGGTGTTGTTCGTCGCGATGTCGATCTTGTTGTTCACGACGGCAAGCAGGTTCGCTTCGTGGCTCGACGGCAGCACCGTCTTGAACGACGTGCGCACGGGCGCATTGTGCTGCGCGAACAGGTAGTAGCCAGGGACCAGCGTGCCCGACGTCGAGTTCGGATCGCCGAAGCCCAGCGTTACGTCCTTCGTGTTCTTGAACACGTCGTCGAGCGTCTTGAAGCGGCTGTTGACGTTCGTGATCAGCACCGAGTAGTAACCGGCGTCGCCATTCGCGTAGGTCGTCTTGCCGAATACTTCGCCATTCGAACGATCTACAGCTTCGATCGCCGACGCATTGCCGAGATACGCAACCTGCACCTTGTTGAAGCGCATGCCTTCGATGATGCCCGCGTAGTCGGTCGCGAAGAACGCCTTGATGTTCAGCCCCGTCTGCTTGTTCATGTCATCGATGAGCGGCTGCCAGCGCTGCTTGAGCACGGCCGACGAATCGGTCGAAATGATGCCGAGATTCAGGTCTTCGGCATGGGCGGCGAAGCTCGCGAATGCCGACACGGCGGCGACGCCGGCGAGCAGTGAGCGCAGAAATTTCATGAGTTCTGTTCCAGGTGAGTGAATCGGGTAAAGCGTTTCTTTCCGGAAAGGGGATCAGGCCGAGCGTGCCGTGTTGAGCGGCAGCACGCGCGCGCGAGGCGCGGCGCTCCCGGCACTATCAGCGCTATCGGGCTGCTGACTGTCGTCGAGCAGCTCGCGCGCGTCGTCGCCATAGAGTTTCTGCAGAAGCGCGGGCGTGAGCGCCGCGGACGGTCCGTCGTACACGACCTTGCCGCGCCGCATCGCGATCGTGCGCTGGCAGTACTGCATCGCGATGTCGACCTGATGCAGCGAGACCAGCACCGTCAACCGATGCTCGATGTTCAGCGTCCTCAGCATCTCCATCACGCGGCGCGACGATTCCGGGTCGAGCGACGCAATCGGCTCGTCGGCGAGGATGATGCGTGCCTGCTGCACGAGCGCGCGCGCCAGCGCGGCGCGCTGCTGCTGACCGCCCGACAGGTTCGAGGCGCGCTCGCGCGCATGCTCGCCGATGCCGACTTCGTTCAATGCCGACATCGACAGCGCGCGCTCGCTGCGCGGAAAGCAGCCCGTGAGACGGCGCCACAGCGGCAGGCGCGCGAGCGAGCCGATCAGCACGTTCGCTTCGACCGTCAACCGGTTCACGAGATTGAACTGCTGGAAAACGAAGCCGATGTCGCGGCGAATGCTGCGCACTTCGCGCACGATGCGGCCGTTCTGCTGGATCGGACGCCCAAGTATCGCGATCTGCGAAGGCTGCGCATCCGACACCGTGAAGCCCGCGATATGTCGCAGCAGCGTCGACTTGCCCGAGCCCGACGCGCCGATCAGCGCGACCATTTCGCCCTGCTCGACGCGCAGGTCGATCTCGTCGAGCGCCTTGCGGCCGTTGCCGAATGTCTTGCTCAGGCGTTCGATGCGGATTGCTTCCATGTGTGTCCTGTCGATGACTCCGGTGCAAGCCGGAAGTTGTGGGACATTCTAGAAAGCGTCTGTGACGGTTGAGTGAAGGCGTCGCAACATCTAGACGACTACATCTTTCATCGATTCACACGGCAGCGTGCGGCGCGCCGCAGTGCCGGATCGCGCAGTGTGTCATCGATATGACAAACGCAACGGTGCGGACCACTGTCATCCATTGGCAAGCACGAAACGCTATAGTTCGAAACGTCACGCGTGAGCCGTCTCCAATAACCTCACACCACAACCGGCGCAGCCCATGCAGGCTCTGAGCTTTTTGCCCGATACGTTTACGGAGTACGAAGAACTGCAGGCGATTCTCGAGGTCGGCAGCGGCAGCTTCGAAATTCATTCCGTGTGCGAAACGCAGGTGCGCGGCAGGACGTTTGCCGTGCAGACGGCGAGCATCGGCTCGCGCGATCCGCGGGCGCCTGCGATCGGTTTCTTCGGCGGCATACACGGGCTCGAGCGGATCGGCACGCAGCTCGTGCTCGACTACATGCGCGCGCTGCTCGGCCGGCTCGAATGGGACGAACTGCTGGTGCGCCAGCTTCAGTCGATCCGCCTGATTTTCGTCCCGATCGTCAATCCAGGCGGAATGTGGGCCGCGACGCGCGCCAATCCGAACGGTGTCGATCTGATGCGTAACGCGCCGCAGGACGCCGAAGAGCGCGTGCCTTTGCTCGCGGGTGGACAGCGGGTCGGTTCGTGGCTGCCGTGGTATCGCGGGCGGCGCGGCGCGCCGATGGAAGCGGAGGCGGACGCGCTGTTGCGCGTCGTCGCGGATGAGCTGGCGGCGCGGCCGCTGTCGTTCGCGCTCGATTGCCATTCGGGCTACGGCTGGAGCGACAGCATCTGGTTCCCGTACGCGAAGACACGTCGCCCGATGCCGCATCTGCCGGAAATGTACGCGCTGAAGACGATGTTCGAGCGCGCGCATCCGCACCACGGCTACATGTTCGAGCCGCAGAGCCATCAGTATCTGCTGCACGGCGACCTGTGGGACTGCGCGTACGACCGCGCGCCGCCGCCCAACATCTTTCTGCCGATGACGCTCGAACTGGGCTCGTGGCTATGGATCAAGAAAAACCCCCGGCAGATCTTTTCGCGCCAGGGCATGTTCAACCCGCTGAAAGCGCACCGCACCGCGCGCGTATTGCGGCGCCACGCGAACCTGCTCGATTTTCTGACGCGCGCCGCTTACGCGTCGCAGCGCTGGCTGCCGCAAGGCAGCCGCCGCGAGCAGTTGCTCGAAAGCGCGACGGAACTCTGGTACAAGCCAGGCAAAACATGAGTACGTGGATCCTGTTGCGCGGTCTGACGCGCGAGGCACGGCACTGGGGCGCATTGCCCGACATGTTGCGCGTGGCGCTGGACGGCACGCCGCAAAGCGCATCCGTCACGCACGCCGCGCCCACTCGCGTGCTGACCATCGACCTGCCCGGCAACGGCGAATATGCGAACCTGCGCGCGCCGCTGGATGTCGCCGGGATGGTCGACTTCGTGCGGGCAGCAGCATCCGCCAGCGGCGCGGCGGGACCGTATTGCGTGCTGGCGATGTCGCTGGGCGGCATGGTCGCGACCTGCTGGGCGCAGCGTCATCCCGCCGAGATCGCGCGGCTCGTGCTGATCAACACCAGCATGCGGCCGTTCAGCCGCTTCGACGAACGGCTGCGCCCGCAGGCGTGGCCGGGGCTGGCGCGCATTGCCTCGCACTGGCGCGACGCGCGTGCCGCGGAAGAGACGATTCATCGCCTGACCTGCAATCACCGCGACACGGTCGACGCCGACCTGAAGGAATGGATCGCGATCCGCGAGAGCGCGCCCGTCAGCCGGGCGAACGCGCTGCGTCAGTTGCTCGCGGCCGCGCGCTTCAGCGCCGGGCGGCAGCGGCCGCCGTGCGCAACGCTGGTGTTGTCGTCGCGGGAAGACGGGCTGGTCGATCCCGCGTGCTCAGCGGCGCTGGCCGCGGCGTGGAGCGCCGATCACTGGCGGCACGCATGGGCCGGCCACGATTTGCCGCACGACGATCCCGTGTGGACCGTCGAACGCATCGGCGCCTGGCTAGTGCAGCCGACCGTCGATCCAGACCTCGAAAATGAGCAATCCGATTTAACCGACGAATAATCGATAATTAAATGTCCCATTAAGTTTCAAACACGAACAAAATACGCATCATTGATGCACTGCATTAGTGCAGCGCAATATCGACGCATTGCCTTTAGCAGTAAAGTTGTGCGGGCTCTGATTTTAGTGGACATGCATCGTGATTAATGGCAAATTGGTGCTGCGCGCCATTAACATGTGATAATCGATTGGGGTTCGGTGCATTTAGGCACATACTGAAATTGTAAAATAATTCCGCATACGGTTCGAGAGTGCGGAAATTCTTGCGGAAGAAGGCTGGGTGCGGCTTGCAAGGTCGTAAACGATACGTTTTTTTACGCCACCAATGCGCTGTGTGTCGCCAGCGCCAATCTGGCGCAAACCCATGGTGCGCAAGGCCACTAACGGCCTTTATCGAAGAATCGCGGGGGTTCCGGGGTGGATTATCCTGGCACTCAAGAATCGCGCCCGTCAAAAAAGAAACGTTTTTAAAATCTCGGGTTTCTTCTTAGTATTGTTCGCTAATCGTTTGAATTAAAAGCGATTGTAAAACCCCTCATTTTGGGAAACCGGCGCAATGCCGGTTTATGCGTTTCAAACGCGAAACATAAAACGTAGGTAATTACCCTCATCTTTCCATCCCGCATCACGGGAAATGTGAAATTTCTTTATATTTCAATGCCTTACATGCATGGCATCGCCTATGCGACACGGCGAGCCGGATTGGTGCAGTCTGCCAGCCCGCCCCCCATCTCCTCCAGGAGGATTCCATGCGCAAAACTCTACTGGCGTCCGCAGCAGTCATCGCCTTGGGCTGCAGCGGCTACGCAATGGCAAACCCATGCAGTGATAGCGATTCATCCTGCAACCAGAAGTCATACAGCGGGAGCAACACATCGACAAACTCGGCGACATCCGCTCAAACCAGCACCACGGGCAACAACGCAAATGAAATTACGACGGGTGCGAGGGTCGCGCAAGATTCGTTCAACAGCACCAAGATCGTCGCAGTGAGCCGTCTGTCCGGGTCTGTATCGGGCGTAAGCGTTTATGGCATTGGCAACCATGCCTATAACGACGGCAATGCGAACGGCGGACGCGGCGGCAGCGGCGCGAAAGGCATAGGCGGCAAGGGTGGCAGCGCATTGGCGATCGGCGGCGACGGCGGCTACGGCGGCAATGGCGGCAAGGCCATAGCTGGCGACGGCGGCAACTCCAGGGCATCGGCTGGCGATGGCGGCAACGCCAAGGCCTATGCCGGCGACGGCGGCAATTCCAAGGCCTACGGCGGCAAGGGCTCTGGCAGTGGCGGCGACGCATGGGCCAAGGGCGGCAGCGCGTACGCTGGATCGGCAGCGGCAGGCGGCGACGGACACGGCTCCGGCAAGGGCGCAGGTCTCGCGCTCGGTGCGGGCGCTGGGCTCGCAGGCAGCGGCGATGTGCACTCGAAGGCCAATGGCGGTGGCGGCAGCGCATCGTCGGCGAGCGGCGCAGCGACGGGCACGGGTACGGGCACGGCAACGGCGAGCGGCTCGGGCACGGGTACGGGCACGGGCGGCGCAGGCACGTCTGGCGCAGCAACGGCTACGGCTGGAACGGGCACCGCTACGGGCGGCGCAGGCACAGGCTCAGGCGGCGCAGCGACGTCGACGGCAGGTGCAGGCGGCGCAGCGACGGCTACGGCAGGTGCAGGCGGCACGGCAGGCTCGACGGCCGGTAACGGCGGCGATGCAGCGGGCGGCGCAGGCGGTGCAGGCGGCGCAGGCGCAGCAGCCACGGCGACGGCAGCGGCCGGCGGCGCGGGCACGGGCGGCGCAGGCGCTGCAGGCGGTGCAGGTGGCGCGATCGGCGTCGGCACGGGTGACTTCAGCATGGCCAACACCATGACGAGCGTCGCTCAGTCGGCAGCCGGCATTCTGGTCGCGAACCAGAACAGCGGCATGGCATCGCTGGTGCAACAGGCCGTCACCGTTCAGGCAAACCTGAGCGTTGGCCGTTAATCCAATAGGAGGCTTTCATGCGTAAGACACTTTTGGCATCAGCAGCCATCGTCGCGCTGGGCTTTAGCGGCTATGCGATGGCCAACCCCTGCGCGAATGGCGACTACTCGTGCAACCAGAAGTCGGGCAGTGGCGATAACTCCCTGTCGAACACGGCGTCGTCGACCCAAGGCAGCACGACGGGCAACAACGTCAACGAAGTGACGGGACACTCGAAGGTCTCGCAGGACTCATGGAACAACACGAAGACAGTGGCCGTCAGCAAGCTTGACGGCACCGTGAGCCATGTGAGGGTCACTGGCATCGGCAATGTCGCGACCAACTACGGCAACGTCAATGGCGGCAAGGGCGGCGACGGCGCCAAGGGCATCGGCGGCAAGGGCGGAAGCGCCGGCGCTGGCGGTGGCTATGGCGGCGACGGCGGCAATGGCGGTCGCGCCATTGCCGGCGACGGCGGCTGGTCGAAGGCATCGGGTGGCGATGGCGGCTACGCGAAGGCGTCGGGCGGCGATGGCGGCTGGTCGAAAGCATCCGGCGGCAAGGGCTACGGCAGCGGCGGTGACGCTGGCGCGAAGGGCGGCAGTGCAGGAGCAGGCACGCTTGCCTATGGCGGCTACGGCAGCGGCAAGGGCGCGGCAGTCGGCGCTGGAGCGGGTCTCGGGCTTGGCGCAGCTGGCAGCGGCGATCTGTCCTCACGTGCGGGCGGCGGCGGCGGCACGGCCACCTCGAACAGCGGCGCAGCGTCGGGCTCGGGCAGCGGCTCGGGTAGCGGCACGGCAACCGCTTCGGGTAGCGGCACGGGCGGCGCAGCCACGGCTGGCGCGGCGACCGCGACGGGCGGCGCAGCGACGGCATCGGGCGGCGCAGGCTCGGGCACGGGCGGCGCGGCGACGTCGACGGCAGGTGCAGGCGGCGCAGGCACCGCGTCAGCGGGTGACGGCGGCGCAGCGACGTCGACGGCTGGCAACGGCGGCGCAGCAACGGGCGGAGCAGGTGCAGCGGGTGGTGCAGGCGGTGCGGCGACGGCTTCGGCTGGAGCCGGTGCAGCAGGCACAGGTGGCGCAGGCGGTGCAGGCGGCGCTGGTGGAACCGTCACGATGACGACGGGCTCATTCGACATGTCGAACAACATGGCGAGCGCGGCTCAGTCGGCAGCTGGCGTGATGGTTCTGAACCAGAACAGCGGTATGGCGTCGCTCGTACAGCAGGCTGTCACAGTGCAGGCAAACCTGGCTGTCGGCCGCTAACTGACCTGAAGGACAGTTAGCGTCGATAAGTCGTTGTGTGATGTGCCGTGGGGCGTTCGCGCTCCACGGCTCCTGTTCCATCGTTCCGGCGCACGGGGTAGGCGCGCTGGGCGAAGGTCGCACAAATCGCACCTCGCCGGACGCTGCCGCGCGCGCCGCAAGGCCGTTGCAGCACGGATCGGCGAAGCACCAGGAGACAACCATGCAGGCGTTCAAACGCATTGCGAAGGTGGTACTGCCTGTCGTTATCGGACTGCCTTGCTTTGCAGCCTATGTTTTTGCCGGCGAACTGCGTTCTCCCGTGCAAGCGGATACGTCGATCGCTCCCGTTGTGTCAGCCGCTCCCTACGTGAGTGCGCTGAAGGCCCCGACAGCTGCCGCATCCCCTGCACCGGCGCCCGCCGACGCGACCTTCGGTGTCGCGATGTCGGCCGAGCAGCTCGATGCGCATCGCGGCGGCGAAGCCGTCTTCAACGACATGAACCTGCGCGGCACGGTCGCGAACAATACCGCGCGCAACGTGGACACCGGGTCGAACATGATCACGGGTGGCTCGTTCTCGAACGCGAGCGGCTTGCCGACCGTGATACAGAACACGGGCGCGAACGTGCTGATCCAGAACGCGACGATCGTCAACGTGCGCTTCGGGGAATGAGCGATGAAACTTCATGGAGCCCTTCAGGGAACCTTTCATGGAGCCTTTCATGGAGCCGTGTGGCTGCTTGCGTGCGCGTTGACGGCGGCAACCCCGGCGCGCGCCGACCCCATTACGATCTACGAGCCGTCGGGCGCCGGTTACGCGATGCACGTCACGAGCCTGAAAGAGGCTCGCTTCAAACGCACCATCAAGCAGCAGTTCGACTTCAGTTGCGGGTCCGCTGCCGTGGCGACGCTGCTCACGTTTCAATACAACTATCCGGTGAGCGAGCAGACCGCATTCCAGGAGATGTTCGAGAACGGCGATCAGGCGAAGATCCGCACTGAGGGCTTCTCGTTGCTCGACATCAAGCGCTTTCTCGAGCGGCGCGGGTTTATCGCGGACGGTTATGAGCTGCCGCTGCAAAAGCTCGTCGAAACCAACACGCCCGCGATCGTGCTGATCAGCGAAAGCGGCTATCACCATTTTGTCGTGGTGAAAGGGTTGAAGAACGACCGCGTGCTGATCGGCGATCCCGCAACGGGCACGCGTCCCATGCCGTTGAAGAGTTTCCAGGCGAAATGGGAAGACCAGGTCCTGTTCGTCATCCATAACAAACCTGGCGTCGGGGTCTTCAACGATCCCGTCGACTGGCGAGTCGCGCCGCCCGCGCCGCTCTATACGGGCGTCAATCGCGATGGTCTGTTCTTCACCGTCATGCCGAAGCATGGCGCGAGTGATTTCTGAGGGCCATCATGAGAACCGAGACCCGAAAACTCGCCGGCATTGCCACGATGGTATGTGGTTCGATGGTGACGTTCGGCGCACACGCGTTCGAACAGGGCGCGCCTGCCGCGGCGCCGGTGGTCGCGCCGGATGTCGCGGGCGCAGCGGTCGAGCCGCTGGTGTTGCGCGACGCCGCGCCTTTGGCGGATGCGACGGATGCCATTACGCAGGCTGTCGTCGATGCATTGTCCACGCAAAAGCCGCGCGCATTTTCCGACGATGGCGACGCCGATGGCATGCGTCACGTGCCCGTGTCGTACGCGGCACCGATCGCCGTCGCGACACCGCGCCAGGAAGCTGCTGACGAAGCGAATAGCGCGGCAAAGCAGGATGCGAATGACGAAGCGAGCCGCGTAACGAACGAAGCCGTCATCAACGAAGCGCTGTATGCAGTCGATGCTTCGTCGACGCCGTCTTCGTCTTCGTCTCCGCAAGAAAACGATGTGCTCGCACAGCGCGATGCGGTTGAACACCAGGATGCGGCCGACGTAACCGCGGCCGCAGCGCCCGCAGCGCCCGTAGCGCCCATAGAGCCCGCACTCGCGCAAGAAGCCGAAGCGCCCGTCAAACCGCTTCCGGTGTCGTATGCGGCACCGATCGCGGTTGCCGCGCGCAAAGGTGAAAACACTGAAAAGGCCGAAAAGGCCGAAGCGCCACGCGCACAGCAGGTAGAAGAACGCGCGCAAGCGCAATTGATGCGGCATGAACAACTGACTCTCGATGCAACGCCGACACCGCCCCCCGTGTCGCCCGCGCATGAAGCGCCGGTTGCGAATGAACGCGTGATCGTCAAGCCGCCGGTTTCGTATGCGAGGCCCATTGCCGTGCCTGTTTCGCAGACGGCAAAGAGCGTGCAGAACGATTCGACGGCTTCGACAAATACATCGGTGCAAACAGCCGGGCAACCGCAGATCAAAGAACGCGCCGCGCCGCCCGCGCAGGCACAGGTCAAAGCGCCGCTTTCGTATGCGGCGCCCATTGCCGTGCCTCAAGCGTCGCGCAACGACACGCCCCCCGACCGCGGTCACGAAGTCAAAGCAAGAGCGGACACAGAAGATCCGAACTGGTCATCGAAAACGACAGTCGCCATCAGCGAAGAAAAACTCGACACGATGCGCGGCGGCTTCGATGTGGCAAACGGCCTGAAGATCTCGTTCGGTGTGTCGAGGATGGCAGTCGTGAACGGCAATCTCGTCACGCAGACCAGCTTCAACATTCCGGACCTGAGCAACATGACGACGCAGCAGGCGCAATCGCTCGCCGCGGCGAACATCGGGTCGCTACTGCAAAACGGTGGCGGCAACATCGCGCAGCAGGGCTCGGTGCAGGGCCTGTCGGGCGCGGTGATCCAGAACACGCTCAGCAACCAGAACATTCAGGCGCTGACGACGATCAATGCATCGGTCAATTCGTTGGGGTTATTCAAGAGCATGAATCTGGGCGCGACCTTGAACAATGCATTGATGAATTCAGTCCGGCCCAGATAGAAGCCTGAAAAAAGAAACTCGCGACGCTGGGGAGGCGTCGCGAGTTTTTGTTTCGATAGAGACGTTGCGAGGGAACCAGGTTAGAACTGGATCGGCATGCGGAACGTCAGCGTGAGATCCGGCGTGTCGCGCGTGAGGCCGGCGCCGAGCGAGAAGTTGAGCGTCGTCTTCGGCGTGAGGCGGTACGAGTAGCCGACGAGCAACGTGCCGAGTATCACGCGCACCGAACCTGGCACGGTCGATCCGTTCTGCTTGGTCGGCAGCACGATGCTCTGGTCATAGCCGATACTGAACGAAGCCTTTTCGTTCAGCGCGAGGCCCATGCCGATATTGAAGCCATAGATATCGCCTGGCTGGATCTTGCCGACGAAATCGGTCTCGCCGTTCAGGATGTGCAGGCTCAGGTCGCTGCGGGCAAAGCTGTGCAAGTAGCTGAAGTTGCCGAAGAACACGACCGGGTCGCTCGGGAACAGCCACGTGAGACCCGGCTGGATCGCATAGAAACCGGTGCCCGTTGGCTGTTCGAGCGGCAGGCCCGTCCCCGTCGTATTGCCAATGCAGCGCGTCACGCAATCGGTCACGACGTCGAACGGGCTCTTGCCCGTGGCCGTCTTGAAGCGCAGCCAGCCGATGTAATAGAACTTGTCCGGGCCGCCCTCGTTCAGCTGGTAGCGCATCGTCATTTCGACGTCGCCGATGCCGTGGCCGCTGCTACCGAAGACGTTGTCCTGCGCCGAGCCCGTGAAGATCTCGCGGCTGACGGTGTCGTTGGTCGAATAGACATACGGCACGCGCACTTCGACTTCCATCCGGTTCGTAATGCCGTAACGCGCGGCAACGCCGGCCGTCAGCACGTTCGACTTGATCTCGCGCACGTCGATCAAACCGATCAGCAAGGCGGGAATGATCGTATAGCCAACCAGCGCGACACGGTCCGACGACGAATAGCCGAACTGGAACGAAGGTTCGAGCACGAACTTGTTCTTCGGCGTGAGCACGCCGGGCTGATCGAAGATCGGCGCGACGGCGGGCGGCGCGGTGTCGGGGATAGGCGCCTGGCCGACAGGCTGGACCTGTTGCTCGCCGCCTGCGTTTTGCGCCATGTTGATCACAGGCGCGGGTGCTGCGCCCGTCGCGGCGCCGGCTGTTGCACCAGCTGCCGCACCTGCCGTTGCGGCGTCGGCGGCATTGGGTGCTGCGTCTGCAGGGCCGGCTGGCGTCGCGCTCTGCGCAATGCCGGTGGCGGGCGCTGCGCCCGAGCCGGGCTGGCCAGTGCCACGCGTCACGTCGAGCATGCGTGAATCGAGTGCCTTGCTCAATTGCTGGAATTGCGCTTCTTCTTCCGCGATTTTGCGCTTTAGTGCATCGAGTTCCTTGATACGGTTGTTCAGTTCCTGGCGAAGGGTTGCGATATTTTCTTGTGCGGTTTGATCTTGAAGCGATTGCGCATGAGCTTCAACGTAAAAGAGAAGCATCGTTGCGTAACTGATCGTCCGCACATGTCGAAATGGCTCGCGCTTCATGGGTCTGTTCTCCATGTCAGGCTTGCAGGTTCTACCCCGGTACACCTCGACAACAGGCCAGCGGCATCGACACGTCGAGTCGTTGTGCTGGGCATGAAGCAACCCCTTCGTATGACCGCTTTACGCGACACTAGAGCGTCTCCATGCTCGCGAATGGAATCGGTATTGGAACCGTGATTCGCTATTGGTATCTATTTCCAACTTGTGTTCATGCATCCGCAATAAAACCTTTAAAAAAATGACCGTCTATGGCTTTATTGCGGACCATAAAAGCCTAACGCATCGCTGCTACATAAGCTAATAAGAAGAACCCTGGCCTGTGATGGTTAGCCAACAGAACGAAGCATTTTTCATGGGGCTTTGCAACGCGCGATCCACTCTGCGTACTTGCAATCGACACGCTTCTGTCACAGGCGCGAGCAAGCATGCGCGATGTGCGCATGCACAATCCGTTTCTGCTCAACGGGTGCATAATGCGCTTCAGTCTATGCAATCGATTGTCGCCCGTCGCGGAGGACGTCATGCAAGCGAAGAACGAAGAAGCCGTTGCCCATCTGCTCAACGATGTCGTCGAATTCGCGCGAGGACGATTGCCCGAGCCCGCTTTCGCAGCTGTCGAGCCATTCCTGCGTCACTACTACGACTTTGCCGATGCCGACGATCTGCAAAGCCGCGGCATCGCCGATCTCTACGGCGCCGCGATGGCGCACTGGCAAACGGCGCAACGCTTCGTGCCGGGCAGCGAACGTTTGCGCGTCTACAACCCGATTCTCGAACAGCACGGCTGGCACTCGGATCACACCGTCATCGAGATCGTCAACGACGACATGCCGTTTCTGGTGGACTCGGTTTCAATGGCCGTCAACCGTCTCGGTCTGTCACTGCACTCCGTGTTGCACCCCGTATTTCGCATATGGCGCGGCCAGGACGGCGGCATCGAGCGCATCGCGCCCGGTGGCGCATCGAGCGACGACGGCCGTTCGCAACTCGCTTCGTTCATTCATTTCGAGGTGGACCGCTGCGGCGATGCTGCGAAGCTCGATGCATTACGCAACGAGATCGCGAAGGTATTGGGCGATGTGCGTGCCTCCGTTGAGGACTGGCCGAAGATCGTCGAGATAGCGCGCACGACGATCCGCGACATGGCCGCCCGCGAGACGAGCCCGGAAGGCGTCGAAGCGCGTGCGTTCGTCGAATGGATGGTCGCGGACCACTTCACGTTTCTCGGCCAGCGCGATTACGAACTGGTCACGCATAACGGCGAGTACGGTCTGCGCGGCGTGCCGGGCTCGGGCTTCGGCCTCTTGCGCGAATCGTTGCGGCCGCAGGGCGCGTCTGAAGTGACGCCGTTGCCGGCCGCCGCCGCCGATATCATCGCGGGCGCGACGCCCATCTTTCTGACCAAGGCCAATTCGCGCGCGACGGTGCATCGGCCCGGCTATCTCGACTATGTCGGCGTGAAGCTCGTCGGGCCGGACGGCAAGATCAACGGCGAGCGGCGTTTTATCGGGTTGTATACGTCGACCGCTTATACGGCGTCCGCTTCGGAGATTCCGATCGTGCGCCGCAAATGCGCGAACATCGTGCGGCGCGCGGGTTTTCTGCCGAAGGGGCATCTCGGCAAATCGTTGGTGACAGTACTGGAAACGTATCCACGCGATGAACTCTTCCAGGCCGACGAGAACGAACTTTACGACACGGCGATGGGCGTGCTGCGCTTGCAGGAGCATCAGCGCACGCGGATGTTCGTGCGGCGTGACCGCTTCGACCGCTTCGTGTCGTGCCTCGCGTTCGTACCGCGCGACAAATACAACACCGACTTGCGCCGGCGTATCGCCAGGCTGCTGATGAGCGCGTTCAACGGCACGAACGTCGAGT
The DNA here is from genome assembly GCF_900100565.1 of Paraburkholderia steynii. Classification (NCBI taxonomy): domain Bacteria; kingdom Pseudomonadati; phylum Pseudomonadota; class Betaproteobacteria; order Burkholderiales; family Burkholderiaceae; genus Paraburkholderia; species Paraburkholderia steynii. The sequence continues at coordinate 325,787 of NZ_FNDI01000003.1, read as the reverse complement.
TCACGCCGCTGCTGTCCGAGTCGGCGCTCGCACGCATTCATTTCGTCGTTCACGCGGAGCCGGGCGCGATGACGGATGTCGATACGCGCGAACTCGAACAGCGGCTCATCCAGGTGTCGCGCCGCTGGCAGGACGATCTCGCCGACGCGTTGCTCGACGCGTTCGGCGAAGAGCAGGGCAACCGCCTGTTGCAGCACTATGCGGATTCGTTTCCGGCCGGCTATCGCGACGACTATCCGGCCCGCACGGCGGTGCGCGATATCGAGCTGATCGAGCGCGTGCAGGGCACGGAGCAGATCGCGATGAACCTGTACCGGCCGATTGAAGCGGGGCCACGCGCGTTCCGCTTCAAGGTGTATCGCGTGGGCGATCCGATTGCGCTGTCGCGCAGTCTGCCAATGCTCGAACATCTGGGCGTGCGCGTCGACGAAGAGCGGCCTTACCTGATCGAAGCGCCGGGTGCCGCACCCGCATGGATTCACGACTTCGGCCTCGAACTGGCCGATGACACCGAGTTCGACATCGAGCGCGTGAAGGGCCTGTTCGAAGATGCGTTCGAGCGCGTCTGGACGGGCGATATCGAAGACGACAATTTCAACCGCCTCGTGCTGCGCGCGCAACTGAGCGCGCGCGAAGTGATCATCTTGCGGGCCTACGCGAAGTATCTGCGCCAGGTGGGCTCCACATTTAGCGACGCGTATATCGAGCGTGCGTTGACGGGCAATCCCGCCATCGCGCGGATGCTGGTCGAACTGTTCATTGCGCGGTCCGATCCTGCGCCTGCCACGACACGCGAGACACGCGTCGAACGGCTGCTGAAGACGATCGAAGGCGCGCTCGACGAAGTGCCGAATCTCGACGAAGACCGTATCCTGCGCCAGTTCCTCGGCGTGATCAACGCGACGCAGCGCACGAACTACTACCGGCGCGACGAGAGCGGCAAGCCGAAACCTTATCTGTCGTTCAAGTTCGATCCCGCGAAAGTGCCGGGCTTGCCCGAGCCGAAGCCGATGTTCGAGATCTGGGTGTATTCGCCGCGTGTCGAAGGCGTGCATCTGCGCGGCGGGCGTGTCGCGCGCGGCGGCTTGCGCTGGTCCGACCGTCGCGAGGATTTCCGCACGGAAGTGCTCGGTCTGATGAAGGCGCAGATGGTGAAGAACGTCGTGATCGTGCCGGTGGGATCGAAGGGCGGGTTCGTCGTGAAGAACCCGCCGCCACCGACCGATCGCGAATCCTGGATGCGCGAGGGCGTTGCGTGCTACCAGACGTTCCTGCGTGGGCTGCTCGATCTCACCGATAACCGCGTGGGCGGCCAGATCGTGCCGCCACCCGACGTCGTGCGGCATGATCCCGACGATCCGTATCTCGTCGTCGCTGCCGATAAGGGCACGGCCACGTTCTCCGATTTCGCGAACGCGATATCGCAGGAATACGGTTTCTGGCTCGACGACGCATTTGCATCGGGCGGCTCGGTCGGCTACGACCACAAGAAAATGGGCATCACCGCGCGCGGCGCGTGGGAGTCGGTGAAGCGCCATTTCCGCGAAATGGGCGTCGATACGCAGTCGATGGACTTCACGGTGGTCGGCGTCGGCGACATGTCGGGCGACGTGTTCGGCAATGGCATGCTGCTGTCGCAGCATATTCGCCTGATCGCCGCGTTCGATCACCGGCATGTGTTCCTCGACCCGAACCCCGATCCCGCGACGAGCTTCGCCGAACGTCAACGGCTCTTCAACCTGGACCGTTCGAGCTGGGCCGATTACGACCCTGCGCTGATTTCGCAAGGCGGCGGCGTGTTCGCGCGCACTGCGAAGACGATCCCGCTTTCGCCCGCCGTGCAATCGATGCTCGGCATCACGGCCGCCGCGCTCGCGCCCTCGGAACTGGTACGCGCGATTCTTCAGGCACCCGTTGATCTGCTCTATAACGGCGGCATCGGCACCTATGTGAAGGCGAGCCGCGAAACGCATGCGCAGGTCGGCGACAAGGCCAACGACGCGGTCCGCGTGAACGGCTGCGATCTGCGTTGCAAGGTGGTCGCGGAAGGCGGCAATCTGGGGCTCACGCAACTCGGGCGCATCGAGTTCGCGCAACGCGGCGGCCGCATGAATACCGATGCAATCGATAATTCCGCGGGCGTCGACTGCTCGGACCACGAAGTGAACATCAAGATTCTGCTCGGCCTCGTCGTCGCGGATGGCGAGATGACGGACAAGCAGCGCAATGCGTTGCTCGCGGAAATGACGGAGGAAGTGGGCCTGCTGGTGTTGCAGGACAATTATTATCAAACCCAGGCGTTGTCGATTGCAGGCCGCTATGCGGCCGAACTGTTCGACGCCGAAATGCGCATGATGCGTTATCTCGAACGCGCGGGAAGGTTGAATCGAGTGATCGAATTTCTCCCGTCTGAAGACGAGATCAACGAACGTCTTGCCGCGAAACAGGGTTTGACTTCGCCCGAGCGCGCGGTGCTGCTCGCGTATAGCAAGATGTGGCTCTACGATGCGCTGCTCGAAACCGACGTGCCGGAAGATGCGCTGGTGGCGGGCATGCTGACCGAGTACTTCCCGAAGCCGTTGCGCCAGCGCTTCAGCGAGCCGATGCATCATCATCCGCTGCGCCGCGAGATTCTGGCGACGCATTTGACGAATGCGCTGGTGAATCGTGTTGGCTGTGCGTTCGTACACCGGATGATGGAAGAGACTGACGGGAAGCCCGGCGACATCGTGCGCGCGTGCATGATTGCGCGTGACGTGTTCGATCTCAACGAGGTGTGGCGCAATATCGACGCGCTCGACAATCGCGTCGCCGACGACGTGCAGGCGCGCATGTTCGTCGAGATCACGAAGCTGCTGGAGCGCGCCGCGCTGTGGTTCCTGCGGCATCTGCAGTCGGGCGAAGTGAAGGACGGCGGCGTGGCGGAACTGATTGCGCGCTGTCGCGACGCCGCGCAACGGCTCGCGCCGCAATTGCCGATGCTGTTGCCCGGCGCGGAACTCGAAGCCTTGTCCGAGCGGCAGCGCGTGCTCGTCGATGCGGGCGTCGACAGCGAGCTGGCGGTGCGCGTCGCGAGCGGCGACATACCTGCTGCGCTGCTCGATATCGCGGAAGTGTCGGCGACGACAGAGCGCGGGCTCGAACTCGTCGCAGGCGTGTACTTCGCGTTGGGCACGCAACTGAACTACGGCTGGATCGGCGAGCGCGCCGAGGCACTGCCGACATCGACGCATTGGGACGTGATGGCGCGGGCCGCCGCGCTCGCCGAGCTTGCGCGACTCAAGCGCGTGCTGACGACGAGCGCGCTCACGGAAGCGCCCGAGGCGACGACTGCGGAAGGCGTCGTGGAAGCGTGGCGCGCAAAACGCGAGAACGCGCTCGCGCGCTATGCGCAACTGCTGACGGATTTGCGCGCGGCGGGCGGCGCGACCCTGTCGATGCTGCTCGTGATCGTGCGGGAGATGGCGACGCTCGAACGCCGCTAAACGCGCCCGGTTGCCTTCAAAGGAACGCGCTGTCGTCACACAGACGAGGGTGCGTTTCTCTTTGCGCGACCTGTTTGACAGCGCTTTCGCGGATTGCCGGATAATAGCCCTTATCGACCCACCGGCACCTCACCATCATGAGCGAATCTGCTGTCAGTTCCAACGTTCCACGACTCACGAGCCTTTCGCACGGCGGCGGCTGCGGCTGCAAGATCGCGCCGGGCGTGCTGTCCGATCTTCTGAAGCGCAGCGTGCCGATGCCAACGTTTCCGGACCTGCTGGTCGGCACGGAAACCTCGGATGACGCTGCTGTGTATCGCCTGAACGACGAGCAGGCGATCATCGCGACGACCGACTTCTTCATGCCGATCGTCGACGATCCGTACGACTTCGGCCGCATCGCCGCAACCAACGCGCTCTCCGATGTCTATGCGATGGGCGGAAAGCCGATTCTCGCGCTCGCGCTGGTCGGCATGCCGATCAACGTGTTGCCGCACGATGTGATCGCAGCCGTGCTGCGCGGCGGCGAGGATGTGTGCGCGCAGGCGGGCATTCCCGTCGCGGGCGGTCATTCGATCGACTCCGTGGAGCCGATCTACGGTCTTGCCGCGCTCGGCGTCGTGCATCCGAAACGCGTGAAGCGCAATGCGTCCGCGCAAGCCGGCGACGTGCTCGTGCTCGGCAAGCCGCTCGGCGTCGGCGTGCTGTCGGCGGCGCTGAAGAAGAATCAGCTCGACGCGGCAGGCTATGCCGCGATGATCGCGGCCACCACCAAGCTCAATCGCCCGGGCACCGAACTGGCTGCACTCGAAGGCGTACACGCGATGACGGACGTGACGGGCTTCGGCCTGCTCGGCCATACGCTGGAACTCGCGCGCGGCGCGCAACTGACCGCGCGATTGCGTTACGCGGATCTGCCGTGGATCGCAGGTGTCGATGCGTTCGCGGCGGCGGGCGTCATCACGGGCGCGTCGGGCCGCAACTGGGCTTCGTATGGCGAAGACATGCGTCTTGCGGATTCGCTGCCCGACACGGCACGCGCGTTGCTGACCGATCCGCAGACCTCGGGCGGCCTGCTGGTGTCGTGCGCGCCTGCTGCCGTCGACGACGTGCTCGCGATCTTCCGCGCGGACGGCTTCGATCGCGCGGTGGTAATCGGCGAATTGCACGATGGCGCACCGCGCGTCGAAGTCGTTTAATTCTTTCTCACTCCAATTGCATCAAGACAACTCGAAGAGCCTATGAAAGAAGAATCACCGAAGGCCATTTTTTACGCGCTGGCAGCGAATCTCGGCATTGCGGTTTGCAAGTTCGCGGCCGCGGCATTCACGGGTTCCGGTTCGATGTTCGCCGAGGCGATTCACTCGACGGCCGATTGCGGCAACCAGGTATTGCTGCTGTTCGGCCTCAAGCAGGCGCGTCGTCCCGCAAGCCTGTTGCATCCGCTCGGCGCGGGGCGCGTAATCTATTTCTACTCGCTGATCGTCGCGCTGCTGCTGTTCTTTGTCGGCGGCGTGTTTTCTGTGTATGAGGGTGTGCATCGTCTGATGGCGCATGAGCCGTTGTCGCATGCCTATATTGCGCTTGGCGTGCTGGGTGTTTCGGTGGTGCTCGAAACTTTTTCGCTGATGGGTGCGATCCGGGAAATCCGCAAGACCAATCCCGACAAGTCGATGTGGCGATGGTTTCGCGAAACGCGCGAATCGGAATTGCTCGTCGTCACGGGCGAAGACGTGGCCGCGCTGCTCGGTCTTGCGATTGCCTTCGTCGCCGTGCTGATGACGATGATCACTGGCAATCCCGTGTTTGACGCGTGGGGTTCCGTCGGCGTCGGTGTGTTGCTGATGGTGATTGCGGTTCTGGTGGCGCGCGAGGTCAAGTCGATGATTATCGGCGAATCCGCGAGCCCGGAAGTGCGGCGTGCAATCGAAGCGCATCTGCACACGCGCAAGGAGATACGCAGCATCATCAATCTGATCACGCTGCAGTGGGGCCGTCATGTTGTCGTCGCGGTGCAGGCCGAAATGATCGACTACGACAGCGGCCGTGCAATGGTCGACGCGATCAATATCGTCGAAGCCGATTTGCAGGCGACTTTTCCGCAAGTGCGATGGGTGTTCTTCGAGCCGGACGTGCCGAGAGTGAGAACCGAGTCGTCGCTCGATTAAGCGTTGATATCTGTCTCAAAGGCCCGCGAACGATGCACTCGATGCAACGTTCGCGGGCCTTTTCGTTTCTGATGCATTTTTCGTATTGCAGTTCTTTTTCGATTTATGCGAATCAGCTATTTGAAATGACAAGTGGAATTAGCTAATGGAAAACAATTCGACGCCGCCTATACTTAGCTCCGCCCTGTTACGCGAGGGCATGCATTCCATTCCCAATCCTTTAACAAGCTTAAAGAAAGGACTTGTCATGGTAACTCGCACGGTAGGCGCATTGACGGCCCTGGCACTGGCCGCATGCACGGCGGTCTCGCCATTGGCGAATGCGCAGGACGACAGCTTTGCGCAAGACAACGGCGAATCGCACGGCCGGCCCGTCAAGGTGATGATCATTTCGATGTTCGGACCGGAAGGGCAGGTGTGGCTCGATAAACTCGGGCCGTGGCAAGACATTCCTGTCGCGGGTCTTTCGCCGGATTATCCGAATATCCATTGCAACAGGCAGGACATCTGCGTAATGACGACGGGCATGGGCCACACGAATGCCGCCGCGTCGACCATGGCGCTCGCATTCTCGCCGCGGTTCGATTTGCGGCACACCTATTTCATGGTGGCGGGCATTGCGGGCATCGATCCAGGTCAAGGTACGGTCGGCTCCGCTGCGTGGGCCAAATACCTTGTCGACTTCGGCATTCAATGGGAAATCGACGGACGCGAAATTCCGCCGGGCTGGAACACCGGCTATCTCGGCATCAATACGAAAAGCCCTTCGGAGAAGCCGCCACTCGACTACCGCACCGAAGTGTTCAAGTTGAATCCACGCCTCGCCGAGGTGGCTTTTGCATTGTCGCAAAACGTCGTGCTGTCTGACAACGCGCAGGCGCAAGCAGCGCGCGCCAAATACAACTATGCGCCTGCCAATCATGTGCCTACGGTCATTCAGTGCGACACACTAGCAGGCGATACGTGGTGGTCCGGTACGAAGCTGGGCGAACGCGCGCGCGACTGGACGAAGATTCTCACGGACGGCAAGGGCGTCTATTGCACGACGCAACAGGAAGACAACTCGACCTATGAAGCGTTGAAGCGCGCTGCAAGCGTGCATCGCGTCGATTTGAATCGCGTTGCGGTATTGCGTGCGGGTTCGGATTTCGATCGTCCTTATGATGGACAGACGAGCGCCGACAACTTGCTCAACTACGCTGCGCAAGGTGGCTTCACTATCGCGCTTGAGAACCTGTACCGCGCGGGCAATCCGCTCGTTCAGGACATCGTGTCGCATTGGGGCGAATGGCGCAACGGCGTGCCGCATCGCTGATCGCGTAGCGAAGAACTTTAAATCTGCACCAATGCAAAGCGCTCAATCGCTTTCATGCGATTGAGCGCAGTTCACACACTTCGCTATCTTCCAACGCGCGCTTAATGCGAGCGATAGGGCGTCCAGACGGGAATGTCCGCCGCCCAGTCATCGAGTTCCGATGGGCTCATGTTTGACTCCTGCGATCAAAATAAAGTAATGCTTACTGGCCGCGAGCGACGCGCACGCTACCGTCGCTTTGCGCTTCGAGGCGCGCAGCTTGCGTGCGGCCAATCAGGCCTTGTTCCGGATACGAGGTCTTGTTCAGCGAAGGCAGCGTGCCGTCGCGATACGCGTCGGTGACTTCCGCGCGCACTTCTGCGCGAGACTTCGGTGCCGATGCGTTAGCCGAGTGTTGCCACCATTGATCGTTATACGACCCAGCGTGGCCAATGCCACCGCCGCCGCCGGCAAATGCCGGTGCGCTGACGAGCAGCGAGAGAGCAAGACCTGCCAGCAGATTGCGCTTCATGATTCACTCCTATCGTCTAATTCATTTGCTTCGCCGTCGTGGTCCGGCGTTGCGACAGGGTGAAATGTAGGCTTTGACGCGCGGGCGATAAACCCGGCTTTCGTGAAATGAATTGTCGCAATTTCAGAACAATCGCGGCGTGATGCCGCGATCGTCCCTTAAACAAAGGCCTGGCAGCCTATGCGACCCACTCCGACATCACCGGCGTTTTGAATTCCGGCGCGGCCTCTTTCTGCTCGAACGTGCGTTGCGTGCAGGTCTTGTCGAGGCTTGCACGGCCACTCAGCAGCGGGCAGCGATCGAAAATCTCCGCAATCCAGTCGACGAATACGCGCACTTTCGACGACAGATGCCGGCTATGCGGATACACCGCGGAGATCGGCATCGGCAGCGGTTTCAGGTCGGGCAGCACTTCGACGAGCTGGCCCGAACGCAAATGCGGCAGCACCATGAAGAGCGGCGGCTGAATCAGGCCGAAGCCTTCGAGTCCGCACGTCACATAAGCGTCCGCGTCGTTGACGGACACTACGCCCTTCATTTTCACCTCGACTTCCTTGCCGTCGACAAGGAATGACCAGTCCATAACGCGGCCAGTCCGGCTCGAAAAATAATTGACGGCCTTGTGCTGTTCGAGATCGTCGAGCGTCTGAGGAATGCCCGCGCGATCGATATACGCGGGCGCCCCGCACGTTACGCCTTCGAATAACCCTATTCTGCGTGCGACCAATGACGAATCCTGCAGCGCGCCGACCCGCACCACGCAATCCACACCTTCCTGCAGAAGATCGACCGGGCGGTCGGACAAGCCGAGTTGCAGATCGATATCCGGGTACTTCGTGTGGAATTCGCACAGCGCGGGAATCACGAGTAGTCTGCCGATCGATCCCGGCATATCGACGCGCAGCTTCCCATTCGGCTTCTTGTTGCCGCTCTGGAAACTCTGTTCCGTCTCTTCGACGTCCGCGAGAATGCGCACGCAACGCTCGTAGTACGCAGCGCCGTCCGGCGTCAGCGACAGACGGCGTGTCGTGCGATGCAAGAGGCGCGTGCCGAGAAACGCTTCGAGATTCTGAATGATCGTCGTGACGGAAGCGCGGGGTAGATCGAGCGTTTCCGCAGCCCGGGTGAAGCTGTTGGTGTCGACGACCCGGGTGAACACTTGCATGGCCTGAAGTCGGTCCATTGCAAACCTCCGAAAGAGCCGGAGCACTGTTGAAGCAGTCGCATCAGCCATTTAACGATTGGCCAAGGCGCCGAATAAAGTCATTCGATTGTTCAGGTGCTCCGAATTGTGTTGCCGGATTATAGGCATTTATTTGGAAGTCTGCTGGTCCCACAATTCGCACCATTCGATAGCTTCGCGCATTGCGCTGTTCCGACATGGATGCATTCAACCCGCGTCACACCTTTGTCCCGTCTGGCGCGAGCCTCGGCGAAAACGCCGCGTTACTCGACGTCACCGACGTGCGGATCGAAGGGTACGCACAGGACATCACACTGCGCCTTTACCGGCGAGCCGCCGCCAAAAGCGGTCTGCCGATCCTGCTCTATTTTCACGGCGGCGGTTTCGTGCGCGGCTCGATCGAGGAAGCCGACTACGCCGCGCGCTATTTCGCGCAGCACACGCCGGCGCTCGTCGTTTCCGTCGGTTATTCGCTCGCGCCGCAGTTTCCGTTTCCCGCCGCGCCCGAAGATGCGCACCGTGCAGCGCTGTGGGTACAGACACGCGCACGGGCGTTCGGCGGCAACACGAAGAAAATCGGCGTAGCGGGCCACGATGCGGGTGGCTCGCTCGCCAATTGCCTTGCGTTCATCGGCCGCGATCGCGGGGATGTGCGGATCGATGCGCAGGCTTTGTTCGGACCGATGCTCGATCCGAGCCTCACGCGTCTCGGCGACGAGAAGCGCCTGAGCTCGGACATCACGGCGAGCGAATGCGCGGCGTGTTATCGCGCGTATCTGCCGCAGGCAGCGCAACGCATCCACCCGTATGCGGCGCCGCTCGAGTCGGTGCGGCTCGCCGGCTTGCCCGCGACGCTGATTGCCACCGCGCAAAACGACGTGCTGCACGTCGAAGCGGAGAAGTACGCCAGCAATCTGATCGATGCGGGCGTGCAGACGCAGGTGGTCCGTTACCCAAGCGTGTCGCACGCGGCGCTGGCCAATCATCCGGCGGCGTTGCTCGAGGCGGTCCGATTCTTCCAGTGGCGCTTCGATGAGCGCGCACTCCGATAAACAAACTTCTATTAACTAAATTAAATCCGGAGTCTGTCATGTCTGTTTTTCCTCTCTCGCGTTCGAAGCTGGCGGTAGCGGCGCTAGCGGTGCTTGTGATTGCGGGCCTCGGCACGTTCGGCGCGATTCGCGTCGATGCGCGCGCGCCGGCGCAGTCCGCGCCGACCATCGTGCCGGAAGTCGACGTCGCCACTGTTGTGCAGAAAACCATCACCGACTGGCAAAGCTATTCGGGCCGTCTTCAGGCTGTAGAAAAGGTCGACGTGCGGCCGCTCGTGTCGGGCACGATCGTGTCCGTGAACTTCCAGGACGGCGCGCTCGTGAAGAAAGGCGACGTGCTGTTCGTCATCGATCCGCGTCCGTATCAGGCGGAAGTGGATCGTGCCGCCGCGCAGCTGGCGGCCGCGCAGTCGCGCGCGGGCTACACGCAAAGCGACTGGGAGCGCGCGCAACGGCTGATCGGCGATAGCGCCATTGCCAAGCGCGACTACGACGAGAAGCAGAACGCCGCGCGCGAAGCGACCGCGAACGTGAAGGCCGCGCAGGCCGCGCTCGAAACCGCGCAGATCAATCTCGGCTATACGAAGATCGTCGCGCCCGTGGCGGGCCGCGTGTCGCGCGCGGAGATCACGCTCGGCAACGTCGTGAACGCGGGCGCAAGCGCCGCGCCGCTGACGACGCTCGTGTCCGTCTCGCCGATCTACGCGGAGTTCGACGCCGACGAGCAGACGTACCTGCAGTACATCAGCCAGGTGAAGGGCGACAGCAAGGTGCCCGTCGAACTGGGCCTGGCCAATGAGACGGGCTATTCGCGCAAGGGCACGATCCAGTCGGTCGACAACCGCCTCGATACGTCGTCGGGCACGATCCGCGTGCGCGCGCGTTTCGACAACAGCGACGGTTCGCTCGTGCCGGGTCTCTATGCACGCGTGAAAGTGGGCGGCAGCGAGCCGCATGGCGCGCTGCTGATCGATGACGCCGCAATCGGCACGGACCAGGACAAGAAGTTCGTGTTCGTGGTCGACAAGGACGATCACGTCGCGTATCGCGAGATTCAGCCTGGCGACCTGCAAGGCAATCTGCGCGTCGTGAAGAGCGGCTTGCACGCGGGCGACCGCATCGTCGTGAACGGCACGCAGCGTGTGCGTCCGGGCGCGCAGGTTCGCGCGCACATGGTGCCGATGGGCGAGGGCGACGCGAACAGCGCGCCCGTCGCGGATGACGCGCAGGCCGACAAGCAGGCGCAGCTCGACGGAACGAAGCAGAAGCACACCGAACCGCAAGCGCAGAAGGGTACGCAAACGCAGGCACAGGCGCAGCCGCGCACGAAGGCGCGCAAGGATTCGTGATCGGTCGACCAACCGTCACCCATCCTTCGATGCATGCGCACAAGACGTAAGCGCTCCAACATCAAGAGCTTCACATGAACATATCCAAATTCTTCATCGACCGGCCGATCTTCGCTGGCGTGCTATCGGTCCTGATTCTGCTCGGGGGGCTGATCGCGGTGTTCCAGCTGCCGATCTCCGAATACCCCGAAGTGGTGCCGCCTTCCGTGGTGGTCCACGCGCAATATCCGGGCGCGAACCCGAAGGTGATCGCCGAGGCCGTTGCGTCGCCGCTCGAAGAGCAGATCAACGGCGTCGAGAACATGCTGTACATGCAGTCGCAGGCCAATAGCGACGGCAATCTGACGTTGACGGTCACGTTCAAGCTCGGCACGAATCCCGATCTCGCGACGCAGCTGGTGCAAAACCGCGTGAATCAGGCGCTGCCGCGTCTGCCGGAAGACGTGCAGCGTCTCGGTGTGACGACGATCAAGAGCTCGCCGACGCTGACGATGGTCGTGCATTTGATCTCGCCGAACGACCGCTACGATATGACGTATCTGCGCAACTACGCGCTGCTCAACGTGAAGGACCGCCTGGAGCGGATCAAGGGCGTCGGGCAGGTGCAGCTGTGGGGTGCGGGCGATTACGCGATGCGCGTGTGGCTCGATCCGGCGAAGGTCGCGCAACGCAATCTGACGGCGATGGAAGTCGTCAATGCGATTCGCGAGCAGAACATTCAGGTGGCGGCGGGCGTGATCGGTGCATCGCCTTCCGTGCCGGGCACGCCGCTGCAATTGTCGGTGAATGCGCGCGGTCGTCTGAAAACAGAAGCGGAGTTCGGCGACATCGTTGTGAAGACGGCGCCCGATGGCGCGGTCACGTACCTGAAAGATATTGCGCGTGTCGAACTCGCGGCTTCGGAATACGGCTTGCGCTCGCTGCTCGACAACAAGCCGGCCGTTGCAATGGCGATCAACCAGTCGCCGGGTGCGAACTCGCTGCAGATTTCCGACGAAGTGCGCGCGACGATGAAGGAACTCGCCGCGGACTTCCCGGCGGGTGTCGAGTACAAGATCGTCTATGACCCGACGCAGTTCGTGCGTTCGAGTATCGAAGCCGTCGTACACACGCTGCTCGAAGCGATTGCGCTCGTCGTGATCGTGGTGATCGTGTTCCTGCAGACGTGGCGCGCGTCGATTATTCCGCTGATCGCCGTGCCTGTGTCGATTGTCGGTACGTTCTCGCTGCTGCTGGCGTTCGGTTTCTCGATCAACGCGCTGTCGCTGTTCGGAATGGTGCTCGCCATCGGTATCGTGGTCGACGATGCGATCGTGGTGGTGGAGAACGTCGAGCGGAACATTGAAAGCGGTTTGAGCGCGAGAGATGCGACCTACAAGGCCATGCAGGAAGTGAGCGGGCCGATTATCGCTATCGCGCTGACACTGGTCGCCGTGTTCGTGCCGCTCGCGTTCATGACGGGCCTGACGGGCCAGTTCTACAAGCAGTTCGCGATGACGATTGCCATCTCGACGGTGATCTCGGCGTTCAACTCGCTCACGCTGTCGCCCGCTTTGTCGGCGCTGCTGCTGCGCGGCCACGACGTGAAGGAAGACTGGCTGACGCGCGCGATGAACCGCGTGCTGGGCCCGTTCTTCAGGGGCTTCAACAAGGTGTTCCATCGCGGCTCGGAAAGCTATGGGCGCGGCGTGAACGGCGTGCTCAAGCGTAAGGGCGCGATGCTCGTCGTGTACGCGGTGCTGCTGGGGCTGACGGTACTCGTGTCGCGTGCCGTGCCGGGCGGTTTCGTGCCGGCGCAGGACAAGGAGTATCTGATCGCGTTTGCGCAGTTGCCCAATGGTGCATCGCTCGATCGCACCGAGAAGGTGATTCGCGACATGGGCGCGATCGCGCTGAAGCAGCCGGGCGTCGAAAGCGCGGTGGCGTTCCCGGGTCTGTCGGTGAATGGCTTCACGAACAGTTCGAGCGCAGGCATTGTGTTCGTTACGCTCAAGCCGTTCCATGACCGCAAGGGCAAGGCGCTGTCGGCGGGTGCGATTGCGGGCGCGCTGAACCAGCAATACGGCGCGATCAAGGATTCGTTCGTCGCCGTGTTCCCGCCGCCACCCGTGCTCGGTCTCGGTACGCTCGGCGGCTTCAAGATGCAGCTGGAAGATCACGGCGCAGTCGGTTACACAGAGCTGAACAAGGCGACGGAAGCGTTCGTCAAGAAGGCTGCGACGACACCCGAACTCGGCCCGACGTTCTCGAGCTATCAGATCAACGTGCCGCAGGTGAACGTCGATCTCGACCGTGTGAAGGCGAAGCAGCTGGGCGTGCCCGTGACGGACGTGTTCAGCACGATGCAGGTGTATCTCGGCTCGCTGTACGTGAACGACTTCAACCGTTTCGGCCGTGTGTACCAGGTGCGTGTGCAGGCGGACGCGCCGTATCGTCAGCAGGCCGACGACATCCTGCAACTGAAGACGCGCAACGTGAATGGCGACATGGTGCCGTTGTCGTCGCTGGTGACGGTGACGCCGACGTATGGTCCGGAAATGGTCGTGCGCTACAACGGCTACACGGCAGCCGATATCAACGGCGGCCCGGCGCCCGGCTTCTCGTCGGGTGAAGCGCAGGCAGCCGCCGAGCGCATCGCGGCGCAAGTGTTGCCGAAGGGTGTGAAGCTCGAATGGACCGACCTGACGTATCAGCAGATCATCGCGGGCAACGCGGGGCTGTGGGTGTTCCCGATCAGCGTGCTGCTGGTGTTCCTCGTGCTGGCTGCGTTGTACGAGAGCCTGACGCTGCCGCTCGCAGTGATCCTGATCGTGCCGATGAGCGTGCTGTCCGCGCTGGCGGGTGTGTGGCTGACGCAGGGCGACAACAACATCTTCACGCAGATCGGTTTGATGGTGCTGGTGGGGCTGGCGTCGAAGAACGCGATTCTGATCGTCGAGTTTGCGCGTGAACTGGAGCACGACGGACGCACGCCGCTGCAGGCCGCCATCGAAGCAAGCCGCATGCGTTTGCGGCCGATTTTGATGACGTCGATCGCGTTCATCATGGGCGTGGTGCCGCTGGTGGTGTCGAGCGGCGCGGGTTCCGAAATGCGTCACGCGATGGGTGTGGCCGTGTTCTTCGGGATGCTGGGTGTGACGCTGTTCGGCCTGATGCTGACGCCGGTGTTCTACGTGGTGCTGCGTACGTTGGCGGGCGGCAAGATTCACGTCGCGCAAAAGGACTCGCCGCATCTCGTCGCGCATACGACGGACGCCTGATGGAGAAAATGACAATGAAAAGCTTTGAACAGATGAGCGGCCTGGGTCGCGCGGCGGCAAGTACGCTGCTGATGTTGCTGCTCGCGGCGTGCTCGCTCGAGCCGACTTACAAGCGTCCCGACTCGGCGACGCCCGCGGCCTTCAAGGAAGCACCAGTGTCGGCAACGACGACGGATGCAGCGGCGACGCCGCTGCCGGCGAGCGAAGCGGGCACGTGGAAGACGGCTGAGCCCGCAGAAGAAGCGCATCGCGGCGAATGGTGGACGATTTTTGGCGATTCGACGCTCAACGATCTGGAAAAGCAGGCCGCCGATGCGAACCAGAACCTGAAGGCAGCCGCGGCGCGCGTGCAGGAATCGCGCGCGCTGACGCAGCAGGCGCGGGCCGACTGGTTCCCGTCGTTCGATGCGGGCTTTGGCCCGACGCGCGAGCGTCTGTCGCCCGCTTCGCAGTTCCTGCCGAACGACACGCATGTGCCGACGCAAACGCTGTGGCGCGCACAGGTGACGGCTGCGTATGAAGTCGATCTGTTTGGCCGCGTCAGTTCGAACGTGAACGCCGCGCGTGCCGACCAGGCGCAGAGCGAAGCATTGTTCCGCTCGGTGCAGCTCGCGTTGCAGGCGGACGTCGCGCAGAACTACTTCCAGTTGCGCGAATTCGACACGCAGTTGAGCTTGTATCGTCAGACGGTGACGTTGCGTGAGGACGCATTGAAACTCGTCGAACGCCGCTTCAACGAAGGCGACATCAACGAGCTCGATGTGTCGCGCGCCCGCAATGAACTGGCGACGGCGCGCGCCGATGCCGTCGGCGTAGCGCGTCAGCGCGCGGCGTCCGAGCACGGCCTCGCGATTTTGCTCGGCAAGGCGCCGGCGGACTTCTCGTTCCCCGAGACGCCACTTGCGCCTGTGACGGCGCGCGTGCCTGCTGGATTGCCGTCTGCGCTGCTCGAGCGTCGGCCGGATATTGCGGCGGCGGAGCGCGCGATGGCGGGCGCGAATGCTCGGATCGGCCTTGCCAAATCTGCGTTTTTCCCGAAGCTCGATATCACGGGTGCGTTCGGTTACGAGTCGACGACGCTTGGCGATCTGTTCCAGTGGTCGAGCCGGGCGTTCCTGCTCGGTCCGTTTGCGGGCACGGCGCTGACGGTGCCGCTGTTTGACGGCGGACGTCGCAAGGCGAATCTCGCGAATGCGCGCGCGAAGTATGACGAGGATGTGGCGCAGTATCGTCAGCAGGTGCTCGTGGCGTTTCGTGAAGTTGAGGACAACTTGTCCGATCTGCGTTTGCTTGGGGATCAGACGCGTGAGCAGAGTGACGCCGTCAACGCGTCGAAGCGGGCGGAGCATTTGTCGCAGACGCAGTATCAGGAAGGGCAGGTTGCGTATCTGGATGTGATTGATGCGCAGCGGCAGACGCTGCAGTCGCAGTTGCAGTTGAGTCATCTTGCTGGCACGCAGGCTGTCGCGACGGTTAACTTGATTCGCGCGCTCGGCGGGGGGTGGGGTGATGTGAAGGCGGATGTCGGTAGCGGCGACGGCGCGCAAGCGCAGCAGGTGGCGAAGCAGTAGGTTTTTTTTTTGCTGCGCAGGCGTCCGCATTATGCCTTTTCGCTGGCATCCGCGATTTGTTAGCGTGCTTCAAGCGTCGCCCCTGTGCGGGGCGGCACCTACTTTTCTTTGCCGCCGCAAAGAAAAGTAGGCAAAAGAAAGCGGCTAACACCGCCAGTTCTTGTTCCTGCCTGAGGGCCCCCAAAGGTTCTTACGCTTCGCACGGCAACCACGTGACCCACGTTCGTTGCCAGCGCTCTTGCGCTGCGCCTCACCCGCTTCACGCGCCCGCGCTGCATCATGCCGAGCCAGATATTCCACGGCCGCCCAGGTGGCAAACTGTGTGTAGGTCGTAGTGCCTCGCACGCTTCACTTCGGACCCGATAGCGCACGCTCCACCCTGTAAGAGCGCCAAGCTATACCTCGCGACAACCTACACACAGTTTGCCACCTGGGCGGCACATACCATTCGCTACCGCTTGCACATGTACGGGTATTTGAAGCGGGTGAGGCGCTCATTCGGAGCGTTGGCAACGAACGCGAACAGGAAGGCTGCCGTGTGAAGCGTAAGAACCTTTGGGGGCCCTCAGGCAAACACAAGAATTAGCGGTGTTAGCCGCTTTCTTTTGCCTACTTTTCTTTGCGGCGGCAAAGAAAAGTAGGTGCCGCCCCGCACAGGGGCGACGCGTGAAGCAGGCTAACGAATCGCGGATGCCAGCGCAAAGGCCAAAACACCAAACGGCAACGCGTCGAGCACCAAACCAAACCGCGGATGCCAGCGCAAAGGCCAAAACACCAAACGGCAACGCGTCGAGCACCAAACCAAACCGCGGATGCCAGCGCAAACGCCAAAACACCAAACGGCAACGCGTCAAGCACCAAACCAAACCGCGGATGCCAACGCAAAGGCAAACAACACACCGCCCACAGCGTGCATCCCTGCACGCCCCTCCCGGGACACGTCCCCAAATTTCTTTGTACACTTGAAGCCGTTTCGCGGCAGCGATCCAGCCATCGCACTGCGACTTCACATCCACCTCGAGGTCACCGGCTTTGCAGTTCAAACTTCCAACCACAGCTACCGCGCCGTTCTGCCCATCCGAGGTGCAGGGCACCGTCACCGTCACGCAGTCCGCCCCATTCTGGAAAAAAATCCTTCAATTCGCAGGTCCCGGCCTGCTGGTATCGATCGGTTACATGGACCCCGGCAACTGGGCCACCGACATCGAAGCCGGCTCGCGCTACGGATATAGCCTGCTGTTCGTGGTTGTGCTGTCGAGCCTCGCGGCAATGGTGCTGCAGTGCCTCAGCATGCGCCTTGGCATCGTGACAGGCCGCAATCTCGCGGAACTATCGCGCACGCGTTACTCGCCGGGCATCGCGCGTATTCAATGGCTCCTCGCCGAACTGTCGATCATCGCCTGCGATCTCGCCGAAGTGCTGGGCGGCGCGCTCGCGTTTCATCTGCTGTTCAAATGCTCGCTGACGGTCGGCGTGATCCTCACCGCGTTCGACACGCTGATCGTGCTCGGCCTGAAGGGCAAGAATTTCCGCGACCTCGAAGCGATCATGCTCGGTCTGGTTGCGACCATCGGCGTCGGATACGTCATCGAACTGGCGCTGGTTCATCCGCACTGGCCGTCCGTTGCGGCCGGGCTCGTGCCGTCGTGGCAAGCCATCAGCGAACGCGAGCCGCTTTATCTCGCGATCGGCATTCTCGGCGCGACGGTGATGCCGCATAACCTGTATCTGCATTCGTCCATCGTGCAGACGCGCGCGATCAAGCGCGATCGCGAGGGCATCGCGGGTGCGATCTCGCTGTCGCGCATCGACACGATCGTCGCGCTCATTCTCGCGCTGCTGATCAATGCCGCGATCCTGATTCTCGCAGCGGCCGCGTTCCATTCGACAGGGCACACCCAGGTCACCGAAATCGAGGACGCCTACCGGTTGCTCGCGCCCATCGTCGGCACGGGCTTCGCGGCCGTGCTGTTCGCGATCACGCTGCTGGCGTCGGGGCAAAGCTCGACGTTCACGGGCACGGTGGCCGGGCAGGTCATCATGGAAGGCTTTCTGCAACTGAAGATTCCGTGCTACCAGCGGCGCTTCATCACGCGCGCGCTCGCGTTGATTCCCGCGCTGGTCGGTGTGCAGATGCTCGGCAATGGCGCCGTCGGGCAGTTGCTCGTCGCGAGTCAGGTGGTGCTGAGCCTGCAGCTGCCGTTCGCGCTCTATCCGCTGATCCGCATGACGAACGACCGCGCGCTGATGGGTGAATTCACGAACCGGCTGCCGACGCGTGTCCTCGCGTGGGGGCTGTTTGCCGTAATCAGCGCGGCCAATATCTGGCTTGTCGTGCAGACGTTCGGGTTCGCAGGCTGAGCTTTGAAGCACACATAAAAAGCACGCATAAAACACGGACGAAAAAAAGCCGGTCTCGCGAGACCGGCTTCAAAGTAATGCGTAGCTTCGGATGGACTGAGCGATGCGCGGCGCTAGGCCGCCAACGCAGTTTCCTCGAGCATCTGTTCTTCGAGTACTTCGATTTCTTCCGCGACTTGCGGCACGGATACGATGTCCTTCTCCGCCTCGCGCTTCGCGGCGGCGGCCTTCTTCGTCTTGCCCGCGCGCGACGGCGGCTGGCAGGCGCCGCACACGACGTTGTGCTGCAGGTCGTGCTTGTGCGCGACAAACTTTCCGCTGCAACGGCAGCAGGGCGTCAGTTGCAGGATCTCGGCGTCGAAGAAACGCACGAGCGTCCATGCGCGCGTCAGGTCGAGCACCGGCTCGGTTTCGCTATGACGGCAATGCTCCAGATACAGGCGATAACCCTTGGTCAGCGCGTCCAGGTGCGAGCAGCGCGCTTCGTTCTTCAGGAACAGGTACGTGTTGTAGAACAGCGATGCGTGGATGTTCGCGAGCCACGTCATGTACCAGTCCGCCGAGAACGGCAGCATGCCCTTCGGCGGCGATACGCCCTTGACCTCGCGGTACAGGCGGATCATCCGGTCGCGCGACAGCGTCAGCTCGCTTTCGAGCACCTGCATGCGCGCGCCCAGTTCAATCAGCGCGATCGCGCGGAACACTTCCTGCGCGTCTTCGGTAAGGCTCTTTTTCAGCATGGCAGTCCTCTCCGGTCTTAAGCGAACTGCTCTGCGGGCTGTCCTGCCAGCAGGATCGCGGCATGCGTCGATGCCACCTCCGCGTGACGGGACGTGTGCGTCAACGCCGACAACATCGTGTGGTCGTTGAAGCGGAAGAAGCACAAAAGCTGATCGGAGCTGGCCAGCTTGACGATCTGCGCGAGCGACAGCCCGGCAAGAATATCAGCCAGCTCCGATGACAAGCCCAGGCGGAACATGCCGACTGCCTTGTCCTCGCGCAACATGCGTTGTGCGAGCATGATGTAAGACAAATTGATTTCGCGGATTGAATCCAGCGTCTCGCTGCTACGGTCCATTTTCTCTTTTCCGAAGCCCCGAATTACTTATGTCGGCATTTTCTGCCGTTATGGTCTTATGCCCCGCCGGACACTGAGGATTTCCGGCGTCAACTTGGTGCACAGATACAACCAGCCAACCTTTGATACAACCCGTTACATTTCGTAACAGCTTGGGCGGAATTGTATGAACAGGATTTCCAGAAATCAATACCTTTCTCAAAAAAAAGATACGACAAAACAACAGTCGTTTCGGTAACTCTTTCACGGCGACGTCATAATCGCCAGGCAGGCGGAAAACGTTTGCAACGGGCTCCGGTTAAACCCTTGTCAGATAAGGCCTCAAGCAAGAGTTTCCGATTAACGCATGCAACTTGGCTTATGCGAAAATCATATTAGTTCAGAAAGCCGGGAGAAAGAAAACAAAAAACCGGCAGGTAAAAAATACGCTGCCGGTTAGCGGATGAGGGATAACCCGAGATGTAACGAAAAGGAGTTACAAACAGGGAAGAAAGTGTAACGAGTGCGGCCGCAGTTGTTACAGACTCACCCGGAGTTTGTAACGGGTCAGCAGCCGGTTTGGCGGATACGCTCGACTTCCAGTCCGAAAAGGGGGCGCAGCCGCGTGCCGATGACGTTGCCGGCGAACGCGGCGACGAGCCACAGCCAGCCATGCAGGCTGCCTGACACGATGCCGCTGAAATACGCGCCGATGTTACAACCATAGGCCAGCCGGGCGCCGTAGCCGAGCATCAGGCCGCCCACGACGGCGGCGATAAGGGATCGCATGTGTACGCGCCACAGAGGCGCGTAGCGGCCCGCTAAAGCGGCCGCAGCCATCGCGCCGAGCACGATGCCCGCATCCATTACGCTCGTGACATCGCGTGTAACGGACGATGTGAGGGCGGTGGCATTCGTGTGAGAACTCCAGTAAGGCCAACTGGCGACGTCGATGCCCGCCAGCGAGAAGAGCTTCGCGCCCCACAGCGCGAATGCCGAAGTCACGCCCCACGGACGGCCGGACAGCGCGAGCGTCGCGAAGTTGAGCAGCGCGAGCGCGACTGCGCCGGCGAACAGCGGCCACGGTCCGTGCAGCCACGGCGACGCGTTGGCGGCGCGCGGCGCGTCGTCGACGAGGCGCCCGTGACGGCGCTTTTCGATCACGACCGTCAGCGCGGCAATCGCCGCGAACACGGCAAGATTGACCGCGATCGCCCAGCTGGCGCCCAGAGTTGTAACAAGCGACGTCGGTTTGAGCGACGGCAGCGCGGTCCAGAACGGCATATGCGCGGTGGCGACCACTGAGCCCACGATGAACGCCGCAAGCGTCACCAGCATCCGCGTGCTGCCGCCGCCGACCGTGTACAGCGTGCCCGACGCGCAGCCGCCGCCGAGCTGCATGCCGATCCCGAACATGAACGCGCCGACGATCACCGACGTGCCCGCGGGCGACACCAGCCCCGCGACGGGATGGCCGAACAGCGACCCCGCCGACAGCGCCGGAAAGAACAGCAACACGCCGATGCCGAGCATCAGCATTTGCGCGCGCAGGCCGGCGCCGCGGCCATCGGCGATGAACACGCGCCACGCGGACGTGAAGCCGAACGCCGCGTGATACAGCGACATGCCGAGCAGCGCGCCGACCACGTAGAGCGCCGCCTGCCGGCCGCTGACGGTTTGCGCGAGATAGACTGCGCCGAGCGCGATGAGAAGGAGCGAGAAGGCGAGCGGCTTCGGATTGATGTCGAAGCGGCGCGGAAGCGGTGTGGCGAGATCGGACATGACGAACGTTGTGCGAGCGTGTGGATGGTGCGGAGCGCGTGAGCACGGCGACAGAGTGTGCCGTGCGTGGCCGCGATACGGATGGTGAAGATATCCGGCTTCGGGTGCCGATTTGCAACCGGAAGCCTGTCAAACAACATAGCACGTTGTGACGGATGATGCCGGGCGTGGCCCGCTAGCTGGCCACTTGTCGGGGCGGTTCGCAGCGCGTTCGAGGCGCACCGCGGAGTCGTAAGACCTATTTTGCGTCGTGAAAAATCACCCCAAGCGTATGCCGATGCCCCGAGCGCAACCGGCTCACGCCATGCCGCATGTGTACCCGATATGCGCCGCGCGCGCCCTGCACGGGCCGGTGATGCACCGCAAAGATCACCGCATCGCCCTTGCGCAGCGGCACGACTTCCGCGCGCGACTGCATGCGCGGACGTTGCTCCGTCAGAACGAACTCACCGCCCGTGAAATCCTTGCCCGGCTCGGACAGCAGGATCGCGAGCTGCAAAGGAAAAACGTGCTCGCCATACAGGTCCTGATGGAGGCAGTTGTAGTCGCCAGCCGTGTATTGAAGGATCAGCGGCGTCGGACGCGATTGCCCGGCCTGGTGACAGCGGCGCAGGAGGGCGGCGTGCGTCGGCGGAAACTGGACGTCGATGCGCATGGCTTCGTTCCATGCGTTCGCGAGCGGTGCGAGACGCGGATAGACGGCCGTGCGCAACGCGTCGACCACGTCGGGCAGCGGGTAGTCGAAGTATTTGTACTCGCCGCGCCCGAAACCATGCCGCGCCATCACGACGCGGCTGCGATACAGGTCGTCGCGCGGATAGAGGGAGCTTAGGGCGTCGCACGCTTCGGCGCTCAGCAGGCCTTCGAGCGTTGCGCAGCCGTGCGCGTCCAGTTCGGCTGAAGCATGCGTCCAGTCGATCGCGTCGACGCGTCGTTCGATCGACTGAGGCGTGGCGATTGCAGGCGCGGGCCTACGCTGGCCTTTGCCCAGTGGTTCATCGCCGCTGAACAGCGTGGCTTGAGTGTCGAATGCGAAATCTTGCATGAGCGGCTCCGTATCGGCTTCGGTCTTTTCGATGCCACCCACTCTACCCAAGCGGCGGTGCTTGCACACCCCGGGACTTGCTCTCTCATTCGCCGCGTGGTCGTCGATCAGATCAGAACGGGGACTGCCTGCATGCGGATACGTTCCTTGATGAAGCAAGAGAAGCAAAAAAAATGGCCTCGACTTCCTGAACAAAGTCGAGGCCGTAAACATCGCCACCCTGACCGACCGTTGCGGAGACAGCCCATCTCCAACGGCAGATGACGATGACCCTTGGTTTCCCATGAAGCCACGAGCGTTGCGCAGTTCATCGTGACGGGATCAACAGATGAGTGTCCGTCTGTGCCCAATGACACCGGGCCAATTTCAGGTACGCCTATGTTCTCTGCACGCGCATTTCTTTTTCGCCCCTGCGGACCACCGTTGCCGGCTCCGTTCAATGGCCTGCCTTGCAATGGACTCCATGTCACCGACGCTTAGCGAACTGGCAATGGTCTGTGCATAGGCGTGGTGCTGTCTCGTCAGTGGTGCCGCCAGGTCTTTGGCATCCAGGTACCGAAGCAGCGCAATTCTTTTGTGCCCGCATTGAATGCTATGGTCATATAGCGCCAGCGCCGCCATTGCGTCGCGCTTCTTCCCGACATCCTCGACTAAAGTTCTCGTGTCAGATCGTTTCATTGGGAACGGTGCTGTGATCGAATACGCGTGAGACGGCGGTCACGGCAATTCGTGGCCAACTCAGGATAAGCATCCAGTCGGCGGACAGTATCGGTTTCACGCTAAAGCGCGGCAATCCCTCTTGGGGATATACCACTCTGTAGGTAGTACACAATCGTCGCGACACCTCGCGCGGGGCATTGATCGTGCCGCGCCTCCCGGCGATCCTGTTGTCGGCCGCGACCTTCCCGGTAGCGCTGCGCCGCTCGACGTCGGCGCCGCACTATCAATCAACCTTCGTCAACAGAAAACATGGTAGGTCTCGCCATGACATCTACATCCGGTCTCAACAAGAAGTCGCCCGGAATATGTCCCGCCAGGATCGCGCGAATGCGCTTGCTTGCCCCCGTGATGACTCCCGATACCCACAAAGAGGGAGCCCCCTCTGGCAGATTGCAAGGCGCAGTTGACGGACCATACTAGAGACACGAATCGTCAAAACCTTGCAGCGGAGCCGCATCATGGAAAGCCGGAATTTCCTGACCCACCAGCAGATCTTCGACCGCGCTGTCGACCATCTTTTCGGCCAGGGCCGCGCAGCGCTGCTGCCACATGGAGGCGGTGCTTATCGCGGCTATTGCGGCGGGTGTCCCGTTGGCAGCTTCATCAAGCCACGCGATTACATGACCGCAATGGAAGGCGTGCCCGTCCGCTATATCGGCAAAGCGTCATCGGACGCGATACCCGCTTATATGGATGTCGGCATCGCGGCATTGAGAAGGGCGCTGCTTCGTGCCCATGTCAATGTCTACGATCCCGTGACGATCGAGTTGCTCAGCACCTTGCAGAACGTGCATGACGTGTTCGGCAAATGGGAATGGCGTGAGCGGCTTCAGTCGATCGCCCGACAGTTTGGTCTGTCGGCCGAACTGGTCAAGGCGGCGGCCTGATTGCCAGAGCTGGCGGAACACGGAAATCATGTACGGGCGAGTGAGGTGACGATCATGAACATGCAGCAACAGTCTTTACGCGAACTCGTCGAGAAATGGCTGGCGCCGACTTCGGCAACGCCCTTTCGAGTGACCCAGTTCAGCCGCACGCGCGATAGCAACAGGCGCTACGTCTGTGTCGAAGTGGCGCGGCCGGCGTGTTCCGTGGCCATCATGTTCTTTCGGCATGCCGATGGCGCGTGGCGCGTATTTCCGCCCCGCCGCGAGGGCCCGGCAATGGCCTGCCAGAAAGCCGCGTGACGCGCGCAGCGCTGCCGCGCTTGACCTATGATGAAACTGTCGGCCAGCCGTCTTCAGGCCGGTCCAGGTATGAGGAATAGGACGTGGAGCCTGTCAACACCGTATTGCTGATCGACGATCACGCGCTGTTCCGCAAGGGCGTCGCGCAACTGATCCAGATGAACCCGGCGTTTCGTGTTGTTGGCGAAGCGTCGTCAGGACGGGTGGGTGTTGACCTCGCGGTCCGGCTCAAGCCCGACGTCGTTCTGATCGACCTCAACATGCCGGAAATGAGCGGTATCGAGACGCTCGAGATGATGAAGCAGCACAACGTCGACGCACGCTTTCTGATGCTGACAGTGTCGGACAACGAACGCGACGTGGTGGCCGCACTACGCGCCGGCGCAAGCGGCTATCTGCTCAAGGACATGGAGCCGGAAGAACTGTGCATCAATTTGCAGAAGGCGCTGCAGGGAACGGCCGTGCTCAGCGAGGCGATCACGGGCAAGCTGTTTCATGCGCTGTCTGCCGGGCAGCCTCTCCCCGCTAACGAGTCGGGCCTTTCCGGGCGTGAGCAGGAGGTACTGGACTATCTGGTGGAAGGGCTATGCAACAAGGAGATTGCCCGAAAGCTCGATATCAGCGTCGGGACTGTCAAGGTTCACGTCAAACATCTGCTGCACAAACTCGATCTTCATTCCAGAGTCGAAGCCGTCGTGTGGCATCACGAGCGCCACGCGCGCCGCAATCCGCCGCGGGCGTGAGTCCTCTTCCTCGTCAGCCACTGATACTATTCGCACTGCGGAACCCCCGCGGCGCAGTCCTGCCGCGAATCCCGTTGCCGATAGCCGATAGTCAAGTGTAGAGCCGAGCGATGAAGAGCGAGATAAACGACGAACTGCCCAGCGGTCCCGTGGACGAGTTGGGCGATGGAAGGTCGATTGAGTCATTCCTGGGCAAGGTCGTCAAAGAGCACCGTACGAATCAGGGGCTGACGATTGCCGACCTGGCCGAGCAAAGCGGCCTGTCGCGAAGCATGGTGTCGAAGATCGAAAACGGGCAGGTGTCGACCAGCCTCGATTCGATCGTCAGCATTGCGCGCGCACTCGGCATTTCGATCTCCGCGATGTTCAAGAACTTCGAGCATCGCGAGGGCAATGCGCAGCATGTCAAATCCGGCAAGGGCATGGAGGTCGTGCGGCGCGGCACGACGAAGGGACATACCTATCATCTACTGGCCTATGACCAGGGGCCCGTCAAGCTGTTCGAGCCGTTTCTCATCACCATGGACGATGAAGCCGAGGTGTTCCCGACCTTCGAGCATCCCGGCACGGAGTTCATCTACATGCTGCAAGGCAAGATGGAATATCGCCATGGCAATCGCAGCTATCTGCTGCAGCCCGGCGACGCGCTGACCTTTCGCGGCTCCGTCGCGCATGGACCCGAGCGCTTGATCAAGCTGCCGATCCGTTTCATCACCGTGATCATGTACGGCCAGTCGCCCGACCTGGATACCTGAACGCCCGTCTGACCGGGCAAATCTCGCGATAGCTGCGCGCGCATCCATGCGCGCCGATTGCACTATCGATTCCCCGTCACTTCCATCGACATGCAGATACGTGCAGGGATAGTCGCGGCTATCGCCTGGGGACCAGGTGATACGCGCCTGGCGATACTCCTTGAGGTGTACGGGTGTTTCCTGACAGGAAAAAAAGTTTATTGTCATTGACACACAAGTTTCGGCTGGCTAATGTTGTCACCAATGGTTCCTCTTCGAATCAATGCACAACATGTCCTCCAATACACACCGCTTCACGCTGACTCTGTCCTGCCCCGATCGCATCGGGATTGTGTCTGCTGTAAGCACATTCCTTGCCGAGCATCGGGCGTGGATCATCGAGGCCACCCATCATGCCGACGAAATCGAGAAGCGCTTCTTCATGCGCCACGAGATCGTCGCGGAGTCGCTGCCCTTCGGCATCAACGGGTTCCGGGATCGCTTCGCCCACATCGCGAGAGAGTTTGCGATGGACTGGAAGATCTCTGACAACTCAGTCAAGAAGCGGGTCGTGATACTCGTGTCGAAGCTCGAGCACTGTCTCTACGACCTGCTCGCGCGCTGGAAAGCGGGCGAACTCGACATCGAGATTCCGTGCGTGATCTCGAACCACGACACATGGCGCAGCTTTGTCGAATGGCATGGCATTCCGTTCCATCACGTGCCCGTCACGCCTGACAACAAGGCGCAGGCTTATGACGAGGTGCAACGGCTGTTCGAGGATGCGCGCGCCGACACGATGGTGCTCGCGCGTTACATGCAGGTTCTTTCGCCGAAGCTTTGCGCGGCTTATCCGGGGCGAATCATCAACATCCACCATTCGTTCCTGCCGAGCTTCGTTGGCGCGAAGCCTTATCACCAGGCCTACGGGCGCGGCGTGAAGCTGACGGGCGCGACCTGCCACTACGTGACGGAAGAGCTCGACCAGGGGCCGATCATCGAGCAGGACGTGATTCGCATCCGCCACTCGGACCGGCCGGATGACCTCGTGCGCCTGGGCCGCGATATCGAGAAGGCCGTATTGGCGCGAGGCTTGCGTTATCACCTCGAGGATCGCGTGCTGATCCACGGTAACAAGACCATCGTGCTGCGGTAATCGCGTAGCCGTCTTCCATCGAACAGGTCGTTAAGCCGCCCCCAGCGGGGCTGGCCAAAGGAGCGTTTTATGCCATGGCGTCTCGTCCGCTTCGCTCTCTCAAAGAAACATCCCGAACCGAGGATGTTCACGAGACACGACACTTTGCGTCGTTCATATGACGTTGTGATCATCGGCGCAGGGGGCCACGGTCTCGCGTCGGCCTACTATCTCGCGAAAGAGCACGGCATCACGAATGTGGCCGTGCTGGAGAAGGGGTATATCGGAGGAGGTAATACCGGGCGTAACACCACGATCATCCGCTCGAACTATCTGACGCCCGAGGGCGTGCAGTTCTATGACGAGTCGGTGAAGCTGTGGCAGGACCTGTCGCAGGACTTCGATCTCAATCTGTTCTATTCGACGCGCGGTCACTACACGCTTGCCCATACCGATTCGGCGATGCGTACGATGCGCTGGCGCGCGGAAGTCAACAAGCACTACGGGGTGGACTCCGAGGTCGTGGGTCCGAACGAGGTGAAAAAGGCCGCGCCGATGATCGACATCTCGTGCGGCGGCGTCGCGCCCATCATGGGCGCGCTGTATCACGCGCCGGGCGCGGTCGCGCGGCACGATGCCGTTGCCTGGGGTTACGGGCGAGGCGCGGACCAGCGCGGCGTCGAAATCCATCAGCAGACGGAGGTGCTCGGCATCGACGTGGTGGGCGGCAAGGTCAAGGGCGTGAAGACCTCGCGCGGCTATATCTCGACGAACAAGGTGCTGTGCGCGGTGGCGGGCTCGACGCCCCGTGTCACAGACATGGTCGGCCTGCGCACGCCCATCTACATCCATCCGCTGCAAGCAATGGTGAGCGAGCCGCTCAAGCCCTGGCTCGATCCGATTCTCGTCTCGGGCAGTCTGCACGTCTACATCAGCCAGTCGGCGCGCGGCGAACTCGTGATGGGCGCTTCGCTCGATCCCTACGAACTGCATTCGACACGCTCGACGCTCGATTTCGTGGAAGGACTCACCTCGCACATGCTCGAGATGTTCCCGTTCCTGTCGCAAGCCAAGGTGATGCGCCAATGGGCGGGGATGGCCGACATGACACCCGACTTCGCGCCGATCATGGGCAAGACGCCTGTCGAAGGCTTCTACCTGGATTCGGGCTGGGGCACCTGGGGTTTCAAGGCCACGCCGGTGTGCGGCAAGACGATGTCCCACACGGTCGCGAACGACGCCACCCATCCGCTCATCGAGAGCTTCTCGCTCGACAGGTTCCGCCGCTTTTCGCTCACGGGCGAAAAGGGCGCGGCATCCGTTGGCCACTAAGCTGGAGAACGACGATGAAAATCATGACCTGTCCGGTAAATGGCGCGCGGCCGGTGTCGGAGTTCGCCTACTGGGGCGAGATTCGTCACGAGCCTGATCCGACCCAGGCGAGCGATGCTCAATGGGCTGACTATGTGTTTTGCCGCAACGGCGCACCGGGCGTGAAGCAGGAGTGGTGGTGCCATACGCCGAGCAATACATGGTTCATTGCCGAGCGCGACACCGCGAAAGATCTCGTGCTGCGCACGTGGCTTGCCGGCGAGGAGGCCTGAATGCGTCTGACTCCTCACCGCGGCGAATGGATCGAGCGCGATACACGCATCGATTTCTCGTATGAAGGCAAGCAGTACAGCGGCCTCATCGGCGACACGATCTCGAGCGCACTGTGGGACTCGGGCCTGCGCGTGCTCGGCCGCAGCTTCAAGTATCACCGCCCGCGTGGCGTCCTTTCGCTCGCCAATCACGATGTCAATGTGATGCTGCAGGACGGCGCGCGGCTGAACGTGCGCGCCGATGTGACGGCATTGACGCCGGGCGGCAACTGGTATTCGGTGAATACGTTCGGCGGCGTGGAAGGCGATCGTGCGCGCGTCGTCGGCAAGCTCGCGGCGTTTCTGCCTGTCGGCTTCTACTACAAGGCGTTTTATAGCAAGCGCTGGTTTCCGCGCTGGGAGCGCATGTTCCGCACGATGACGGGTCTCGGCAAGGTCGATTTCGACGCGCCGCATATCCGCACACCGAAGCGATATGGCTTTTGCGACGTGCTGGTGATCGGGGCGGGTCCATCCGGTTTGTCGGCGGCGCTCGCGGCGGCCGGGGAAGGCGCTGACGTCGTGATCGTCGATGAGAACGCGCGCATCGGCGGCAGCGGTGGCTATCAGCTGGGCGGCGACGAGAAGCGTTTCGACGAGATCCATGAACTGGCGAACGCCGTGCTCGGCCATCCGCGTATCCGCGTGATGACGGGTACGCTCGCGGCAGCCTACTACGCGGACCTGTGGGTGCCGCTCGTGAATGCGACGTGTATCACGAAGATGCGCGCGAAAGCCGTGATCGTCGCGAGTGGCGCGTTCGAGCAACCCGCCGTGTTTCGCAACAACGACCTGCCGGGCGTGATGCTGGCGTCGGCGGCGCAGCGCCTTGCCTATCGTTATGCCGTTGCGCCCGGCAAGCGGGCCGTCGTGCTCGCCGCCAATGCCGACGGCTACCGCGCGGCGCTCGACATGCTGGCGCGTGGCATCGAAGTCGTTGCCGTGGTGGATCTGCGCGCATCGCATGCAAGCGATGACCTCGAGCGCGATCTCAGGGCGAAGGGCGTCGATGTACTGACTTCGAGCTGTGTCGTCGAGGCCGTGCCGGATCGATCGGGCGAACGGCTGACGGGCGTGCGCGTCGGCGCGTTTTCGACGAACAACGGCCTGCGCTATTCGACGACAACGACCCGTCTGATCGAATGCGACACGCTGCTGATGAGCGTCGGCTGGTCGCCTGCCGCGAACCTGCTGTATCAGGCGGGCACGAAGATGCACTTCGATCACGATGTGCAGCAGTTCGTGCCGGAGCAATTGCCGCCCGGGGTGTTCGCATGCGGCCGCGTGAACGGCGTGTACACGCTCGATAGCAAGCTGCGTGACGGCGCGCGCGCAGGCGCGCAGGCGGCAGCGCATAGCGGCAACGGCGACGGCAAGGCAGGCGAAGCCGCGCAACTGCGTCTCCTGGAACGGGAATCGCCATCGCATCCCTGGCCGATCGTGGGCCACGCGTCCGGCAAGAACTTCGTCGACTTCGACGAAGACCTGCAACTGAAAGACTTCGAAAACGCGGTGCAGGAAGGCTTCGACAACATCGAACTGTTGAAGCGCTTCTCGACCAACGGCATGGGGCCGAGCCAGGGCAAGCATTCGAACATGAATGGCCTGCGCATCCTCGCGCGTCTGACGGGCAAGGAGCCCCAGGAGGTCGGCACGACGACGGCGCGGCCGTTCTTTCATCCCGTGCCGATGTCGCATCTCGCCGGGCGCGGCTTCAACCCGGAACGGCGCACGCCGCTGCACGCGCAGCACCAGTTGCTCGGCGCAGTGTGGATGCCGGCGGGCGTCTGGCAGCGCCCCGAGTACTACGCCGTCGCGGGCAAGGAGCGCGCGGTCTGCATCGAGGAAGAGGCGCTCGCCGTGCGCAACGGCGTGGGCATCATCGACGTGGGCACGCTCGGGAAGATCGAAGTGCGGGGGCCACAGGCCGCGGAGTTCCTCGAACGCGTGTACGTGTCGAAGTACGCGGGCCTGAAACCTGGCATGACCCGTTACGCCGTGATGTGCGATGAGTCCGGCGTGGTGATCGACGATGGCGTGATCGCGCGTCTCGCCGACGACCACTTCTACTTCACCACCACGACGTCGGGCGCGGCGGCCATCTATCGCGAGCTGTCGCGGCTCAACACGATCTGGCGGCTTGACTGCGGCATCGTCAACGTGACGGGCGCGTTCGCTGCGGTGAATCTCGCGGGGCCCGCATCGCGCGCCGTGCTCGGCAAGCTCGTCGATCTCGATCTGTCGCCGGCGGCCTTCCCGTACCTCGGCGTTCGCGCGACGGGCATTGCCCTCGATCAGAACCGCGTGCCTGCACGTCTGATGCGCGTGGGTTTCGTCGGCGAATGGGGATACGAAATCCATATTCCCGCCGAGTACGGCGCGGCGCTGTGGCGCACGCTGCTCGAAGCGGGACGTGAACACGGCATTCGTCCATTTGGCGTCGAAGCGCAGCGTCTGTTGCGGCTCGAGAAGGGGCACGTGATCGTGAGCCAGGACACCGATGGTCTGACGACACCGCGCGACGCCGGCATGGAATGGGCCGTGAAGATGGACAAGCCGTTCTTCGTCGGCAAACGCAGCCTGCAGATCATCGACAAGCTGCCTGCCAAACAGCGCCTTGTCGGCTTCGCGCTCGATGCAGGCGTGCGCGATGCCGGTCTGCGCGAGTGTCATCTCGTGATCGAACGCGGCGAGATAGCGGGCCGTGTCACGAGTGTCGCGTGGAGCGCGACGCTGCAAAAGACGATCGGCCTTGCGTTCGTGCGGCCCGACCAGGCCGAGCCCGGCACGCGCATCAGCTTCCGCGCGAGCGGCGGCCGGATGGTATCCGCGACGGTGGTGCCGACACCGTTCTATGACCCTGAGAGCGAGCGTCAAAAAGACGCCGTAACAACAAAGGCCGCCGCGCCGAAGAAGGAGACAGCATGAACGCACCACTTCGGATGAGCCCCGTATGCGACGCCTGGAAGACGGCAAGCGCGCAATGGAGCGTGCGGGAGAACATGCGCGTCGAGGAGCGAGTCGATGCCGCCGACAGCACGCGTGCCGCGACGCTCGGCATCGCCGATGTCTCCTTCCTGTTTCGCACCGGCTTCAAGGGGCAGGGCGTAGCGGCGTGGCTGCAGGCCCAGGACATCCCCGTGCCGGAGCAGCCCAACAGCTGGGCGCCCCTCGCGGGCGGCGGCGTCGTGTTGCGGCTCGGCGTCTCCGAATACCTGATCGAAGACGGACTGACGCAAGGTAGTTCGGCAAGGATGGCGCATCTCGATACGCCCATGCACGTGTACCCCGTGCTTCATCAGGATGCGGCGTTCGTGCTGTGCGGCAATGCCGTGAATGAACTGCTGCTGCAAACCTGCAATGTCAATTTTGGCGCGCTCGATCTGGCTGCCCGGCCAGTCGTGCTGACATCGATGGCGGGTGTCGCCGTCACCGTCATGCCAGGCGCCCGGGCAGGCAAGCCTTACTACCGGGTATGGGCCGACGGCACATACGGCCTGTATCTGTGGGAGACGCTGGCGGGTATCGCCGGCGAGCTGGGCGGCGGGCCAGTCGGGGTCGCCGCGATCACGGATATCGACCAGTCGGCAACCCCGTAGCGAGCAAGTAGTCGACGCGGGCGCGCATTCGGGCCGGCGTTTTCAGAAACCTGGATTTATCACGTTCAAGGACATTCAGATGACCCCCGAAGACGCCCGGAAATTTCTTGCAGCAAACGAGGTGAAATACATCCTCGCGCAGTTCGTCGACATCCACGGGGTCGCGAAGACCAAATCCGTGCCTGCGGCGCATCTCGACAGCATTCTCACGGCGGGTGCCGGTTTCGCGGGCTTCGCCGTGTGGGGGCTGGGTATCGATCCGCAAGGCCCCGACTTCATGGCCGTCGGCGACATCAATACCCTGCAACTCGTGCCCTGGCAACCGGGCTATGCGCGCGTCGTCTGCGACGGACATGTGAAGCGCGAGCCGTGGCCATTCGAAAGCCGTGTGACGCTGAAAAAGCAGATTCGCCGCCTCGAGGACCACGGCTGGATTCTGAACACCGGGCTCGA
This sequence comes from Paraburkholderia steynii, assembly GCF_900100565.1. NCBI lineage: Bacteria > Pseudomonadati > Pseudomonadota > Betaproteobacteria > Burkholderiales > Burkholderiaceae > Paraburkholderia > Paraburkholderia steynii. The sequence continues at coordinate 293,434 of NZ_FNDI01000003.1, read as the reverse complement.
ACCGGAGTTCTCGCTGCTGCGCAAGGGGGCAGACGGCACGATCGCGCCGTGCGACCACACCGATGCATTGCCGAAGCCGTGCTACGACTACAAGGGCCTTTCCCGCTCGCGCGAATTCCTGGAGCGTTTGACGGATGCGCTGATCAAGGCGGGTATCGACGTCTATCAGATCGATCACGAAGACGCGAACGGCCAGTTCGAGATCAACTACACGTACACCGAATGCCTGAAGTCCTGCGATCACTACGTCTTCTTCAAGATGGCGGCGGCGGAGATCGCGAATGAACTGGGCCTTGTCTGCTCGTTCATGCCGAAGCCTTTCGCGAACCGGCCCGGCAACGGCATGCACATGCACATGTCGATTTCCGACGGAAAGAAGAACCTGTTCGCCGACGATCACGACGAGCGCGGCCTCGGCCTCTCGAAGCTCGCCTACCACTGGACGGCGGGCATCCTGAAGCACGCCGCGGCGCTCACGGCGATCTGCGCGCCGACGGTGAATTCGTACAAGCGTCTCGTCGTAGGTCGATCGTTGACAGGCGCGACATGGGCACCCGCCTATGTGAGCTATGGCGACAACAACCGCTCGTCGATGGTGCGCATTCCGGGCGGACGGATCGAGCTGCGCCTGCCGGATGCCGCGTGCAACGCCTATCTCGCGACGGCTGCCGTGATCGCGGCGGGGCTCGATGGCGTCGAAAACCGTCTGGACCCGGGCGAACCCTGCAATGCCAACCTCTACGAGATGTCGCCGCGTGACCTCAAGGAAAACGGCATCAGCATCTTGCCGCAGAACCTCGAAGCCGCGTTGCATGCGCTGGAGCGCGACGAGGTGATGCTCGAAGCGCTGGGGCCGGCGGGCGGCGAGTTTCTCCGTCTCAAACACATGGAATGGATCGAGTACATGCGCCATGTGTCGGACTGGGAGCAGAAGACCTACCTGGAATTTTTCTGATCAAGAATCCTAAACAGCTTGTCGCTTGAATCTAAGCGCGAGGAGATAACGATGTGTGGAATTGTCGGACTACTCGTCAAGAAGCCCGAGTTGCGCGAGCGGCTCGGCGAATTGATGGTGCCCATGCTGCTGGGCATGACGGAGCGCGGGCCGGACTCGGCGGGCCTTGCGGTGTTCACGGAGCCTGTCGCCGACGGCGTGCGCAAGATCAGCCTTTACTCGGGCCTGACGGAAGAAGGCGCCGATTTCAACTGGCAGGGGCTGGTTCATGAACTGAACGCGCACCTCGGCGCCAAGGCATCCGTGCAGGTGAAGGACAATCACGCGGTGTTGAGCGTGGCCGTCGATCCCGAGACGGTCAAGCACTGGATCCGCGAAACGCACCCGGGGCTGCACGTGCTGTCGACGGGACGCATGATCGACCTGTACAAGGACACGGGCACGCCCGGCCAGGTCGCGGATCGTTACGCGTTTAGCGGGCTGACGGGCACGCACCTGGTGGGGCACACGCGGATGGCGACGGAATCCGCCGTGACCCCCGATCGCGCGCATCCCTTCACGGCGGGCGAGGACTTCTGTCTGGTACACAACGGCTCGCTGTCGAATCCGTTCGGCGTGAGACGCATGCTCGAACCGCACGGCATCCGCTTCGATACCGACAACGACACGGAAGCCGCCTGCCGTTTCCTCGAATACCGGTTGCGCGAAGGCGACGATCTCGAAGCGGCGTTGCAGAAGGGCTTCGAGCAACTCGACGGCTTCTTCACCTTTCTGATGGGCACGCCCGACAAGCTCGCTTTGATCCGCGATCCGTTCGCCTGCAAGCCGGCCGTGGTCGCCGAGACGGACGATTTCGTCGCGATTGCGTCCGAGTTCCGTTCGCTCGCGCATCTGCCCGACATCAAGCACGCCCGCGTTTTTGAACCGGCTCCCGAGGAGATGTACGTATGGACAGTGTGAACTTCGACCTGGCGTCCGCCTCGGTGACGGACGTGAATGGCTTCCTGCACCGCGAGGCCGCGAAAGCGGGCACGCGCCGAGTGCTGATCTCGAATCCCGATGGCGCGCACAACATCGCGGTGGGGCTCGATCTTCCCATCGAAATCGAGATCGACGGCCATGCAGGCTATTACGCCGCCGGCATGAACAAGGAAGCGAAAGTGACCATCTCGGGCAGCGCCAGCACGGGTGTGGCCGAGAACATGATGAGCGGCCGCGTACACGTGAAGGGCTTCGCTTCGAACGCGGCGGGCGCATCGGCGCACGGCGGGCTGCTCGTCATCGAGGGCGACGCGGGGCTGCGCTGCGGGATCTCGCTGAAGGGCGCGGACATCGTCGTGAAGGGATCGGTTGGCAGCTTTTCAGCGTTTATGGCCCAGGCGGGCCGGATCGTGATCTGCGGCGACGCCGGCGATGCGCTTGGCGACTCGCTGTACGAGGCGGTGATCTATGTGCGCGGCAAGGTCAAGTCGCTCGGTGCCGACGCGCGTGAAGAGCCGATGCAACCTGCCGATGTGGAAGCCGTCGCGCAACTGCTGCGCGCAGCGGGCCCCGCATTCGCGGAATTCGATCCCAAGGAATTCAGACGCGTCTCGTCGGCCCGCTCGTTGTATCACTGGAATGCCGACGCGAATCAGGAATATTGAACCGGGGACCCCGCCATGGAAATCAAGCCCGTACACATGAAACATATCGCCACCGAAGAGTCCTGGGGCTTCGACCGCAAGACGATCGACTATATCCAGAACGCCGCGGCACACGGACTGTATGAGATCCGTGGCCTTGGGGCGAAGCGGCGCGTGCCGCACTTCGACGATCTGCTGTTTCTCGGCGCATCGCTGTCGCGCTATCCGCTGGAAGGCTACCGCGAAAAGTGCGTGACCAAGACCGTGCTCGGCACGCGCTTCGCGAAGAAGCCGATCGAACTTGCCATCCCCATCACCGTCGCGGGCATGAGCTTCGGCGCGCTGTCGGCGAACGTGAAGGAATCGCTCGGCCGCGCCGCCACCGAACTCGGCACCTCGACGACGACAGGCGACGGCGGCATGACGCCAGAAGAACGGCAATCGTCGAAGACGCTCGTCTATCAGTGCCTGCCGTCGCGTTACGGCTTCAATCCCGACGACGTGCGCAAGGCTGATGCAATCGAGGTCGTGATCGGACAAGGCGCAAAACCGGGTGGCGGCGGCATGTTGCTCGGCCAGAAGATCTCGCCGCGCGTGGCCAAAATGCGCACGCTGCCGGAAGGGATCGACCAGCGTTCGGCATCGCGCCATCCGGACTGGACAGGCCCCGACGACCTGCAGATCAAGATTCTCGAATTGCGCGAGATGACAGACTGGCAAACCCCGATCTACGTCAAGGTCGGCGCGACCCGCACGTTCAATGACGTCAAGCTCGCGGTACATGCGGGCGCCGACGTGATCGTCGTCGATGGCATGCAGGGCGGCACGGCCGCGACGCAGACCTGCTTCATCGAGAACGTCGGCATCCCGACGCTCGCCGCGTTGCGCCAGGCCGTCGATGCGCTCGAAGACCTGAACATGAAGGGGCAGGTGCAGCTGATCATCTCGGGCGGCATCCGCAGCGGGGCCGACGTCGCGAAGGCGCTGGCGATGGGCGCCGATGCCGTGGCCATCGGCCAGGGCGTGCTGGTGTCGCTGGGCTGCAATAGCGGCTCGTATATCGAGAACGGCCAGCACGTGAGCGCGCTCGACGACTATGCGAGCCTGGGTACCGCGCCGGGCTTCTGTCACCATTGCCACACGGGCAAGTGCCCCGTCGGCATCACGACCCAGAACCCGGTGCTGCAGGAGCGTCTGAAGCCCGACGTCGGTGCGAAGCGTCTGAAGAACTATCTGAAGACGCTGAACATGGAGCTGACGACGATCGCGCGTGCTTGCGGCAAGCAGAACGTTCACCACCTGGAGCCGGAAGACCTCGTGGCGCTCACGGTCGAAGCCGCGGCGATGGCGCGTGTGCCGCTCGCCGGGACCAACTGGATTCCCGGCCTGAACGGCGCGCGATGACAGCGCAGATCATCGACGGTCGGCACCTTGCGCGACGGCTGCGCGCGCGCTTTCGCGAGCGCGTCGCGGCGCTGTCCGCGCGAGGTGTCGTGCCCGGTCTCGCCGTGGTGCTGGTCGGCGACAACCCCGCGTCGGAGCTGTACGTCGCGAACAAGGTGCGCGCCTGCGAGGATTGCGGCGTGCGCTCGTTCATGCACAGGTTTCACGCGGATTGCCGGGAAACGGAACTGCTCGATCGCATTGCCGCGCTCAACGTCGAGCGCAGCACGCACGGCATTCTGGTGCAGCTGCCATTGCCGCCGCAGATCAATGTGCGGCGCGTGCTGGAAAGCATCGTCGTCGACAAGGACGTCGATGGTTTTCATCTCTACAACGTGGGCGCGCTGGTGGTCGGCAATTCGATCTTTCCGCCATGTACGCCCTATGGCGTCCAGCTTTTGCTGGAGACGACGGGCATCGACGTGGCGGGGAAGAACGTCGTGGTGGTCGGCGCGAGCAATATCGTCGGCAAACCGATGGCGTTGATGCTGCTGCAGAAGGAAGCCACCGTCACCGTGTGTCACGTGAAAACGCGCGACCTGGCGCAACACACCATTCACGCCGACATTCTGGTTGTCGCCGCAGGCAAGCCGGGTCTCATCAAGGCGGAGATGGTGAAGGAAGGCGCGATCGTGATCGACGTCGGGATCAATCGCACGGCTGATGGGCGCATTGTCGGCGATGTCGATTTCGAGCCCGTGCGCGAGCGGGCATCATGGATTACGCCCGTGCCGGGCGGCGTGGGACCGATGACGGTCACGATGCTGATCGAGAACACGTTGCGATCCGCCGAGCGGTTTGCGGATGGGGAAGCGTTTCATCCGCCTCAGCCTTTCTGGCAGGTGCCGGCAGGGTAGGGCAAAAAAATTACGGCGTTGACGATTGCAGGAGACCTCTAATGGCTGACGATACACGCAACGCACTCGAGACGGCCGCGCGGCTCGCGCTCGCATTTCACGACTCGCGCGCGTCGCGCCCAACGGGTCCGACCGCGAGCTTCGGCGAGTTGAGCGCGGCGTTCGGCGGCCCGACGCCGGAACAAGGCGAGCCCGCCGATGCCGTGATCGCGCGGCTCTCGGCCATTGCCGAGCCGGGTTTGCTCGGCACGGCGGGGCCGCGCTTTTTCGGCTGGGTCGCGGGCGGCTCGCACCCCGCCGCCGTCGCGGCGGACTGGCTCACGAGCATCTGGGGACAAAATGCCGCGACTTGGCACGGTGCGCCTGCGGCTGCCGTCGCCGAACAGGTGGTGGCAGGCTGGTTCCTCGATTTGCTGGACCTGCCGCGCGACTGCTCAGTCGGCTTCACCACGGGCGCGACGATGAGCAATTTCGTTTGCCTCGCGGCGGCCCGCGACGCCGTGCTGCGGCAGGCGGGCTGGGACGTCGAGGCCGACGGTCTGTGCGGTGCGCCGCCTATCTCCGTGTACGTCGGCGAAGGCGTGCATGCGGGCGTGCTGGCCGCGCTGCGCTATCTGGGCATCGGCGAACGGCGCGTCATCCGGATCGCCGCCGACGAGTCGGGCCGCATGCAGGTCGCCGCGTTGCGGGAGGCGCTCGCGCAACATTCGGGACCGCTCATCGTGATCGCCCAGGCGGGACACATGATGACCGGCGCGTTCGATCCCGTCGGCGAGATCGCCGCGTGTACGCATGAGCATGGTGGCTGGGTTCACGTCGATGCAGCGTTCGGCCTGTGGGTCAGAGCAAGCGCACAGTACAGGGACCTTGCAGCCGGCATCGAAGACGCGGACTCATGGGCGGCCGACGCGCACAAGTGGCTGCAAGCGCCCTATGAAACCGGCTGCGCGTTCGTGCGCGATGCCGCCGCTCACCGTCGCGCGATGTCGATCCAGGCGAGCTATCTGCCACAAGCAGACGACGGCGTTCGCGACCCTGTGCATTACACGCCGGAGCTTTCGCGCCGCGCACGCGGCTTTGCGCTCTGGGCGCTCGTGCGCTCGCTCGGCAGGCAGGGTATCGCGGCGATGGTCGAACGCCATTGCGCGCTGGCGCGGCGCATGGCGCGCCGCCTCGCGCTGGGTCCCGGTGTTGCGCTGCTCAACGAGGTCGCGTTGAACCAGGTGATCGTGCGCTTCGGTTCGGCCTACGACGTCTCGCTCGCCGACGAACTGACGCTGCGCGCGATCGAACGTATCCGGGCGCAGGGCATCTGCGACGTGCGCGCGGCGCGCTGGCAAGGGCGCGCGGTGATGCGCCTGTCGGTCATCTCGTGGGCCACGACGGAGCACGACGCGGATCGTGCCGCCGATGCGATTCTGTCGGCATGGGATCAGGTGCATGGCGACTACCTGTGTCAGGAACGCGAAGCGATGGCACTGGCGTTCGGATAAGCATTGCTCAAGCGCTGTACTTTTGCGGGCGGTCCGTCAACTTCGACGGGCCGCCCGCTTTTCGCATTTACCGCTTGTTGCCGCCGCCGATCGCATCTGCCGTTGCGAGCAGCGCCTCGGCCATGCGGATGCTCGCCGCGTCGATCAGCCGGCCATCCAGCGAGACAGCCCCTTTGCCTTCCTTCGCGGCCTGCGCCATCGCCTCCATGATGCGGCGCGCCTTGGTCACTTCCGCATCGGCGGGCGTGAACACGCGGTTGGCGAGTTCGATCTGCGACGGATGGATCGCCCATTTACCCTCATAGCCCAGCACGGCAGCGCGGCGCGCGGCGGCATCGTAGCCATCGGGGTCGCTGAAATCGCCGAACGGCCCGTCGATGGGACGCAGTCCATAGGCGCGGCAAGCGACCATCATCCGCGTTTGCGCGGCGTGCCACTGATCACCCCAGTAGTAATCGCGCTCGCCGCGCTCATTCTTGTCCGTGAGCACGCCGTAGTCGCGATTCACGCCGCCGATCACCGTTGTGCGTGCGCGCGTCGAAGCCGCATAGTCCGCGACGCCGAACGACATGGCTTCGAGACGGCGGCTCGACTGCGCGATGGCCTCGACATTCGCCATGCCGAGCGCGGTTTCGATCAGCACTTCGAAGCCGATCCGGCGGGTGCGCTGGCGGGCTGCCTCGATCTGCGTGACGAGCATGTCGACGGCGTACACGTCCGCGGCCACACCGACCTTCGGAATCAGGATCATGTCGAGACGCGGACACGCTTCGACGATATCGACGACATCGCGATACATGTAGTGCGTATCGAGTCCGTTGATACGGACCATCATCGTCTTGCCGCCCCAATCGATATCGTTGAGCCCTTCGATGATGTTCTTGCGCGCCTGCTCCTTGTCGTCCGGGGCGACGGCGTCTTCGCAGTCGAGGAAGATGATGTCCGCGGCCGAGCGCGCGGCCTTTTCGAACATCGCGGGATTCGAGCCGGGCACGGCCAGCTCGGAACGGTGCAACCGCGCTTTGGCCTGCTCGATGACAGTGAAACTCATACGGGTTCTCCTGAAGTCATTTCATTGAAGGCATGACGGCAACGGGCGCCTAGCCCGTCGCGCCAAAGCCCGATGCGATGCAGTTGATGGACAGCAGCAGCGGCACCTGATACGCGCGCCGCTGCCGTTCCGTCTGTGCCGAACGGTAGAGACGAAGCAGTTCGATTTGCTGGCGGCTAACGAGATCGATAGCGGGCAAGCGGCGCTGCAGACGCGCATGGAACTTCGGAAAGCGCGTGCCCAGTCCGGACGAGCCCGTGAGCGTTTGCACCATCTTCACCGTGAGCCGGAATTCGGCTTCGATCTGCCCGAAGATCGTGTCGCGGGTCGCTTCATCGGGTACGAGGCCCGCATACTCGCGCGCAATGTCGAGATTGACCTGGGCCAGCGTCTTTTCGACCTCGTCGATGACGAGCCGGAACAGCCGCGATTCGTCGAACATCCGCCGCAGCAGGTCGATCCCACGTTCCTGCCGCACCGAAAGGAAGCCTTCGATCGCGCTGCCCACGCCGTACCAGCCCGTCAGCGCGTGCCGGTTCTGCGACCATGCGAACACCCAGGGAATCGCGCGCAGATCCTGCAAGCTCGTTGCGCCGAAGCGGCGGGCAGGGCGCGAGCCCATGTTGAGCATCGACAGTTCTTCGAGCGGGCTGGCCGCCTGGAAATACGCGAGCATGCCCGGCTGCTCGATGAACTTCGCATACGCGGCCCGCGACGCGCCCGAGAGCGCTTCCATGGCTTCATCGAATTCGCCCTTCGGCAGCAAGGCCTCTTCGCGCTCCGACTTCAGCGTATGTTCGAGCACGCTCGACGCAAGCAACTCGACGTGATACTGCGCCGTGCCGCGATTCGCGTATTTGAACGACACCACTTCGCCCTGTTCCGTCACGCGAAAACGCCCTTTGACCGAACCGGCGGGCAACGCGGCGACGGCGCGGCCAGCCGGTATGCCGCCTCGGCTTACCGACCCGCCGCGTCCGTGGAAGAACGCGATCGCGACGCCCAGTTCGTCGCCGAGCCGCTTGATCTTCGTCTGCGCCTTCGACAATTCCCAGTTGCTCGCGAAAAATCCGCCGTCCTTGTTCGAATCCGAATAGCCGATCATGATTTCCTGCACGCCGCCCTGTGCGCGAATGCTGCGGCGGACCATCGGCACGGCCAGCAGTTCGCGCAGGATTTCGGGCGCGCGGCGCAAGTCGTCGATGGTTTCGAGCAGGGGCACGACGGGCAACGTGCAGCTTTCCGTCCCGGCTGCGTCGGAAAAGAGACCGGCTTCCTTGGCAAGCAGATAGACCCCGAGCACGTCGCTGGCCCGATGCGTCATGCTCAGAATGAACGCGCCGAATGCATTGCGATCCACCTGCTGGCGCATCTCGCGCGCCGTGCGGAAAATCTGCAGCGTTTGCGCCTCGTCGAATGGGAGCGAATCGAAGCGGCGTTCCCGCTCCTGCTCGCTGTCCGACGGTTGAGCCAGTTCGCTGAGCAGCCACGCTTTCCATTCGGGCGAATCGCTGGCGGGCGGCTCGCCGGTTGTGCCACAGGTCGCGCGCCACAACGCGCGCAGCGCCTGCTCGATCACCGTCGTGTTCTGACGCAGGTCGAGCTGAACGGTGCTGAAGCGAAACGTCTCCACTTCTTGCCGCAACGGCCGTACGAGCATGTGCGCCAGTTGCGCGCTGCCCGTCGCAAAGAGCGTCTGCTCGATCACCAGCAGGTCGGCGGCAAGCTCGTCGGCGCTCGTGTAGCCGCCTTGAACGGGCGCGCCGTCGGCGGGCCGGCTGGCGTTGGCAAGCGACCCGTCGAGCCGGCGCAAGATGCACGTCAGGTATTGACGGAACAGTTCGCCCGGATTGCGCGATGCGATCGACGTAGCTTCGCCGCTGCGCATCAGTGCCCGCGCCAGCGCTTCATGGAAACTGTCCGGAACAGGCAATGCTTCGGACGTGATACTCAGCATCTGCGTCAGTTCGACAAGACGCAGCCGGTAGCGCTTCAGGCACGCAAGCCGGTTCTCATACAGCGTGGCGCGCGTGACGCTGTCGTCGACGAATGGATTGCCGTCGCGGTCTCCGCCTATCCATGAACCGAACTGGAAAAAGCGCGGCATGTCGAAGCGCTCGCCTGGATAGTGACGCGCGAGCGCGCTCTCCAGCTTGTCGAACAGCAGCGGTACGGCTTCGAACAGCGTCTCGCCGAAAAAGTGCAGTCCCCACGCGACTTCCTGCGCGACCGTGGGTTTTTCGAGCCGCAGCTCGCCGCTCATCCACAACAGCTCGATATCGTTCCTGAGCGCAAGGATCAGCGTGTAGCGTTCGCGCGGTGTCCAGCGCGGCGATTCGAGTTCCATCAGACGCCGGTAGATGCGTCGATGGATTTCGAGCACCGTGACGCGCTTGGCTTCCGTGGGGTGGGCCGTCAGCACGGGGCGCACTTTCATCTGGCTCAGCGCGTCGCGCACTTCGGCGGCAGGAATGCCCGCCTCGGCCGCTTCGGCGATCACCCGCGCAAACGAATCGGGTAGCCTGTCGTAGCCGCCTTCGATCTCGATCTCCCGGCGGCGGCGCATCGCGGTACTCTGCTCGGCGATGCTGAGCAGCTGGAACCACATGCCTTGCGCCTGCAGCATGCGTCTCAGGATGACACGCGCGGTGCGATCGTCCATCCGCTCGCGCATCAGTTCCGTCATCGATTCATGCGCCGACTCGCCCATCAGCGTGCGTTCGACTTCCGGCTGGCGGCCGCGCGCAATGTCGCGCAACAGTTCCGACAGCAACTCGATAACCGCGTATTCATAATCTTCCGCGCTGAGCGCGGGCAGGGCAGCCGACGCGATCGCGAGCTCGTGCAGCCGGTCGACGTCGGCGTGCCTGCTCGCGGGGAAGGGGCGCACAACCTCGACGCGCGGCGGGTCGGGTTGTGTTTCTGGGCCATAGCCCCAATCAGGCAACGCGGCGCGTGACATGTTCTTCGAGCACAGAGGCAACCGTGGAACCCAGCTCGGACGCGCTGGGCGCCACCGAGAGGCCGTAGGACATCATGATTTCCGCCTTCTCCGCCGCGCTGTCGCCCGCTGCCGAGATAATCGCGCCCGCGTGTCCCATGCGCCGTCCCTTGGGCGCCGTCAGACCGGCCACATAGCCGACGACGGGCTTCGTCATATGCTCGCTGACCCACTTCGCCGCTTCGGCTTCCTGCGGGCCGCCAATCTCGCCGATCATCACGACAGCCTCGGTCTCGGGGTCCTGCTCGAACAGTTTCAGATGATCGAGGAACGAACTGCCGTTGATGGGGTCGCCGCCGATGCCCACGCTCGTCGTGACGCCGAGGCCGAGCGCATTGAGCTGCGCGGCGGCTTCATAGCCGAGCGTGCCCGAGCGCGACACGATGCCGATATTGCCGCGCCGGTAGATGTTGCCCGGCATGATGCCGAGCATCGCGCGCCCGGCGCTGATGATGCCCGCGCAGTTCGGGCCGACCACCATCGTGCGGGTTTCCTTCGGATAACGCAGCAGATAGCGTTTGACGCGCATCATGTCCTGCGCCGGGATGCCGTCGGTAATCACGCAGACGAGTTGCAGGCCGGCGTCGGCGGCTTCCATGATGGCGTCGGCACAGTAGGGCGGCGGCACGAACACGAGGCTCGCGGTGGCGCCTGTTTCGCGCACGGCGTCTTTCACGGTGTCGAACACGGGGCGTTCGAGATGAAGCTGTCCACCCTTGCCCGGCGTGACGCCGCCGACCACGTTGGTGCCGTATTCGATCATCTCTTTCGCATGGAACGACGCCTTGTCGCCCGTGAAGCCCTGCACGATGACGCGGGTGTTTTCGTCGATCAGGATACTCATGTCTGTTCTCCTTATCTGGGGTTGCCGGCCTGGCGCGCGCGGTGCGCCTTGGAAGCCTCGACGGCCTTTTGCGCCGCTTCCAGCAGCGATTGCGCCGCGATGATGGGCAAGCCGCTTTCCTTGATGATGCGTCGTCCTTCTTCGACGTTGGTACCCGCCAGACGCACGACGAGGGGCACCCTCAGGCCGCGGGCCGCCTGTACGACGCCTTCGGCAACCCAGTCGCAGCGATTGATGCCGGCAAAAATGTTGACGAGCACGGCCGAAACATTCTGATCCGACAGCACGAGGCGAAACGCGGCCGCCACGCGCTCGGGCGATGCGCCGCCGCCGACGTCGAGGAAGTTCGCGGGCTCGCCGCCTGCGTACTTGATCGTGTCCATGGTGGCCATCGCGAGGCCGGCGCCGTTGATGATGCAGCCGATATCCCCGTCGAGCCCCACGTAGTTCAGCCCGAACTGCGCGGCTTCCGCTTCGCGCGGATCTTCCTGCGCCGCGTCGCGCATCTCGGACACGTGCGGGTGGCGAAACAGGCCGTTGTCGTCGAACGAAATCTTGGCGTCGAGGGCGATCACGCGGTCGTCATCGGTGACGACGAGGGGATTGATCTCGACCATCGTCGCGTCGAGGTCGCGAAACGCGCGATACGCGCCCATGATCGCGTTGACGGCGCGGCTCACCTGCTTGATGTTCAAGCCGAGGCCGAAGGCGATCTCGCGCGCCTGGAAGGGCTGCAAGCCGACGGCTGGCTCGACCACCGTCTGAAGCACGGCGCCCGGGTTGGTGCGCACCACTTCTTCGATATCCATGCCGCCCTGTGCGGAAGCGATCACGCGCACGCGTTCCGCCTTGCGGTCGAGCACGATGCCGAGATAGATCTCGCGCTCGAATTTCTCGGCGACCTCCACGTACACGCGCTCGACGACCTTGCCTTCCGGTCCCGTCTGGATCGTCACGAGCTGCTTGCCGAACAGCGCGGTCGCCGCCTCGTGTACATCGTGGTAGGTCTCGCACAGCTTGATGCCGCCCGCCTTGCCGCGCGCGCCCGAATGAATCTGCGCCTTGACGGCCCAGTGCCAGCCGCCGAGTTCCGTGGCGCAGTAGACGGCCTGATCCGGCGTGTAGGCGACCGCGCCGCGCTGGATCGGCACGCCGAAGCCAGACAGCAGGTCTTTGGCCTGATACTCGTGAATGTCCATGTCGATGTCTCCGTTTGATTGCGTGGTTTGCGAACCGTCAGGTCACGAGATTGCGCGGGACGCCGCGCGCGAATGCCTCGATGTTCTCGATCAGCTGGTCGGCTAGCGACTGCATGGCGTCGTCGGACGCCCATGCAACGTGAGGTGTCAGGATGAAGTTGGGCAGATCGAGCTCGAGCAGCGGATTGCCCGCGACGGGCGGCTCCTGGCTCAGCACGTCGAAGCCTGCCCCGGCGATCAGTCCTTCCTTGAGTGCCGTGGCGAGCGAGGCTTCGCACACCAGCCCGCCACGCGCCGTGTTGATCAGCAGGCAGTTGCGCTTCATGCTGCGCAACTCGTCGAGCCCGATCAGGTTGCGCGTGGCAGGCGTGAGCGGCGCGTGCAGCGAGATCACGTCGGACGCGCGCAGCACCGTGTCGAGTTCGGCGTATTCGAGGCCCGGCACCCGCGCGCGCTGCGCGTCGTGAGCGGCGAACACCGGGCGCATGCCGAAGCCGCGCGCAATCTGCGCCGTGCCCTGGCCCAGCGCGCCGCCGCCGATGATGCCAAGCGTCGAGCCATGCAGATCGCGGATCTGATGATCGAAGAAGCAGAACTGCTTGGTTTGCTGCCAGCGTCCGCTCAGCACGTCGTTGCGGTAAGCGAGCAGATTGCGCCGCAACGCGAGGATCAGCGCGAACGTGTGCTCGGGCACCGCGTGGGACGCATAGCCGCGAATGTTGGCGACGGCGATGCCACGCTCGCGGCAGTACGCCGTATCGACGACGTCATAGCCCGTCGCCGCCACGGCAATCATCTTGATCGACGGGTGCTTGTCGAGCATGTCGGCTCGCAGCGGCACCTTGTTGGTGATCGCGATGGTGGCGCCTTCGAGCCGCCGCGTGACCTCCTGTTCAGAGGTCGACGCGTACTGGACCCAGTGGTGGTCGAAGGTTGGGCGCCGGACATCGGCATTCAGCGTGGAACGGTCGAGAAAAACGATTTCGTGTCGCATGGTGTCGTGCGTTCCGTAGTGTGGGCGGGAAGGATGCGACCGCCGCGCCTGCTTCAGGCAGGCGCGTTCAGGCGGTCGCGCTCATTCAGCCGGGCTCATGCCGCCGTGTTCATGCGTTGGCGGCGCGCCGTGCGACGGGCTCTGCCACCCGCTGCGGCGCGGCATGCGTCGTGGCCTGCGCGCCCGGCGTGTGCGTGCGCCAGTACTGTCCGGCTGCGCCTACGCCGCTGCCTGGCCGCACGTCGATACCGGCATCGAGCATGGCCATTTCGGCGCCTGCAATCGCGCTCACCAGCATCAGTTCGTTCAGGTCGCCGAGGTGGCCGATGCGGAACACCTTGCCCGCGACCTTCGAGAGTCCCGCGCCGAGCGCGAGGTTGTAGCGGCGATAGGCGGTGTCGATGACCTGCGCGGCGTTGAATCCTTCCGGCACGACGATCGCGGACACCGTATCGGAGTGCCACTTCGGCGCCTTCGCACACACTTCGAGTCCCCAGCCTTCCGTGATGGCGGCGCGCACGCCGGAAGCCAGGTAGTGATGCCGCGCGAACACGTTGTCGAGCCCTTCCTGGAACAGCAGATCGAGCGCGGCGCGCAGCCCGTACAGCAGCGAAAGCGCAGGCGTGTACGGGAAATAGCCGGTGGCGTTGGTGCGCACCATGTCGGCGAGATCGAAGTAGCAGCGGCGCGATTTCGCGTGGCCGATCGTCTTCAGCGCCTTCTGGCTCACGCACAGGATGCCGAGGCCCGCCGGCAGCATCAAACCTTTCTGCGAGCCCGTCACGGCCAGATCGACGCCCCATTCGTCCATGCGGAAATCGATGCAGCCAATCGAGCTCACGCCGTCGACGAACAGCAAGGCCGGGTGGCCCGCCGCGTCCATTGCGCGGCGCAGTGCGCCGATATCGCTCGTCACGCCCGTCGCCGTTTCGTTGTGGCAGGCCAGAATGCCCTTGATGGTGTGCTGACGGTCGGCCTTCAGGATCTCGCCGATCCGCTCGACAGGCACGCCTTCGCCCCAATCGACGTCGAGAATTTCCACATCGAAGCCCAGGCGCTGCGCCATGTCGGCCCACAGATGGCTGAACTGGCCAAAGCGCGGCACCAGGACCCGGTCACCCGGCGACAACGTGTTGGTGAGTGCCGCTTCCCATGCGCCCGTACCCGACGACGGAAAGATAAAGGGCTGGCCTTCGGCCGTCCGGTAGATCTTCTTCAGATCGGAGAGCAGGCCATGTGTGAGTTCGGGGAATTTCGTCGAACGATGGTCTTCCATCGACACCACCATCGCGCGTTGCACGGCGTCGGGAACATTGGTGGGACCGGGGACGGCGAGAATGTTGCGTCCAGGGATGCGCGTGGCAGAAGTATTCGACATGGTTTGTCTCCTTGGTGATGATCGTGATCAGTCGTTTGGATGATGTCGTTCGGGTGGTTCAGTGCGCCGCGTGACCGGCGGCCGTGCTGTCGTCCCGCGTCGCGGGCGCGTTGTGGCGCAGTGCGTCGGGCGCGTCGCGATACACAGGAAACTTCGCGGTCAGCGCGAGCACGGCGTCCGCTGTGCGGCGGATCACGAGATCGTTGGCCGGTGCCTCGAGCACATCCGCCATCAGGTGCGCAAGCTGTTGCGCTTCCGCTTCGCGCAGGCCACGTGTCGTGATGGCGGGCGAGCCGATACGCACGCCGCTCGTGACAAAGGGCTTTTGCGGATCGTTCGGAATCGCGTTCTTGTTGACCGTGATGAAGGCGCGGCCAAGCGCGGCTTCCGCCTCTTTGCCCGTGACGTTTTTCGCGCGCAGATCGACGAGGAAAACGTGTGAGTCCGTGCGGCCCGACACGATCCGCAAACCGCGTTGCTGGAGCGTCTGCGCCATCGTCCGTGCGTTGACGAGCACCTGTTGCTGGTACTGGCGGAACTCGTCGGTCATCGCTTCGCGCAGCGCAGCCGCCTTGCCCGCGATCACATGCATCAGCGGGCCGCCCTGGATGCCGGGGAAGATCGTCGAGTCGATTGCTTTGGCAGCCTGCGCGCCCGCGAGAATCATGCCGCCGCGTGGACCGCGCAGCGTCTTGTGGGTGGTCGTCGTGACGTAATCGGCGATGCCAACGGGGCTCGGGTAAAGCCCCGCCGCGACGAGGCCCGCATAGTGCGCCATGTCGACGAGCAACGACGCGCCCACGCTATCGGCGATCGCACGAAAACGCTGCCAGTCGATCACGAGCGAGTAGGCGGAAGCACCCGCGACGATCATGCGCGGCTTGTGAGCCTGCGCGAGTTGCTGGACCTGCTCGTAGTCGATTTCTTCCGTATCGGGATTGAGACCGTACGACACGGCATTGAACAGCTTGCCGCTCACGTTCACGGACGCGCCATGCGTGAGGTGTCCGCCGTGAGCGAGCGACATGCCGAGAATCGTGTCGCCCGGCTTGAGCACGGACAGATACACCGCCTGATTGGCCTGCGATCCCGAATGCGGCTGCACGTTGGCATACTCGGCATGGAACAACTGCTTCGCGCGATCGATGGCGAGCTGCTCGACGACGTCGACGTGTTCGCAGCCGCCGTAGTAGCGGCGGCCCGGATAGCCCTCAGCGTATTTGTTGGTCAGCTGCGATCCCTGCGCTTCCAGCACAGCCGGCGACGCATAGTTTTCGGATGCGATCAGCTCGATGTGATCCTGTTGACGCTGCGTTTCCGCCGAGATGGCCTGCCGCAATTCCGGGTCGGTGACGGCAATCGTGTTTTTGTAGCTGAACATGTATGAACCTCTCTTTAATGAACCAGACAGGCTGGACGTCGCTGCCCGTCCCCTCCGTATCCCCTTCGCATTCCTGTTGAAACGATGGTAGTGGCGTGCCGCCGAAAACACTCATTCGCGTTACTTATCCGACCCATAACCTCGCGTGTGAGCCTTGCCAGCCGGACCTCGCGCCTCGCGGAGTACCTCTTCTTGGGCATTGCGGACGCTTCCTCCGCTGGTACAGTTGAGGCGTGAAATCAAGGCGTTTTTGCCGCGTGTGTGGGAGGGTAGGGAGCGAGATGCTGCACCTGACATTGCGCCAGCTGAAGGTGTTCGAGGCGAGTGCGCGTCATCTGAGTTTTTCGCGCGCAGCGGAGGAACTTCATCTGACGCAGCCCGGCGTGTCGTCGCAACTGAAGCAGCTCGAAACGGGCATCGGCATGCCGCTGTTCGAACAGGTCGGACGGCGCGTCTTCCTGACAGCGGCGGGCAAGGAGCTGTACAGCCATACGCGGCTGTTGCAGCAGCAGTTGTCGCTGCTTGAAGCGTCGCTCGATCAGCTGCGCGACATGAAGCAGGGAAAACTGAAGGTGTCGGTGGTGAGCGGGATGACCAACCCGCTCGCGCTTCAGTTGATCGCGAAGTTCACGCGGGCTTTTCCAGGCGTAAACGTGAGTCTCTCCGTCGGTAACAGAGAGTGTGTGCTGAACGAACTGGCGAACAACGAGACCGATCTCGCGATCATGGGAATGCCACCCGAAGGGCAAGGTCTCGCTGCCGTGCGCGTGGCGAAGAATCCCCTCGTGATGATCGCGCCGCCCGATCACTCGCTCGTGCGCGAGCGCCGCATTGCCCTGGGCGCGCTAGAGCGGGAAACGTTTCTGGTGCGCGAGTCCGGCTCCGGCACGCGCCGCGCGATGGAGCGCTTCTTTGCCGAGCACCGCACCAGCTTTCGGCCAGGCATGGAAGTGAGCAGCAACGAGGCTGTGAAATGGGCCGTGCAGGCGGGCATGGGGCTGTCAGTCGTGCCCCTCGCGACGATCATGGCCGAACTCGAAACCCTTCGGCTCAAGGTGCTCGACGTCGAGCACTTTCCGATCGTCCGGTATCTGTATCTGGTGCATCGCGAGAGCAAACAGCTTTCGGCTGCCGCGTCGGCGTTCAGGGACAGCCTGATCAGCGGGGCCCATGAGGCAGGTGAGCGGGTGTCGGGCGAATGATGAGCGCGCTTGCGTGACGGTTGGCTTTTAGCACTTACCCAGCCAGCAGTATTTCGCCCTTGCCTTGCACCGATACATCGCCGCGTAGCCGCCGTGGAGGTTGCGCACGCGACAACATGGCAAACGCGCCGCCCTCTCGCGCGAGCGTCGGCACCAGCAGCCGCCAGAATACGTCGATATCGCTGGCGTTTTCCGCGAAGCGTTGCGTCGCGGGCCACGCGGAATCGAGCAGCAGCAGCGAGCCGCGCCGCATCCCATACGCGGGGTGTTCGCCGACAGGGCCTGCCACGGCGATCGTCCCCGCGACCATGCGCGACGCCACGAACGCGCCCGCTGACCCGAACACGACAGTCGTGCCGCGACGCATGCGATCACCCAGGCGCGCGCCCGCATCGCCGTGAATCACGAGCGTGCCCCCGCGCATGCCGTCCATGTCGCCCGGCAACGCGGCGCCTGCGAAATCCCCGGCATTGCCGCGAATCTCGACGCGGCCGCCCGATAGCTCACAGGCTGCGAAGCTCCCGCAGTGACCTTCGACGACGATCGTCCCCGCGCTCATCTGCGCGCCGAGATAATCCCCCGCATCGCCATCGATGAAGAGATGGCCCGCGTCCATGCGCGAGCCAAGCCGGTCGAAGCGTTGCATATCGCCCTCGAACCTGAGTTGAGGCAGGTCGGGTGTTGCTTCCCCAGCGATCTCCACGGCGAACAGATCGCCCACGTTGATCGGCTCGCTACCGTGCCAAAGCGCCATTTTTCCGATTTCGACGGCGCTCAGTTGCGCGAGTCGCGCGGGCAAGAGGTCGCGCGCGTCGATGCGCAGGCTGGGCGCGTGCTTCAGACGTAACGTGATGCGCTTCATCGGTTCTCCGGCGCGTCGCACAATTGATGCAGATGAAAGTGAAACGGCCCGAGCTTGCCGCCATAGTTGCCCGCTGAGATCCGCACCAGTCCCTTTTCCACGCCAGCGTCCGCGCCCGTCGCCGCCGCGATGCCGACACGCATGGCCTCGGCCACATCCGTATCGCTCAATCCGTCGATGACGATTTCGAGCACGCTCTGGACATCGCCCGTCAGTTCGGTGCGCAGCGCGAGTTCGCTGAGGCCAGGACAGAACGCATCGTTGGTCGAGGCAGGCAGCGCCGAATATTTCGAACCGACCTTCGAGCCCGAGCGCACGACGCCGCCCGGAAACGGCAGGATCACGTTCGGCACAGTGCGCATCGCGTCAACGGCCGTCTGCGCTGCAATGAGCGCCGCGTCGGTGTCGCGCGCAAGGAAGAGCAGGTTGCCGCCGCCCACGCCTTTGACGACGGCCGTCGTTTCCTCTGCGACGAATTCGCCGTCCATCACGGGCACACGCCAATAGCGCTTGCCGTCGATCATCTTCGAGATCTGCCAGCCGTCACCGAAGAAGCGCAGATTCTTGCCGAGCGCGATAGGCTCGCCATTCGCGATGCCGCCGAAAACGGCCGTCGTCGGGCATGTCAGCACGCACTGTCCGACGCGGCGCTCGACCTGTTTCGCGAGTTCCTTGCCGGACATCGAAAACAGCAACAGGGCGACGCCTGGCCGTCCGTCGGGTGTCTCGTCGGGTGACAGTTCGCGCTCAATGCCCGCTTCACAGCCGCACGCGATCACCGACGTCGCAAAGCCGGTCGCCGCGAGGGCCGCGTTGCGCGCCCAGGTAGCGTTGCGCGCCGTCACGATCAGGCGCGTTGCCTTCATCGGAAACGCTTCGGCAAACGTGTCGTCGATCGCGACGCCGCGCACGATGCGCGGTGCCGCCGGACGTTCGGCAACGTGCGCCGCGCTCGAAGTGATATCGCTCATGACGGGGACTCCGCACGCTGTTGGCGATGCACGCCGCACGCGGCAGGCAGCAGACGGCCACCGTTGCCGCACAGGCACAGTTCATCGCGGCTGATGAGCGCGCGCCGCATGTTGGTCGCAAGATAGGCGTCGCCGTACTCCTCGACCACCTTTTCGATCGAGCGGTCGAATTCGGGCTCGACGTAGTGCGTGCCGCCCACTGGCGTCGCGACGATGCGGCCGTCGCGCGCAACCAGTTCACCGTCCTTGAACACGTAGACGGGCGCGCGGAACATCGCTTCGCGGTCGGCATGCTCGCGATACACGGCGATATCGGCGGCCGCGCCCGCATCGAGCCGGCCACGATCTTTCAGCCCAAGCAGCCGGGCGGGCGCGGCGCGGGTCAGGATGGCGATCTCGTTGAGGTCGAGTTCGCGTTTCAGGCTGGCAAGCGGCGACTGAGCGGCAACATCGGGATGAAGCTTCGCCAGTTGTTCGTCGCGGAACGACTTGTCCATCAGCAGGCGGATCAGATGCGGATAGCTCGTGAACGGGCCGCCGTTCGGATGATCGGTCGTGAGTGTGATCTGCCAGGGGTTGTTCACCAGCAGGAAAAGCTCCAGGCCGATCGTCCACTGCAGCGCGTTGACGTAGCTGGTTTCACGGTAGCGAAACGGCACCACACCGCAGCCCGCATCGCATTCGATATCGCCCGCGATCCATTTGCGCGGCGACGCGAAGGCGGCCTGCTTGACCTGCTTCATGATGTCGCCCGACGCCGTGACTGTCTGACCGAACATGATCTGGCCTACGTCGATCGAGATGTTCGGGTTCGCGTTGACGGCCTCCGCGATCCGGTGCGCCGCCGACGAAAACTTCCGGGGACCGTCGTTGCCGTAGCTGTGAAACTGAATATGCGTGAGATGGCCGGGCAGACCTTCGAGCGCATCGATGGTGGCGAGCGTCGAATCGATATTGCCCGGCACGCCCAGATTGCTTGCGTGAATATGCAGCGGGTGCGGCACGCCGAGATCGGTGAGCGCGCGAGAGAGCACATGCAGCACGTCGCGAGGCGTGATGCCGTAGTGCGTATGGTGCTCGTCGACATCGAGACTGCGCTGGTTGAACTTGAATGCCGAAATGCCGCCGGGATTGACGACTTTCACGCCGAGCGCGCGGGTCGCGTGAATCGACCATCCGACGTAGTCGCGCAGGCGTTCGTAGTCGGTCTGCCCGGCCAGCATGCGCAAGAACAGTTCGTCGTTGCCGAGCATCACGTAGGCGCCGTGATCGATGATCGGCGTGTCGCCCATTTCGAGGTGCGTGTGGCGCGCGTTCGATGCGATCATCGCCGGCTCGAATGCCGCCGTGTAACCCATCTCGGCGTATCGGTAGCCCGTCGCGAGCGTACCCGGCGTGCAGTCGCCGCATGAGGCGAGTTCGAGTGGATTGTCGGAAGCGCGGCGGCCGCGATGATCCTCCGGCATCAGCAGGCGCGCGAGATTGACTTTGCCGCCGCCGATATGCGAATGCATGTCGATGCCACCCGCCATGATGACCATGCCCGAGGCATCGTATTCGCAATCGACGGATTCCTGTTCGGGCAGATCGACGATCCGGCCGTCACGCACGCAGATGTCGCCGATCTGCCCGGCGATGCGTGAGGCGGGGTCGTACACGCGGCCGCCGCGCAATCGGAACGTGCTCATCGGGCGGGCTCCTTTGCGGTTGATAGTGCGTGTGAATGCGGTGCCGCCAGCGCATGCGCGATCTGCGTGGCTACATGCGCGACGGTGGGCAAGCTGTCCTCATACACGGGCACGAGCGGCAGCACGACGCCGCCGTCCGTGCGGAACAGATGACCGGCGGAACCGATGCCGGGCGTCGAGACGGGCATGAAGAGCGTCGGCCCGTGACGATCGGTGGACGATGCCGCGAGGCCGGGATGGCCCAGCACGATCGTCGGCATGTCGGATTGTGGCGGCGGCAGGTCGGGGCCGAAGCTTGCGACCCAGACGAGAGCATCGACGGCATGGTCGTCGAGTAACCGCTGTGTGTCATAGCGATGCGGATCGTGTTCGAGACCGGCTCGATGCACGCCCGTGCGCAGCGGCAGACCGGACATCCACGTGAGCGTCTGGTTGACGGTCGCGGCGCCGTCGTCTCCGCCGAGCGCGAGGCAGCCTGCGCGTGTCTTCAGGTTGATCGACTTGGCCAGACGGTCCAGCCCCTCGACTAGCAGCGTCGCATGGCTGCCAGGCAAATCGGCCGCACACCAGACGAGCGTGACGTAACGCGCCGCGAGCATATGCACGGCGAGCGACTCGAGTGCAGGCGCATTGCCTGGCATCGGCTGGTCTTTCAGAAGCGAATCGATCCGCGCGTTCAGCAGCGCAATGGTCTCGTACAGATCGCCTTGCAACGGGATGGCGCGTTGAGAGACCGTGCCGGGCTGCGCCATAGATTCGAGGTTCGCGTCGATCTCGCTGCCGACGAAGATCACGTCGCGCCGTGCCGGGCCTGTTGCATCGGCCGGCTTAGCGCCGACCGCGCAACGTTTGAAGAACGCCGGGTATCTCGCCGTGGGCGTCGACGCGAAACAGACAATCAGGTCCGAGCGCGCGCGCACTTCGGAAAGCGTGGTCGTGAATGCGCCGCGGTCCTGCATCGCCGTCAGGCCGTGCATCAACGAGCGGCCGTGGGCGTGATCGATGATAGCGGCGCTCGCGTTGGCCAGGCGATACAGCGCTCGCGTGCCCGCCACATCGGT
This sequence comes from Paraburkholderia steynii, assembly GCF_900100565.1. NCBI lineage: Bacteria > Pseudomonadati > Pseudomonadota > Betaproteobacteria > Burkholderiales > Burkholderiaceae > Paraburkholderia > Paraburkholderia steynii. Next base: position 271,429 of record NZ_FNDI01000003.1, on the reverse strand, counting down.
GGCCATGCCCGCGAATAACGGTTGCTTCGCTTGCGCGAGCCATTGGGCCGCGAGGCCGATGGCATCGTCGAATGCGATCGGCTTGCCGTCGTGCATCGGCTGTGCGTGTGCGGGACGCGCGCTGAACTGCGCGAGTGCCCGCGTCGCACGTGGGCAATCGGTGCCCGTCAGGGTCAACGTCTCGCCCGCCGTGATCGAAAGACGATCGCATAACAGCGGGCAGAACGGACACGTCCAGGACGTAGGTGAACTGATAGAGGTCATGTCCGGCTATCAGCAACTCATATGCCATCCGTTGTGGTTCTGCGAAGCGCCTTCGCCTTACCGGACAAACGCGAATGGCGCGGCATGCACGCGTGGCGCGCATTCGATGTGTTTTGCGCCGCGCGCGATGCAGACTGTCACGCGTCGTTCGTTCGCGCATGGCTCGATACCGTGGACACCATTGCTCGCGCACAGCGCATCGACGGATGGCATGGAACATGAATACGGCAGATGGGAAGCGCAATCACCTGCACGGGAAGCGAGCGATGAAAAACATCCTGCTATACGAATATCTCAGCGCCGATGGCTGCGTGGACGAATGGATCGCGCCGGAACTGCGGATGCAGGGCAGGGCGATGCGCGATGCCGTCGCACGTGATCTCGCGCGGTCAGGCCATATCGCACTGACCTGCGTCGCGGGTCATGACGAAGTCCATGACGCAGCGGCTACGTCGCGCGCAATCGAATGGTGTTCCGCGCCGTTTGCGATTTCGCCGACGCGCTTCATCGCAGCCGAAGCGCGCCGTCACGACGCCGTATGGGTGATCGCGCCGGAGACGGGCGGCGTGCTGAGCGCGCTATGCGAAGCCGTCGGACCCGACCGATGGATCGGCTGCAACGCCGCGGCCGTGCGCATCGCGAGCAGCAAACGCCGCACGGCGCGGTATCTCGCTCTGGCTGGTATCGCCACGCCGCGTGCATGGTCGGTGGACGCGCCGCTCGATCCCGCGTGCAACGCGAGCGCCTGGGTCGTGAAGCCCGACGACGGCGCGGGCGCCGTCGATACACGCGTCTTTCACGACTACCGGATGGCGGAATACGTGTTCCTGCGTCGCGCCGCCGCGCAAGAGCGCGTGACGCTGGAAGAATGGATCACCGGCGATGCGTTCAGTCTCTCGCTGCTTTGCACGCGAGGCCACGCGGAGCTACTCAGCATCAACCGGCAACACATCGGCGTGCGTGACGGCCAACTCGCCTATGAAGGCCTGACGGCGAACGCGATTCCTCTGTCGAGCGAAATGGCGGGGGCGTGCCGCTCGCTGGCTGCGCGCGTGGCTCGCGCGCTTCCGGGCCTGGCTGGTTTCGTGGGCATCGATTTCGTGTGGCATCCGGAACGCGGCCCCGTCGTCATCGAAGTCAACCCGCGCGTGACGTGCGCCTATGCGGCACTGGCCGGCTCGGTGGAAGCCAATATCGCGGCAAGCATCGTCGCGCAACACTTCGATCTGGACGACGACTTCAACCGGAGGCGCTATGCCGCGTGATCTCGTGATCGGTTGGGACATCGGCGGCGCACATGTGAAGGCAGCGCGCATCGAGGCCGGGCGCGTATCCGATGTGATGCAATGGGTCTGCCCGCTCTGGCAGGGCATGGTCCACCTCGACGCCGTATTCGATGAAGCGGCGCAGCGTTGGCCCGATCACGGTGACGCGGAGCATGCCGTGACGATGAGCGGCGAGATGGCGGACATCTTCGCTAACCGCGAGGCGGGCGTCGCCGCGCTCGCGGGCAGACTGGCGAGCCGCTTCGGGCGAGACGCTTCGTTCTATGCCGGCCGGTCAGGATGGCAGCCGCACGAAGCCGTCCTCGAATACTGGGCCGACGTCGCGTCCGCGAACTGGCATGCGACGGCGGCGCTGATTGCTTCGCGTGTCCCCGCCGCCGTGCTCGTCGACATCGGCAGCACGACCACGGATTTCATTGCGATCCGCGAAGGCGTGCTCGCCTCGCGCGGGATGGACGACGCAGGGCGGCTCAAATCCGGCGAGCTTGTTTATCAGGGTGTCGTGCGTACGCCGCTGTGCGCGCTCTCGCAGCGCATCCGCTTTCGCGGCGAACCGCACAACGTGATGAACGAACTGTTTGCCACGACGGCCGACGTCTACCGTCTGACGCGTGAACTCGACCCACTGCACGACCAGCATCCCACGGCCGACGGCGGCGCGAAGGATCGCATGGCAAGCTGCCAGCGTCTTGCTCGCATGATCGGGCGCGATGCGCGCGATGCATCGATGGCCGACTGGGAGAGCTTCGCTCGCGAATGGCGCAAGGCACAGCTTGCGCATCTGTCGACGAATCTCGCCCAGGTGCTCGGGCGCGTCGGGTTGGGGCACGATGTGGTGCTGGTGTCGGCGGGCTGCGGTGCGTTCCTCGCGGATGAACTGGCGGCGCAGTTCGGGCGCGATGTGATCGCCTTCTCGTCGCTAACGAAAGCGGACGAAACGGCTGCCGGCTGGGCGCAGGTCTGTGCGCCAGCCGTCGCTGTCGCCCTTCTGCGCGCCGACGAAGCGCACATGGCCGACGCAACGGTCTGAACAACTACCATCTCCGCACACGGAGCGCCTATGTGGGTGGTGAAAATTGGCGGCAGTCTGAGCCGTGACCCGTTGCTCAAAGAATGGCTGCAGCACCTGAGCGAATTCGGCGGTGGGCGGGTCGTGATCGTGCCGGGCGGCGGCGAGTTCGCCGACCAGGCACGCGAGCATCAGGCCGTCTGGCGTTTCGACGATGTCGCCGCGCACAACATGGCCGTGCTCGGGATGGCGCAATACGCGCTGATGATGCAGGGCCTGTGCCGTCGTCTCGTGATCGCCGCGACGGATGCGCAGATTCGCGAGGCGTTGCGCGCTGGCCGCGTCGCCGTGTGGGCGCCGCTCGACCTGCTGTTTCAGGAACCCAACCGGCTGACCACCTGGGATGTCAGCTCGGACAGTCTCGCCGCATGGCTCGCCAACCGGCTGAACGCCGAACGGCTAGTGATCGTGAAGTCGTGTGAGGTCGAACCCGCGCGCACGAGCGAAGCCTATGCGGCGCAGGGCATCATCGACCGCTCGTTCGCCGGCTTCACGCGCGACGCGCCGTATCCCGTCGACATCGTGAACCGGAACGACGGGTCGCGCGTGCGCGACCGCCTGCTTCACGCGACAGCCGACTGAGCCCGTACCTCGAAGCCGGTATCGTTGGCCGCGCGCGCGGAGCCCAGGAGTTGCGCGCGCAGATCGCGCACGCGCGCCGCATTGAGCCGGCCGGTGCGCGACCCGTCGCATAGCGCCGTCCGGAAACCGGCGATGTCGGGACCGAGCGCGCGGATCAACGGCACGTGCTTGCTGAGCAGCGCGCCCGCCAGCCCCGCCATCACGTTGTGGACGCGCGCGATCTGCACCATGCTGTCGAGCACGGCCAGCGGGACGCATTGAAACAGATCGCCGCGTCGCTTGCTGGCCGTATCCACCATCACGCCCGCAAAACGCAGTTCGCATGCCTGTTCGACGATCCGCAGATCGAGGCCGTTGTCCACCAGCAGCACGGGGACCATATTCCAGTGCAGGCTTCGCATATACGTGAGGCTTCGGAGCGCGAGATCGAACGAAGCGCTATCGGCGGGTATGCCTGCTTTCACATAATCGACGCCGCAGCGTCCGACTTGCGATGCGCGATATTCGAGCGATGCGTGGTCACCCGGACGCAGATCGCCAACGGCGGCGCTGATGGGCAGACCGGGATGCTCGGCACGCAGGGACTGCACGACGTGCGCGATCCGCGGCGCTGCGACGGCGCCGAGCGCGCCCGCGCCAGGCTCCTTCAGATCGATCAGATCCGCGCCGGCCTGAGCGGCGTCGCGCGCCTCGTCGAGGTCGCGCACACTGGCGAGCATACGAATCATAGGGCCTCCTCTGAAAAGACTTGCGCGGTCGCAGCCGACCGCGCGTAAAAGACGTCGACCGCTTCCATCAGCCACTGCCAGGCCTGCTGTTCGCTCGGGCCAGCCGTCTTGTCGATGGCGATGGAGAGGTATGCGATTTCCGATTCCACTTTCTCGCGCGGCAGCATGGAGAGCCGGCTGACGAGCACCGCGCCTTCGATGACAGCGCCCTGCGCGCGGTTGAAACCGGTGAACGGCGCGTCCGTACACATGGCGACGCGTTCCATGACCAGCGTGGGGCGTTGCGGATCGCCGCCGACCGAGACCAGACGCAGTTCGGCGTGCGCGAGCGTGGCGGCGAGGCGCACGCACGGCACGTGATGGACGGGAAGCGTCGGCCATGTGCGGCGGCCCGTGACGCAGCCGGCAAACACGCGTACGTCGGTCGTGAAGTTGACGACGGCACAGCCCGTCGAAATGATGTTGTCGAATGTCGCGGATGGCAGAAACGGCATCAGGATGAACGTGTCGCCTTCGTGGCGCACGCCCATCGGCGCGCAATGCGGCTCGCCGCCCGGCGATAGGGTCGTGACTATGGTTTCGTGGATCATCGTCAGGCTTCCTTTCTGCGTGTCGTGCCGGGCGCGCATTGCGCGAGCAGATCGCTCGCTCCGCGCTCGCTCGCGCATCCCCATTCCAGCGGCTGATCCTGGCTATAGCGTTTTCCAAGCCGCCAGGCGAGTTCGGCGCGCGCGAGTTCGACACCCATGTAGAACGCGTGCGCGCCATCTGCTTCCAGATGAAGATGTGGCCACAGGGCGAACGCATCCGTGTCGAGATGGTGGCCGTCGCGGTTGTACACGTGTACGCCGTGAGTCGATACCTGCACGCGGAAGTTCGGGTCGCGGATCGCCGCTGCCGTCGCCGCGATTTCTTCGGGCGTATCGGGAAAAGGGCGCCTGGCGTGTACCGTCATCAACTGGTCGGTGAGGCCTTTGGGCAGCGTCTGGAGTTCGCGGGCCGCGTACATCATGCGTCGGGCGACGTCGGCTTCGCGTATCGCGCAGCGCGCATGGCCGCTCACTTGCGTGGTGAGAATGCCCGCGATGTTCAATTCGACACCGATGCCGAGCAGGATCGCGTGGATGCCGCTGGTGTCGGCTTCCGTGAGTTCCGTGACGTTGCCCGTGCCCATCAGCAGCGGCGCGTCGGGATAGCGATCGCGCAGCCGCTGATAGCGTGTGAGCGATTTCAAAAGCCCGAAGGGCAGCGGGTCGAGGATCGGGTCGGCGAGAAAGGGCCGGCCCTGTTGCATCATCATGTCGATGGCGTCGTACAACGATGCTTCGTCGCCGGGCTTGCGCGGAATCAGCACGGGCGTCGAGCCGACTTCGTTGAGAACCCAGAGCGTGTCGGCTGTCAGGCTAAGCAGATAGTCCGCGCCCGCGCGGCCGCCGCGCACCAGTTCCTTCACATCCATCGAGTCCACGCTGACCTGGAGCCCTTGTGCCTTCAGGGCATGGACGGCATCGGCGAGATGCGGGAACGGCGTGGCCGGCAGACAGCCGAGGTCGATCACGTCGGCGCCGTCGGCCCGTAGCTGCGCCGCGCGCGCGCAGATTGCATCGACGCCGAGACGGGGCGCATCGACGATCTCCGCGAAGATCGCGATATCGTGTTTCGACAGGTCCACGGGGCGTGCCGTGCAATCGAACCATGCGGGGAGATCCTTCAGCTCTTCGGGGCCGCGCTGCACGGGGATGCCGTAGTGTGCGGACAGCGCGTCGAGATCGCCGCGGCATCGTCCGGGGACGATCACGCGGTCGGCCGCAAGCGGGGCAGCGACCCGGCGGCGGATCATATCCGCTGTCATGAGCGCCGCCACCTGAAGTCCGATCTCGCGAATCTCCCAGCTGAATGGCGCGGGCGCGAGACTGCGTAATACGCGCTCCAGTCCGGGTTGCGCAAGGCGGCCGGTGAGGAAGACGATGTGTTCCATCAGGCGCTCGCGCAGCACGAGTCGGGTGCGCCCGTCGGGATGCGAATGTCGGCGATGCGTGCGTCGAGCGCGGCGCGCAGTTCCTCCAGCGAGCACACAACGTGGCAATGATCGATCTGCCTCAAGCGCGCTACGTTGTCGAGTTCGATATTGCGTGGCCGCAGTTCTACCCAGTCGAGCGGACTCTTCGTGACGACAACAGGCTGGGTATCGCATGCGAACACGATGCCCGGGATGCCCAGCTTGCCCGCCTGCGCGAACATGTTGGTCGGCAGCGTATCGGAGATGCCGAACGCGCATTTGGCGACGGTGTTGCTGGTGGCGGGCGCGACGACGACCGTGTGATAGCGCGTCTCGTCGTACAGCATCCCGACGGGCACGGCGCTCGCGCTGTTGTCGCGGAATACCCGGAAGCGCTGCTTGAGTTGCGCGAGGTCGATCTGGTACAGCGGCAGTACCTCTTGCGCCGCGCGCGACAGGAACAGATCGACGTGCGGCAGAAGCGTGGCCGCAATCTCCAGCGATTCGACCAGCCCGTGACCGGAGCCCGTCAACGCCCACGCAAAACGGGCTGGGGCGGTGTCGATGTCGTAGGGCAAGGAGCGCGTGTGGGTCATGGTCGGTCCGGCAGCCAGGTTGTTCAGTTTGCGATACATAGTGCGACCCCTCGTCATCAACCTCTTGCCGCGTGACGTGCTGTCTTGCCGGCCGGGACTCGCGCCTGATGCGGCGGCGTGGCCTGCTTGCGCGATGCGCGTGGGTTCCTGCGAGGGCGTTCGTGTCAATTGCTTGCGACATTCGTGCCTGGGCCGCTTCTTGCATGAGAACACGCGACGGACCGTCTATGAGGAACCCAAAATGAACGTGATCGACAGGAATGTGATTGAGCGGCCGCATCTCGCTTCATCCGAGATGGACCTCATCTTTATCGAAGGCTTTGAGGGTGAGACGGTGATCGGCATCGACCCCGACGAACTGCACGACCGGCAACCCGTGCGCATCGATCTGTGGGCAGGCGTGCCGCACAGTCACGCCTGCGACACGGACCGGATCGGCGATACGATCGACTACAGCAAAGTCCACGCTGCGTTGGAGTCGCTGCTCGCCGCGCACAAGATGCAATTGCTGGAAGCGCTGGCGGAGTCGGTTGCGCAGATGCTGCTCGTCGATTTTGGCGCGCACTGGGTGCGCGTGTCGCTTGCGAAGCCGAACAAGTTCGCGAACGTGAAAGCGGTGGGCGTGACGATCGAACGGACCGTGCGGTGGCCGTGAGCACTGCATGCGCTGGCTGCGCGTGCCCGCATCTACATGCAGCTTTCGGCTGGCGTGCAGGTAACGCGCAGTAGTGACGGGTCGAGGCATGCAGCCGCAAACAGCGTCGCGACCGTGAGATCCGCGGTCGTGCCCGGATTGATACCGCCGCGTTTCAGCGCGTTGTCCCATGCTGCGAGTTCGACGGGGTCCAACTCGGCCTGAGCATGCCACACGCGGGCATCGTCGCTGACCTGCCGCGCAAGCGCGATCCCATGCTTGCGCGCGATATGCGAGTCGGGCCAGTGCGATAGAAAGCCAAGCCAGGTTCTGAGCACCGCTCGCAACAGACTCGGTTGATCGACGGGGCCAACGTCCAATGCTGCGCGAAACTGCGTGAGCCCAAATCCAAGCACATCGACAAAACCGTTCGCGTATTGCCGCGCGATACTGTCGCGGTCGCTTGCGAGCGCCATCGCGCTGAGCAGATCGACCGTCGGTTCGGTGCCGACGTTCTGGCTGGGCGCGTCGCCGAGACCGCCCGGATTGGCGAGCGCAATCGCGCGATAGGCGGCGCGTGCGTCGGCGATATCCAGACGGGAGAGGGTAGCTTGTAGCGCGAGGCGGGCATCGTGCGCGGTGGGTGTTGCGTGCGTCGGTTGCGTCGCTTCGAACGCGTGCGCGAGCGGCGCGCACAGCAACACGATACCCAGGTTGGTATTGCACCCGGCGGCGCTCATCGAAAGACTCACCGCGCGTTCGATCCGCTCACCCACCGAAGTGCCTCGACCCGTCAACGCAGCACGAGCCGCCTGTGCGCTGGCAATGAAAAGGTCGGCCGTCATCCGGTGGCCGGGCGCACCGAAGCTGACGTTGCCGGGCTTCGCGCAGGCGACGTCGAGCGTACACGCCCACACGAACGCTTGCTCGATCAGATGCGGGCGGGCCTCGAGCATCACGCGACTTCCTTGACGTGGCTTGCTCGATCCGCAAGCGCCATCCGGCGGTTCAACAGATCGTCGACGATACAGCCCGCGATATCGAACGGCGTCACCGTTTGCAGCCCGCGCCACGCCGCGACGCCATTGACTTCGATGACGGTCGCGCCGTATGGATTGTCGTCACACGGAATCAGGTCGACGCCTGCATAGTCGAGTCCGAGCGCGGCGCTGGCGCGTTCTGCGAGTGTCGCGAGCGGTTCGTGGAGTTCGGCCGCTTCGCAGTGCGCGCCTTGTGCGACGTTATGCACCCAATGCTCACTGACCCGGCGCATGGCGGTCACGGCCTTGCCGCCGATCACCATCACGCGCCAGTCGTAGCCGGGTGTGCTGATGGGCTTCACCAGACGCTGCAAATACGCGAGCTGCCCATACGCTTTCAGTGCAGGCAGCGGTTCGCAACCCTCGCCGGTCGCGCCGATCCGTGCAATGCCTTTGCCTTGCGAGCCGAATAGCGGCTTTATCACGAGATCATGACCTGTGGCGCTTTCGCGCATCAACACGCGTTGTGCGACTGGAGCGGATTCGGTGACCCAGGTGGGTGGCGTCGGAATACCCGCCCGATGCAGCAGAAACGTGGTCATCGATTTGTCGACACTGCGTTCGATCGCGCGCGCGTCGTTGTAGACGGGCACGCCGAGTTCCCGCAGCGCGTGCAGGATGCCGAGCCGCACGGTGACCTGTTCGAATGTTCCGCCCGCGATGCCACGCACGATGACGGCATCGGGCAGTCCGCGCCCATAGCCCGGAATCACGAGTCCGTGCGGTGCGTGCGTGGTGTCGAAGCGGCAATCGGCAAGATCGATGCAGCGGCCGGTCGCGCCGCGTGTACGCAGTGCGCGCTTGAGGCGCGACGTATGCCAGCCGGTTTCGTCCGTCATGATCGCGACGGCGAGCGCGGTGCCTGTCATCTCAGACCTCTTCGAGCCAGAGCGGACGCAGAAGATCGAAACGCGTTGTGCCCGCGTGGAAGGTGCGCCCCGTGGCGAGATTGCTCACCCAGACTTCGGCGGGCGCGAAGAGTGCGGGATCGATCTTGTAGAAATCGTATTCGTACTCCTTGAATACATCTGCAAACGGGCGGCCAAAGTCTTTCGACGCCGACGAGGGCAGCGCTCGCGCAAGTTCGCGGGCCGCTTCGTCATTGCCCGTCACGGTGAGATGGACACGGCCTCCGTACAGGATGGCATCGTTGGTGCGGCCCATGGCCTCGACAGGGTCCTCGGCGGGCGACGGCAACGGCGCGCTGGCGGAACCTTCGCAAATGTCGTTGAGCTCGAAACCCAGTTCATGCGCCTTGTGCAGCGCGACTTCGAGCGCGCGCGCGACCACTTGCGTGGTGCCCGCGCGGCTTGCTGTCGGCGTGAGAATCAGCGTGAGATTGCGCGGCTGCAGCTTGCAGTCGCGCAGGATCTTCTCGATGACGACTGCGGGTGGCGCGCGGTCCACTTCGAGCACGAGACAGCCCGTCGCCACGACGTCGCGATAAGCCAGCTCATCGAACAGCGCTTCCTTGCAGGCGAGCGCGCGCGCCGGTCCTGAGCCGAGCGCAAAGAATTTCTTGCCGCCCGTTTCTTCTTTGCTGGCCGCGAGACTCCAGCCCGCGTACTGCGAGGCTAGACAAGCCAGCACGGGTTGCGCGCTGGCGATGTCGACGAAGGTCGGCCATTCGTCCGACGCGTTGCGTGACGCGGCGGCTCGCAGCGCGACACGGCCCAGACCACCCATGCATATTTCGCCGATCGCGATGCCGGCGGCGACGCTGCCGGGCGTATCGATACCGGCATCGATGATCGTGACGCCGTGTGCGTCGCGCTGAACCGCGATGCCCAGTTCAGCTTGCCGCTCCAGCAAACTGGCGATCAAAGGCCGCACCAATGTGTTGACGCTCAGAGTAGAAGACGACGCAGCCGCCGATGTCGAAACATCAGCGAGAGAGGAGGAGGTCTGCATGGCCAGGTTTCCTGGTGGTGTCGATGGAGGCAATGGTTGCCGCACGGGCGGCGAGTTCGGCGCGCACTGTGGCCGTCTGGGTGCCGTGCGCACAGACAGCCGATACGCTGCACAACGGCGCGCCTGCCGCGATGAAACTGCCCGTGACTGGGATGTCGTGGCACCAGCCGAGATTCAGCGCGCGCTGGACGAATTCGGGCGACACCGTGCGGTCGCGATCGGCGAAGACGATCTGTTCCCCGCATAGCGATTCCGTCTGCGCGGCGGCGCTCGACATGTCGGCGTCGAGTGATGCGCCTGCGCACGCACGCACATGCAGCGATAGCAGCGAACGATTAGAGCCGCGCTCATAGAGGGACATCGTAGCCGAAGGTCTCGCGTTGACTTCGAGCACGAAGCAACGCTCGCCATCGACAATGAAGTCGAGGCTGTTGAGCCCCTTGAGCCGCGTGCGCGAGACGATCGCATTCACGGCGGCCGCGATTTGCTGGCGAACGGCATCCGGCACGTCGACAGGCCCGATGGCGCCGCCATAAACGAACGGCTGCCCGCCATGCGGGACGATCAGTTGTTCGTTGAATCCGATGATCGTGGCCTTGCGCGTATCGGCAATGAAAAGCGCTGACATCGAACGGCCAGGCTGATGACGCTGAAAATACCGGCCACCGCGCGATGCGCCGGTGGCATGCCTTTGCGCGGCATGGCGAATATGCATGCCGCCCGTTCCATTGGCATCCTTTTCAAGCCATCCCGCCGGGTCGACAGGCGCTTGCAACTGTGTCTCGGGATGAGGTATCCCTGCATCGTCCAGCAGCGCAAAGAATCGCACTGGGTCGCGCACGGCATCATACGATTCACGCGTATTGCCGATCATCGCAAGTGCGATGCGCCTGTCGTCGAGCAGATCGCGATGCGCTTCGAAACCCGCACCTGCGATCCAGCCAATCACATTCGGCGTTCGACTTGCGGCGTCGAGCGCTTCGCGTGTGCGCTGCGGATCGATCGACAACGACGCCGGGTCGCCGATGGGATGCCACATGCCCGACGCGCGCCGCGTGTCGGTGTCGCCGAACAGATCCAGCACGATCACGCGCCAGCCCGCGCGCCGCGCCGATTCGGCCAGCATGCGGGCGCAGAGCGCGGCAGCCACGACGACAGGGGGCGACATGATGTCGTCAGGCCGTGGCGAGCGACGAGCGCTCGGTGACCACGCGGCGGGCCATGTCGAGCGCGTCGTCGAAGCCCAGATAGACCTTCTCTTTCGCGGCGAGCATCTGCATGAAGAGCCGCTGCTGCACTTCGTATTTGACGTTGCCGATCGCGAGTGCGCCGATGCCGAGCGCGTCGTGCTGACCGACACGCTTGCCGTTGTCCATGACGCCGACGCCTGCGATCCCTGCGGGCGGCACGGCGTTCACATCGGCGGCCACGAGCAGGCGGGCCGCGCGGTTTACCTGCTGCGCGCTCATCACTTCGACACCGGCGGCAGCCGTGGCGAATACGACGTCGACGGAACTTAAGGTCGCGCCGATGGCTTCTGCGCTGCTCGCGTCGGCGCCTTCGAGTTGCGCGCCAAAGCGCGCGCCGGCACGCTCGCATGCTTCGCGCGCGGCATCGAGCCCGCGGCTGCTGGCCAGCGCAACGCGCGCGCCTGCCTGCGCGGCGAGCACGCCGGCAATAAGCCCCACGGGTCCCGTTCCGCCGAAGACGAGAATGCGCTTGCCGTCGAGTCCCGTGTCGAAGGTACTGCGCAATTGCCACTCGACACTCGCGACGAGCGCCGCCGCCGTCGTGAACGATCCGCTCGGGTCGGCGAACACGGAGACTTCGAACGGCGGCACCATGGCCTCGCGCGACAGGCGCAGCATGTCCACGGCCAGCATCACATCGCGTCCGCCGATAAAGATGCCCGTATGCGCGACCCCTTTGGGGCCGCGCGAAAAAATGGCATCCTGGGTCAGCGGTCCGATCATCCTGGCATCGACGTCGGTGTACGGCACGACGACCTGGTATCCGGCATCGACGGCCATGTTCACATCGAACGGGCTCATCTGCCGGCCGGGCGTGAACATGTGGAGAATGTGTTTGCGTTCCATGTTTCCTCGTCAAACAGGTGGATCAATCCCGGGCCGACGCCCAGGTGACGGTGGCCCCCGAGTTGAGTCCGCTGACTATCTCGACTCGCAGCCCGGGGTCGATCGCCGCCGCCTCGCGCGCGGAGCGCAAGGCGTGTTCGGCTTCTTCCTGCGATTCCATGATGGCGAAGCCCGTCGGTCCCCACGAACTCTGACCCACGCCCGCGCAGTAGCGCGCGCCGATCCAGTCGAGTACGCGCCCGACTGCGGGGCTCGTATAAATACCGCCTTGCGACTTGGCGAAGTATCGGCCGATGCCGTCCTGCAGCGCGCTCACGCCTTGCGCGAACGGCGCGAACTCGCGTTCCGCGACGGCGGGCAGTATCTGCATCAACGTCAGGTGACAGGCATGCGCAGCGAGCGCCTGGGGAAACGGCGGCAAGGCGGCGAGCGCCTGGTGTTCGGCCGGCCCCGAGAGCCCTGTGCGCGATTCGTCGAACACGAGCATCACGCGCCACGAAGACGGGAAGTCGAATCGCGAGAGGACGGGCGGCAGCACGCCCGGCCCGCGCGGACCGCCATCGACGATCAGGCCGCCGCGTTCGAACCCGGCGATACCCACGCCCGAGCGCGCACCGCGCGCGAGCGCGGGCGCCAGTTGTGTTGCGCTCAGGTCGAGCCCATACAGGCGAGCAAACGCGTGCCCGACCGTGAGCGCGAGCTGCGTGCCGGAGCCGAGGCCCGCATGCGCGGGCAACGTACGCCGCAGCCGCACGTCGATGGGCGCATCGTTGCCCGTCAGGTTGCGCAGCGTCTCGATGTGGGCGCGTACGCGCGGCAGTTCATCGCGAGCGCCAGGCTCGGCGGTGTAGTGATCGTCGTCGTCGACGGAGAGCCGTGCGTCGAGCGTCGTGCTGATGCCGCCGATCACGAGCCCCAGACTGCCGAAGCGTCGCCCCAACGACGCACCCGGATCGAGAAACCCCAGATGCAGCCGGCCGGGCGCATTCACGGTGACGATGCTGGTGTGCTTTGCAGTCGATTCAGCCATCGCATGTCGGCTCATATGCGCGTTCCCCAATCCCTTGACGGGTGATTGTTCCGGGGCCTTCAACGCAAGCGTTATGCCATGTGCGCGGCTATCGACTTCAAGCGCCTGTGCGCTGTGCGCGCACGCAGCGTGAATTTCCAGCAGGTCGCCAGGCGGGCAGCGAGTTGCACTGTCGAACCTTGTGCAGAATCGGTGACACTTTGCTTCATGTCTGCGCGAAGGGACTCGCGGCGTGGGCGCGGGGTGTGAGGTCAGCGAACTGTCCTTCCAGGTACGCGCCCGTCTTCTCGATCAGGAAGCGCCGGAATGCGACGCAGGCGGGCGACATCTGCTTCGCGTTCATATGCACCACGTGCCAGACGCGATCGATGGGCGTGCCGTTCACCTGCAGGATCGACACCTCGCGCGCCAGCAGTTCGAGCCGCAGCGTGTGCAGCGGCAAGACGCTTACGCCCATGCCCGCGACCACGGCCTGCTTGACGGTTTCATGGCTGTCGAGCGCGAGCCTTCGAGCGGGCGTGAACAGATGCTGCTGGAACATTTCCATCGCGACGGCTGCCGTGTCGGACCCTGGCTCACGCATCAGGAAGGTGTCATGGCGCAATTCGTGCAAGTCGAAGCGCGATGCATCGACGAACGGATGCGTCGTACAGGCGGCGATCACGTGCGGGTTGTAGGCGAGCGGTTCGCAGTGCGCGTCGAGTTCGGCGGGTGGGCGTCCCATCACGGCGAGATCGATCGCGTTGTCTTGCAACTGGCGCAGCAGCGCATCGCGGTTGCCAATCGAAAAGCGGATATCGACTTTCGGATAACGCTCCGCATAGCGCGAGATTTGCCGAGGCATGAAATAGCGGGCGGTGCTGACTAGGCCAATGGAAATGGTGCCGCCATCCGCCGACGAGAGCGAGCGCATCGCATCTTCGGCGTCCTTGATGTCGCCGAGAATCCGCTTCGCATGGTGCGACAGCGTGGCGCCCGCTTCCGTGAGCGTGAGCCGCCGGCCGATGCGTTCGAACAGCGGCAGCCCGATGGCCTCTTCGAGCTGTTTGATCTGCATCGAGACGGCGGGCTGCGTCAGGTGCAGGTCTTCGGCGGCCCGGGCGAAGTTCTCGTACTGGGATGCCGCCGAGAAGATCTGCAACTGGCGCAGCGTGAGGTTGCGGAGCAGGTTAAGCATGATCAGGACTCCATGCCGCAGCAGATAAGCATCGCTTACAGCGCAAATAAAAATTACTGAATTTCTCTTGAAGGTCCACTGGCTTACCGTGTTTGCCAGAGGGTCATCGCAAGCAACCGACGATCGAGGAGTCACGATGAATGCACGAATTGCACCAGGCTTCCCGTTCAATCAACGCGACACGAGGCAACCGTGAACCCTGCACAAGTAACACTGTCGAGTTTCCTCGCCGACCATCTTGCTTCCCGTCGCGCGGCAGCACCGGGCGGCTTGCATGCCACTGACGCCGCCGGACTGTGTACCGTGATCGAGGCGATCGCGCAGGCGGTAGAAGCCATCGCGGCGCGCATTGCGCAGGGCGCGATTGGCGCGGCGCAGACGCTCTTGCACGGACCCACGGCTTCGATTCACGACGCGTTGAGCGTTGCCGCAAACGATGTGATGACGTCGATGTGCGAGCGCAGCGCGGAGATCGCGGGCATGGTTTCGCCGTTCATGCAGTCAGTGCGCGCAACGTCGGCGGGCCGGTACGTGCTGTTCGCCGATCCTCTCGACGGCGCCGCCAATGCCGATTCGAACGCGGCGCTCGGCAGCATTTTCTCGATACGGCACGCGGGCGCCTGCACGGCCGACGGCGGATGTGTGATCACGGGCACGAAGCAGCTTGCTGCCGGCTACGCGCTCTATGGACCGGCGACGCTGCTCGTGATCACGGTCGGGCGCGGCACGCATGGCTTCACGCTGTGCCGCGAACGCGGCGAATTCGTGCTGACGCACGAGGCGATCCGCATGCCCGAACACGGAGTCGAACTGGCGATCAACGGCGGCAACGAGCGTTTCTGGGAGCCACCCGTGCAGCGCTATGTGAGCGAGTGCAGGGACGGCAGCGCGGGCGTACGCCAGCGCGACATCGACACGCGCTGGATTGCGTCGCTGGTCGCCGATACGCATCGCACGCTGCTGCGCGGCGGCCTGTGTCTTTATCCGCGCGCAAGCCGCTGCGCGCCGCGCGCCTCGCGTCAGCCGCTGCTGTATCAGGCGCAGGCGCTGGCGTGGCTGGTCGAGCAGGCGGGGGGATGCGCCAGCACCGGGCGCGTGCGGGTGCTCGACGTCGCGGCCGATACGCATGGCTGTACGCCGATGTTTCTCGGCACGCAGCGCGAAGTCGAGCGGATCGAGCGTTACCACCGCGAGCACGAGCGAGGCGAGGACGCGCCGTTCACGTCGCCGCTCTTCAACGAGCGCTCGTTGTTTCGTCCCGAGGCGCGCGTGTAACGCGTGCGGGTTCATGCGCGAAGCACTGCAAGATGGAGTGAGAGCATGTCGATCAAACATCCGATTGTCGCGGTAACGGGTTCGAGCGGGGCAGGGACGACGACCGTGATGAACAGCTTTCAGCACATCTTCCGGCGCGAGAAACTCAATGCGCAGATTGTCGAAGGCGATGCGTTCCATCGCTTTGACCGTGCCGCGATGCGCGTCGCGATGAAAGAGGCGGAGGAAACCCGCCGCCAGTTCAGTCACTTCGGCCCGGAAGCGAACCTGCTGGAGGAACTCGCGGCGTTGTTTTGCGAGTACGCGGCAACGGGACGCGGACGGGTGCGCAAGTATCTGCACGACGAGGCGGAAGCGGCGGAATACGATCTCGAACCCGGCATGTTCGGGCCGTGGACAGACATCGAGCCGCCTACCGATCTGCTTTTCTACGAGGGACTGCACGGCGGTTTCGTCGGCCGCGGCATCGATGTGGCGCAGCACGCCGATCTGCTGGTGGGCGTCGTCCCCATCATCAACCTCGAATGGATTCAGAAGCTGCATCGGGACAAGACACTGCGCGGCTATTCGCAGGAAGCCGTGATGGACACGATCTTGCGCCGGATGCCGGACTACGCTCACCATATCTGTCCTCAGTTCAGCCGTACGCATGTCAACTTTCAGCGCGTGCCGACGGTGGACACGTCAAACCCCTTTACCGCCCGCGACATTCCGAGCGCCGACGAGAGTTTTGTCGTCATCCGCTTTACCAACCCGAAGGGAATCGACTTTCCCTATCTGCTGACGATGCTGCACGACTCCTTCATGAGCCGGCCCAATGTCATCGTCGTGCCGGGCGGCAAGATGGGGCTCGCGATGCAACTGATCTTCACGCCCATGATCCTGCAGATGATCGACCGCCAGAAGCGGGCGGCCTGAACGCTCTGCCGGAAAGTACACCCTAGCTGTCAACAGGAGACATACACATGCAAGTCATGCCGCGCAATCTGCCGATCGATGCCGTGCTGTTCGATCTAGACGGCACGCTGTTGCATACCTCGCCGGACATCGGCAATGCGCTCAACCGGGCGCTGACCGAAAACGGTTTTCCCTTGCTCGCGCCCGGCGTTGCGCAGACCTTGATTGGCGGCGGCTCCGCGATACTGATCGACCGCGCGTTGACGCTGTTGGGTGTGGAGGCGCGCGCTTCGACGCTCGATCTCGTTCTGCGCCGCTACGAGACGTGCTACCACCAGCTCTGCCGCCATGAAGATCAACTGACGCAACTGTATCCCGGCATCGAATCGACGCTCGACAGCTTGCGCGGCATGGGCCTCAAGCTCGGCGTAGTCACCAACAAGGAGTCGCGCTTCGTCGAGCCGCTGATGTGGCGCTTTGGCTTGCACGCATGGTTCGACATGATCGTCGACGGCGATGCGCGCTTGCCGCACAAGCCCGACCCCGATCCGCTTCTGCATGCCTGCGAGGCGTTGGGTGTCGATCCGGCGCATACGCTCTTTGTCGGCGATTGCGTGACGGATGCGCTTGCGGCGCAGGCGGCAGGCATGCCGATGGTGTGTGTGAGCTATGGATACAGCAGCGACCACCCGGTAAGCGAATTGCCGTGCATGCGCGTGATCGACACGATCGCCGAATTGACGGAGCTGATAGGCGGGCCGCGCAAATGGCACGGCTCAACGCGTATCGATCACGGCATCGCCGGGCAAGAGATGCCTGCAAGCCAGCTGAATTGAGTGAAAGAGAGGCGCGTCACGTCTTGATGTGTACGCGCCTCATTTTGCGGTACAGCGTATTGCGTGTGATGCCGAGCGCGATCGCCACCTGGCTCACGTTCCAGCGATGCTTGTCCAGCAGCGCGAGCAGTGCTTCGCGTTCGGCCAGCAGGATCGCATTGAGCGGCGCGGCGATATTTGTTTCGCCTTCTGCATCGGCGTCGTCGTCGGCTTCTTGCGGCACGGATGCTGTACTTGCAGCTGGCTGGCGATTCAGGTTCTTTTCCCTCTGTACGAGCCAGGCGGGCAGATGGGCCGTGGTGAGTTCATCGCCATCGCAAAGAGCGACCGCCGTGCGCAGCACGTTGCGAAGCTGGCGGATATTCCCGGGCCAGTCGCTATCGAGCAGAATCTGGCGCACGTCCGCTGAAATCCGCAGGGCAGGGGTGTTCTCTTTTTCGAGCAGATGGCGGATCAACGCAAGCTTGTCCTTGCGCGCGCGCAGCGGAGGCAGTTCGAGCATCACGCCGTTCAGGCGGTAGTACAGGTCCTCGCGAAACTGACCGCTTTCAACCAGTTCCGCCAGATCACGGTGGCTTGCGCTCACGAGCTGAAAGTCCACCTTGACGACGGTTTCGGAACCGAGTGGCGTGACTTCGCGTTCTTCCAGCACCCGCAACAGGCGCGCCTGCAACGCGAGCGGCATGTCGCCGATCTCGTCGAGAAAGAGCGTGCCGCCATCGGCTTGCAGAATCTTGCCGCGTCGCCCTTCGCGTTGCGCGCCCGTGAAGGCGCCGGCGCGGTAGCCGAACAGTTCGCTCTCGATCAGATGTTCCGGCAACGAAGCACAGTTGACGGCGACAAACGGACCGCTGTTGCGCTCGCTTGCCGCATGCAGCGCATTGGCGAACACTTCCTTGCCGCTGCCCGTCTCGCCGTGAACCAGCACGGAAATGCCGCGATCGATCACGCGTGCGCCCAGATCGAACTGGCTGGCAATCTGCGCGTCGCCGAATTCGACACGCGATGCGCCTGTGGGCCGGGTGATGCGCGTTGGCCGTCGGGCGAGTGCGGGCGTCGCGGGTTGATCGGACGCCGTGTCATCGAACGAAGCGGCGACAGGGGGTGGCGAGATCGCGTCGCGCGCGGCGCGATCGCGGGGTTCTTGCGCGACGACAAAAAAGCGGCTCGACCCATGCGTGCGATAGATCGCGACGGGATAAAACGAACTGCGTGTACTGCGCGCCACGATCTCATTCAGCGATGCATTGAAGATTTCGGTGACGGATTGGCCTGCGATCTCATCGAGCGTCACGAAACCCAGTTGCACGAGTGCGCTGCGATTGGCGCCGAGTATCGTGCCATCTTCATCGACCGTGAGCTTGCCCGCGTGCAGCGTGCCGACGAACTCAGGGCGGCTGTGAAACTGGATCCGGTAGGCCTGCGTATGACGTGCATCGAGCAAGCGATTTTCGATCATCTGCCGGGACATGCCGACCAGCACCAGCGAATGTTGCTGCAATAGCGGTGAGCGGCTCGTGACGTCGAGCACGCCCGCGATCGTGCCACGTTCGTCGAATACGGGCGCGGCCGCGCAAGTCAGCGTGGTGTAGCGCCGGTAGAAGTGTTCGTGCTGGCGCACGGCGATGCTTTTGCCTTCGGCGAGACAGGTGCCCATGCCGTTGGTGCCGGCTGCCCGTTCGTTCCATATGGCGCCCGCGCACAAGCCCCAGTCTTCGACTTCGCCTGCGAATTCGGGCGACGACGCGAGATGCAGGATGACGCCATCGGCGTCCGTCATCACGACGGCGAGTTCGGGATCGCCGAGCTGCTGATAGAGCGTCGCCATTTCG
The DNA here is from genome assembly GCF_900100565.1 of Paraburkholderia steynii. NCBI lineage: Bacteria > Pseudomonadati > Pseudomonadota > Betaproteobacteria > Burkholderiales > Burkholderiaceae > Paraburkholderia > Paraburkholderia steynii. The sequence continues at coordinate 252,177 of NZ_FNDI01000003.1, read as the reverse complement.
AGCTTCGCGCAGTCGACCAGTTCGGCGCTCTGCTCGCGGCGCAGCGCAAGTTCCGCGCTCGTCATCACGGGTGGCGCTACGCACACGTCAGGATCGAGTCCATAGTCTTCGATGCAACGCGTCCATGAGCGGACCACGGGCGCGCTCGGAGCGAATCCGTCACGAACACGCTCGCGCATGATGGCTTCGACCTGGTGACCCTTTTCCGCGAGCGGCTGGCATGACGACATGGTGGACATCTCCGGGAAAAACGAGGGCGGTCATGCATGCGGACATGCTCGCCACATTGAAGCCCATTATTGGCAATCCAATTCGGCGTGACAATCAGCCTTGATGGACTACCTCCCGGGGAGTAGAGGTAAACGAGAGTGGGGCCGCGACATGGCAGGCGAACGCGCAGCACTTCGCTGCCGCGTGCGTGGCGAACGCGGCCGAAGCGGTCAAACGAAGGGAAAGCAGGGCGGCGCGAAGGCGCCCCGCTGTATCAGTGGTGCGAACGCGAGCCGTGCTCCTGCTGCCACAGGACGGCTTCAAGACGCGAGTGAAGATCGAGCTTGCGCAACACGTGCTTGACGTGAACCTTCACGGTCCCCACGCTGATATCGAGCTTGCGCGCGATGGCCTTGTTGCACAGGCCCGCCACCAGATGGTCGAACACTTCGACCTCGCGTGCCGTCAGATCGTTCTGCGCCGCGGGAATACGCTGGCCGCCCGAGAGCGCATGAACGAGACTGCCCGTGACGGACTCGCTGAGGACGGCCGTACCCTTGAGCGCCTTTTGCAGCGATATGCACAGGTCTTCGGGGTCCATGTCCTTCAACAGATAGCCGTGCGCGCCCGCGCGCAACGCGGCCACCACGTCGCGCTCATTGTCGGACACCGTCAGCATGATGAAACGCGCGTCCACGCCCGCTTCGCGCATGCCTTCCAGCGTTTCGATACCGTTCATGCGCGGCATGTTCAGGTCGATCAGGACCACGTCCGGCTTGAGCCGGACGGCCATCTCGATGCCATCGTGGCCCGAAGTCGCTTCGCCCGCGACCTCGAACGCCGGGTTCATCTGGATCAGTTGCGCGACGCCCTTGCGAAACAACGCGTGGTCGTCGATGAGAAGTACTGTGTGAGGGACCATCTGCTCTTCCTGGGCTCATGGCTGCATAAACTGCGCGGTGTGGCGCAGTGCGATGTCTTGAACGTGCGAGCGGTGGCTTATTGTTTTTGTTGCCAGTTTGTTGCGAGCTTGAGTTTAACAACTTAAACCAATTGAAAAATAATTATGTACCCGGAATGCAGGCACATTCCGGGTTTTCCATAGTGCGGGCCTAGAAGTGTCCGCGCAGTTCTTCTGCAATATCGAAGATGTCACCCACGATGCCGTACTTCGCAATCGAGAAGATCGACGCCTCCGGGTCGGTGTTGACGGCGATGATGTTCTCGACGTGTTTCATGCCCGCCATGTGCTGCACGGAGCCGGAGATGCCCAGCGCGAGGTAGAGCTTGCAGTTCGCCGCCGTCTTGCCGGACTGGCCGACCTGATGAGCCTTGGGCAGCCAGCCGGAGTCGGCGATGGGACGCGAGCAGCCGAGCGTCGCGCCCAGTGAACTCGCCAGCTCGCGGAACTGTTCGACATGGGTTTCTTCGCCGATGCCACGGCCAATCGACGTGATGAATTCCGCGCCGGCAATATCCACGTCGCTGCTCGCGACGGGCTCTTCGAACGAAATGTGATGGCTGCGTGGCGTGACGGCGGGTGCGTCGAACTGGCTGACTTCGGGCGTCGCCGCGCTGTCGGGGGCCTTGAAGGCGCCCGGCCGGATGGTCACGACTACCGTGGCACGGCCAGGAAACTCGATCTCCATGTTGACCTTTTGCCCATAGCCGGAGCGCGTGGCGATCCAGCTTTCACCGTCGCGCGCCAGACCGAACGCGTCGGTGGTGAAGCCGTAGTTCCCTTTGACCGCGAGGGGCGCCGCGTAACCCAGCGTATCGATCGTATGGGGCAGCAGCACGAGCGACGGCTTGCGTGCCTCGATCAGTGCGTGCGCAACAGCCTGATAGGTATCAGGGTCGAAGGCATCGTTCGCGGTCTGCACGGTGACGATCTCGTCGACACCCGCGAGCTTGAGCGCGTCGACGAACGTGGCGGGCGTCGCACCCAGCACGGCGACCGTCACGCGTTCGCCGCCCGCTTCTCGCGCAGCGACGGCTGCGCCGATCACTTCGACGCTCACAGGGCGCAAGTGCCCCTGACGATGTTCAGCAATAACCAGAATGCCGCTCATTACGCTTCCCCCCGAAATTCCTTGATGATGCCCGCGAGGCGGGCGGCCTGTTCGGCTGGCGTGCCCTCGATCATCTGCGCGCGGCCGAGTTCGGGCACATACACGCGTCTGATGCGCGAGAGCGAGCCTTGCTTGCCCGTTTCGTCGGCGGGCAAGCCGAGCGCGTCCGGCGCAATGGTTTCGATCGGCCGCGACGCCGCCTGTTTGATGCCGCGCAGCGACGCGTAGCGCGGCGTATTGATACCCAGTTGCAGCGTCAGGACGGCAGGGCATTGCACGGTGACATTCGCGTACGCACCGCCTTCGAGCTCGCGACGCGCGCTCGCCGTACCCGCGCCGGGCGTGTACTCCAGACCCGCCACGACAGCCGCGTGCGGCCAGTCGAGCAGGCCGGCGAGCGCCATGCCCGTAGCGCCATAGGCGTGGTCGGAGGCCTGCACGCCGGCGAAGATCATGTCAGGGGCTTCGCGGCGCGCAAGCGCAGCGAGCGCGCGGGCAATGCCGATCGGGTCCGCTTCTTCCAGTTCGTCGCTCCAGACGCGGATCGCGCGATCCGCGCCCTTGGCCAGACACTTGCGCAGTTCTTCATCGGCCCGGTCGGGACCGACGGTGACGACCACGACCTCGATGGCGTCGCTATTGCCGCTCTCCTTCAGACGCAGTGCTTCTTCGAGCGCGTAGTGATCCCATTCGTTGAGGTCGAAAACATGAAAGTCTGCTTCGACATCGCGGTCGTCGTCGCGCAGCTCGAAATCTTCATCGAGTGACGCGACCTGCTTGATGGTGACGAGTATCTTCATCCTGCCTCCTCCACTGATGTGGTCAGTTGATGTGTGCGTGTGTCAGATGTGTCGGCTGCGTCAGCGGGCGCGCTGTGCTGACGCTGGCGATCGAGTGCTGCGGCGAGTGAGCCGGCGAGATGGCCGAACATGCGCGCGCGGGCCTCCGTATCAGGTTCGAAGCGCATGCGCCAGCGGTCCGCTTCGGTCAGGCTGGGATGCATGAACACGAGCACGCGGTGCAGCGGATACGATTCGTCGCGCAACGGCAGCAACACACGCCGATGCGTATGACGATTCAGGATGACGGCCCGCCGCACATCGGGCGACGCATGTTCGGCAAGACGCGAGAGCGTCGCCTGTGGCGTGCCGCGATGACGTGCAACGCCCGCCAGCACGTCGATATCGGTGTCCTGTATCAGCCGGTGCAGCACGGCACCCGGCAACTCGTCGCGCAGCGCGACGCCCGCGCGTACCCACGCGACCTCGTCGTTCGCGAGCAGCGAGAGCAGCGGCGCTGGGCACAAGGCGTGACGCGTCACCGAGCGGCGCACGTCCGCTTCGCGATCACGCGCGAGCCGGTCGAGCCAGATACGCGGGCATGCGCGATTGCGCGCGAGACCGCTGCGCACCCACACGTCGCCGTCTTCGGCAAGCCAATCCACAACCTTGAGCGGCAGGTCGTCACGCACGGCGACGGCACGGCGGACCAGCGTGTCGGCATCGAAGCACAGCAGAACGAGTGCGCCTGCGGGTGTGGCGGGATTGGTGGCGGCGGCGCGCCGCACGGCGGGGTCGTCGTCGCGCGCAAGCGCAGTCAGGATTTCGCCCGTGGTCCGCACGTTCAACGCGAGACTGCGCCGCTCGGGACTGGACGCGGGGATGCTGCGCAACAGCTCGAGCGGGCACGCGGCGTGGCGCAGTACCTGAGCGCGCACTGCGCTTTCGCGCGTACTCCGCCACAGCTGATGCAGCGTGTGCGCATCCGTCGCGAAGTGAATGGCGAGCAGCCGTTGCAGCGGTTCAATGCCCCGACCGGCCAGTTGCGCGAGCAGATCGGTTTGCACGCCCACGTTCTCGCACAACGAGCGCAAGGTCTCGATGCTGTCGGCACTCGCGGCGAGCGTCGCAAGCAGCGCGGGCGGCGCCAGCGGATGCCGCGCGATCAGTTGCGCGACGCGTTGCACGGTACGTCGATAGTCGGTTTCGCCCTCGGCGCGATTCATGACGAACGCGGCGGCGAGCGTTTGCAGTGCCTCGGCAGGCGTCGCAGCGTTGCGGGCAAGGCGCGTCGCGAGCGTGACATCCGCATCTGTTGCGGCGAGCGTGGCAAGCCGCGCGAGCGCCACGGAAGGCGCGTGTGGGAACGCCGCGAGCGCAAGCCGGTCGCTGCGCGAGCCGAACATGCGGGCTTCGAGCCGCTTGCGATCCGCGCTTGTCGCGTGCGGGTAAAGCATTGCGGACGTGAATACATCGGAGGCGTCGAGCGCGAGCCGCACCAGTTCCCGCCAGTGGCGACGCAGCCGCGCACCCTCGCGCGCCGCGTTCGCGGCGCAGGGTTCTGCTTCGGCAGGGCGGGGAAAGATCGTCATGGCGGTTATCGCGCGGCGCTCATCAGACGTCGGCCGTCACGCGGACATCGTCCGCAGGCGGGGCATTGCCGTCGACTTCCGTCAGACTCTCGGCAATCAGCTCGATCAGCTCGCGCACGATGAAGCGTCCTTCGTAGCCGCTCGTCTTGAGTGCGTCCTCGAACATCGTGAGGTCTTTCGGGCAGCACACGACGAATACCTCCAACCCTTCGATAGCCGCCGCTTCCTTCATGCGGTTCTGTGAAGGCTTTTCCTGGCCGACGGGATCGTTCATCCAGATACGTCCGCCGCCTGCGCCACAGCAGAACGAGTTGTCGCGCGAGCGGCCCATTTCGACCAGTTCGCAACCGAGTGCTTCGATGATCTGGCGCGGCGCGTCATAACCCTTGTTGAAGCGGCCAAGATGGCACGGATCATGGAAGGTCACGCGATAATCCAGCTTGCGCTTCGGGCGTATCGTGCCCTCGGCCAGCATGCGGGCCACCACACTCGTGTAATGCTCGATTTCGAAGTTTCCGCCGAAGTCCGGGTACTCGTTGCGGATCGTGTTGTACGAGTGCGGGTCCGTCGTGATGATGCGGCCGAATTGCGAAGTGCCGAGCGTCGCGATGTTCTGCGCGGCGAGCAATTCGTAAAGGCCTTCTTCGCCGACGCGCCGTACGTCGTTGCCCGCATTCGATTCGCCTTCGAACAGCAGGCCGAAATCCACGCCTGAGTCGTGCAGCAGCGTCGCGAACGCCTGGGTGACGCGCTGGTTGCGTGGATCGAACGAAGCGTAGTCACCGACGAACCACAGCAGATCGACGGGTTCCTTGCGTGCGTCCTTGATCGTGAACGGCAGGGTCTTGGTCCACGCGGCGCGCTTGCGCTTCGATTCGTTGAACGAGTTGCCGTTCTTGTGGATCGCCTGCAGCGTCTTTTGCACCTGCGGCTCCATTTCACCGTCTTCAACCAGCTTGCGGCGCAGTTGCACGATGATGGGCACGTGCTCGACGGCAACGGGGCAGATCTCGACGCACGCCATGCAGGTCCGGCACGACCAGATCGTTTCCATGAACACCTGGCCGATATCCTTGCCATGCACGTCGAGCTTTACTTCTTCAGGCAGGGTGTTTTTCTCCAGCGCATCGTTGGCGAATTCGCGCAGCGACAGGATCACGTCGCGCGGCGACAACGGCGCACCCACTGCGCGAGCGGGGCAGGCTTCATGACAGCGGCCGCATTTGGTGCAGGCATCGAGATTGAGCAGATGCTTCCACGTGAAGTCGGTGATGGTCTTGTAGCCGGCGCGCTCCGCGTCCGGTTCGACTTTCGGCAGGCGTTGCGCGGCGAGAGGATCGCGCATCAGAAGCGAGCCGCTTGCGGTGAAAATGTGCTTGACCTTCGTGTACGGAATCAGCGCGATGAACGTCAGCGCGAGCGCGCCGTGGAACCACCACAGGCCCGTGCGCAGCACATAGGCGGCCGAAGCGCTGAGTCCTGCGCCGTGCATGATTTCGGCGAGCAAAGCTGCGACGGGCGACCACCAGCGCGTCTCCCACACGATGGCGCGGTCCTGCAGCCACACCAGCCGCAACGCGCTTAGCACGAAGCCCGTGATGCCGATCAGCACGAGCGACCACAGGAACGCCCAGTCTTCGCGGCGATATCCGCTGCGGTCATAGTCGGGATCACCGGGCTGCCGGTCGGGGCGCGCGTAGTTAAGTTTCGGTGGCTTGATCCAGCCGCGCCGCACCATCATGTAGATCAGGCCGCCAACCAGCGACAGGCCGGCGAGGTTCATCGCCAGTTTGAAAAACAGATAGAAGTTGCCGTTCCAGAAGTGAAAGCCGAGAAAGCGCGCCGTGATGTCGTAGTCGACCGTGACGGTGGCCGTGCCGGCAAACAGGACCGCGAAGCCGTAGAAAATGAAGCGGTGCGCGCGGCCGGCCGCCGGGTCGCGGCGCGCGATCGTGCGGTGATTGAGCACGACCTGCACCATCGCGCCGACACGTGCGCGCAGATCGATCGGGCCGGCTACGGGCTTGCCGCGCCGGTACTTGCGCACCTGGATGTAGACGCCCCATGCGAACGCTGCCATCGCGGCGACGCCGGCCAGATAGAACAGCACGATCGCGAACGTGGGGAAGCCCTCGAAGAGGATCCGGGTGACGTTGACGGGGTCGAAAGTCGCTGCGCTCGACATGGGCTCGTCCGTTGAAAGAGTAAAGGGGGTCCCGCGCCACGGCACCTGCCATGCGGGCCATCCGATCCGGGTGACCCACACAGCGCGATGCTCGTGGCGTTCAGACTGCCGTGTGCAGCCGCTTACTTCTTGTAGACGATCTCGAAGGTGCCGCCGGGTTTGTGCGGCGTGCCCCAGACGGCCACTTCACGCTTGTACGGCAGCGGGATCTGGGCGTTCTTCTCTTCGATTTCGCGTGCGACGCGGTGGCCCGTGAAGGTTGCGTCGGCAATCAGGCGCGGCGCTTCGGCATCGCCGATCAGGTACACGGCCTTGATGCCCTTGCCGTCCCATTCGCCCTGGCGTTGCTTCAGTTCGCGATACAGCCCGTCGTTGGAGCGGCGGCCGGTTACGAGCACGAGCGAATCGAATTCGAGCCAGCGGTGGGTCTTGTTCTCGTCGCGTGGCAGTTGGCCCGCGCCCTTGTAGGTGCGGCGGGAACCATCGCCCCAGATGTTGTAGATCTGGATGCGGCCTGGCTCGATGCGGGTCGCGAAGTGGTCGCCGAGTTCATGCACGCCCAGTTCATGCAGGCGGCGCATCATGTTCGGATATTCGAGCGTGAAGTGCATGTAGTTGGCGAGATGCACGCCACTGACGATCGTCACTTCGTGACCAGCCGCGGCGAGCTTTTCAGCAAGACTCGGCGCCATGAAGTACGTGTCGGCATTCAGGATCACGACGCGCTTGCCGATCGGCTTCTTGCCGGCAATCACCTGTTCCGGCGTCAGCTGGTCCGGCTGCGACGCATCGGCGCCCGGAATCGGGTCGTGCGTGAGGCAGTTGGTGCCGTCGCCCACCCAATGCGAGCCCGTTGCGATCACGACCTTCTCGGCGCCGTAATCGAGCACGTCGTCGGCCGTGAGCGGCTTCTGACCCAGCGCAAGCTGGCTGTGGCGGTTCTTCTTCAGGAGCTTGTTGATTTGCGTCTCGCGGTAGTCGCGGTGATAACCCCATTCGCCGAGTCCCGGCAACGTGACCACGCTGTTCAGATGGCCGCCGATCTTGTCGGCCTGATCGACGAGGTGAACGGTGTAGCCGCGTTGCATCAGCACGCGCGCGCATTCGGAGCCGGACGGGCCCGCGCCGACCACGAGCACGGAATCGTTCGAACCGCACTCGGCGAATTTTTCCGGATGCCAGCCGCGGCGGTACTCTTCGCCGGCCGTCGCGTTCTGCGTGCAGATCATCGGCGGGCCGCCGATTTCCCAGCGCGAGATGCACACATTGCAGCCAATGCAGACGCGGATATCATCGATGCGGCCTTCGTCGACTTTCTTCGGCAGGAACGGATCGGCAATCGACGGACGGGCCGCGCCGATGATGTCGGCGATGCCCTTGGTGACGATCTCGGTCATCTTTTCAGGGTCGGTGAAACGGCCGACACCGAGCACCGGCTTCTTCGAAACCTGCTTGATAAAGCGTGTCCACGGAATCTGGTGGCCCTGCAAATTGAAGCGCGACGGGCCGGCGTCTTCACCCCATTCGGCGATGTCGCCCACGTCGACGTCCCACAGGTCCACGAGCGAATCGGCCATCTCGACGAACTTCATGCCGTCCTTCTCGACTTCGATGCCGCCGCTGCCGTACAGCGAGTCGACGGCGAAGCGCGTCGCGATCGCGCAATCGCTGCCCACTGCGCGGCGCACTTTTTCCAGCGTTTCGAGCCAGAAGCGCGCGCGGTTCTCGAGCGAGCCGCCGTAGCCGTCGGTGCGCTTGTTGTAGTACGGCGAAAGGAATTGCAGCGGCAGGTAGGAGTGCGCGCCGTACACGTAGACGATGTCGAATCCCGCATCGCGGGCGCGCAGCGCCGCATCGACGTAGAACTGCTGAACGTCGCGGATGTCGTCGAGATCCATCTCCTTGCAGTACGTGAGCGTCTCGAACTCGGACGCATACTGGCTCGGACCGCGCGGCGTCGCGCGGCTTTCCATGCAGGGGGCGTGCGCGCCGCCGTACCACATCTCGATGCCCGCCAGCGCGCCGTATTTGTGAACCTCTTCCGTCATCGCACGGAGGTTGCGCACGTCGCCTTCGTCCCAGATGCGCGCCGACAGACGGTGCGTGTCGTCCGACTCAGGGTGGATCGAGCAGTATTCGGTGTTCATCGCGGCCCAGCCGCCTTCAGCCTTCATCGAGCGGTGCGCCGCCTGAAAGCCCGGCAGGTTGCTGCCTGCGCCGATACAGTGCGGAACCTGATAGAAGCGGTTGCGCAGGGTCTTGGGGCCAATCTGGATCGGCTCGAACAGCACGTCATGACGGGGATCGCGGGGCATGGAAAGTGTCTCCTTTAACATGGACTACATGAGACAAAGGCGGGGCCCCGGTTGGGTGCCCTGGACAGTTGTTGTACTTCGCTCTGCCTCTGTCTTTCTCGTTGGGTGGCGGAACGCCGTGCGTCGTATGGCGTACCGCCGCCGTATCGTGGGTGCTGCGGGGTCAGGCGGCGACGCGGGTGCGCAGGCGCATCGGGTCGTAGAACGGTGTCTTGCTGACCACACCGCTCAACTTGCCCGCCGCATCGCGAATCTCGAGCTTCGTGCCGAGCGCGGTGTGGTTCGGCTTCAGATGCACCATCGCCAGCGACTGCATCAGATAGCGGCTGAAAATCGCGCTGGTCACGACGCCCACCTGCTCGTCGCCGATATAGATCGGCGAGCCGGCGCTCACGGCTGCATCGTGCTTGACGACGACGCCCGCCTGCTTGACTCGCTCCTTGCCGCGCGCCGCGAGCAGGGCTGCCTTGCCGGTGTAGTCGCCCGCCTTGTCGAGATCGACCATCCAGTCGAGATTGACTTCCCACGGCGTGGTGTCGCCTTCGGGCATATCGAACGGATAGAAGAGCAGGGCGGCTTCGATACGCGCGATTTCGAGCGACATCCACGAAGCGGGCACGGCGCCGTACGGCTTGCCTGCGTCGAGAATGTTGTCCCACAGCGCGACCGCGTCAGTCGACGCGCACGACACTTCGAAGCCCTGTTCACCCGAGTAGCCGCCGCGCGAGACGATGATCTTGCGGCCGAAGAGTTGCGTTTCGACGTGCGCGAAATAAGGCAGCTTGTTCAGTTCGATGCCGATGTGCGCCTGCAGGATGTCGGTCGAGCGCGGACCTTGCAGCGACAGCATGTGGACATCGAAATCCTGGCGCCATTCGACGTTGCGCTTGTGCGCGGCGCGTTCGAGCTGCGTCTGTGTCGTGCCGCCGCCATGCGAGAGCCGGAAATGCTGCGGAGCATCGTAGATCACCATCAGGTCGTCGCAGAGGCCGCCGCGTTCGTCGACCTCAGCGGCGAGCCGGGCCGTGCCGGGCTTCATGCGGCTCACGTCGATCGCGCAAATGCTGTCGATCACAGCGGCGGCATCGGGTCCCGTCACGCGCACGATGTTCAGCGCGCTGATGTCGTAGAGGCCGGCTGCCGTGCGCACGGCGACGACGTCGTCATACGGATCACCCGAGTAGTACCAGGGAATCGGCATGTCGTTCCAGGAATCGCCATCGAGCTTCGAGCCGAGCTCACGATGACGGACGTTGAGAATGGATTGCCTTGTCATGATGTTTTCCCGAAAGTGGAACCCGTTTCTGGGGATGACTGCACGCGTGTCGTGTTGCGAAGGCGGTGGTATCGGACGGCGTGACTACGCCCGCATCGATGACCGCAAGTCTCTGCTGTTCAATTTCGACCCACAATCGCCCGGTGGCACTACCTCCCTGGGGGTAGTGCGTGCTACTCCGGATGCGCCGGTGCAATCAGAAAAAGAGGGTGTGCAGCGTCGATATGAGACTGCAACGTTGTCGAAAGAGGTTGGTAAAGAAGGCGGAAAAGCCAATGCTGGCGCGGCTCGCGCAGCGACGCGCCGGGACTTCGCGGCGATGCTTTTGACGCGCCGGGCAGGGTAGCGCGAGGCAACCATTACTGCGCAGGGACTACCCCCACTGAATCATTGATAACGGATTATTGCCGGCCGATGCTTCTTCCATGAATGCAACGACGCGAAGGCACGGCATGGCTTGCCGCTCACGTCCACCCGCATCCATCCACCCGGACCTATGGAGGTGTCGACGGCATGAATGCATCGAGAACGATCCCCGTGCGTGTCACGCACGTCGAGCCGGTGACGCAAGACGTGCGACGCTTTACGCTCGAGAGCGCCAATCAAAGCCGCCTTCCGGCGTATTCGGCAGGCAGTCACGTCGTCGTGACGATGCGCGGCAAGGAGCGCATCTGGCGCAACGCTTATTCGCTGACGACGCCCGCCGGTACACGCGACGCGTATCAGATCATGGTGCGGCGCGTGCCTCAGTCGCGCGGCGGCTCGGCCTTCATGCACAGCGAAGTGCATGAAGGCAGCGAACTCGACATCTCGATGCCGTCGAATTTCTTTCCGATCGCACGATGCGGCGCCAAGCACGTGATGATCGCAGGCGGCATCGGTCTCACACCGTTTCTGTCGATGCTGCCCGAATTGGCTCAGGCGCGTGCGCGTGTCGAGATGTACCTGTGCTGCCGCCCGGAAGACGAAGCGGCGTTCACGGAGGTGATCGCAAAGCGCACTACGGGGGGCGTCGCTGTCTACACCGATTTGTGCGATGCGAAGGAACGCTTCGGCGACATGCTCGCTGCGCAACCGGCCGGCACGCATCTCTATACCTGCGGGCCCGAAGGCCTGATGAATGGCGTGGCGCGCACGGCCCGCGAGTTGGGCTGGCCCGCCAGCCATTTTCACCAGGAGAGCTTCGGCGGCGGCTCGCATGGCGAGCCTTTTATCGCCGTGCTGGCGCAAAGCGGCCGCGAGATTCGCGTGCGCAGCGACGAGAGCTTGCTGGAGGCACTGGAACGCGAGGGCGTCGACGCACCCTACATGTGCCGTGGCGGTGCATGCGGCACCTGCGCGCTGGAGGTGCTCGACGGCGAGCCGGACCATCGCGATTTCTGCCTCGGCGAAACCGAGCGGGCCACGGGAGGCCAGATGCTGCCGTGCGTGTCACGCGCGCGGGGCGAACGTCTCGTGCTGAACATCTAGGCAAAGGGGGCATCATGGCAATCGATTTCAAGACCGACGAAACCTTCCGCGATACCTTCACGTTCCGGAACAGCGACGAAGCGATCCTGCGCTTTCCGTTTCCGTTTCCCGAGGACAAGTACATGTACTCGGTCAATATCGAGCCGCATGTGAAGGAGGGCAACTCGCCCGTGTTCCGGTCCACGTTCGATATCGATGAACACTATGTCGCCGAATGCCGAGAACGCGCGCTGACGCTCGAACGCGATCCGCTGCGCTGTCAGGTGCTCGATCACATGGGTCCGGCGCAATGGGACACGCTTGAACTGATCATGGAAAGCCTCGCCGAAGACTACCCCGGGCATTTCGCGCTGGAGCGCAACGGCGACCAGTGGAAATGGACGAATCGTCCGCTCGGGCTGGAGCAGAGCTTCACATTCGGTGACGACAGCACGTTGCCCTGTGCGCCATTCGAGTACATCACGCGCCAGGCGCAAGGCGATTTCGTTCTGATCGACCAGCGTGACGACAACCTGTTCATGGACGGCGGCATGGTCACGACGCAGGCCGACTGGTCGCTCGATTTCGACCTGGGGATGAACTTCGTCGAATGGCATGGCCCCGTGCCGCTTGCGCATCAGGCGGGCATCTTCGAGCGCGCGCTCAAGTTTCTGTTGCGCATGCAGCTGGGCGCGCCCGTGCGCCGGTTGAACTGGACGATGACGGTCAACCCGCGGCTCGATACGTCGCCCGAAAGTTACCCCGAATGGGGCCCGGACCGGGCGAGCGTGACGCCGCAAAACATCGGCGACAAGCTTCATCTGCGCGTGGAATTGCAAACGCTGTTCCGCCTTCCGCGCAGTAACGCGATTCTGTTCGGCGTGCGCTGCTATCTGGGTGCGCTCGGCGATCTGGCGCGCGTGCCGAAGTGGGGCAAGCGGCTGCATCGCGTGCTCTCGTCGTTGCCGCCGGAACTGGCGGAGTACAAGGGCATCACACGCTACCGGCAGACGGCCGTCGACTGGCTCGCACCGTTGGACGACGGCTCGGCATTGTCGGGCGGCACGCATCCCGAAGTCGACCGTCTCGGGGTGGAGTTGGTGTAGGTACTGCGGGTACTGCGTCACGGGGTTATACGTCTTACTCAACTACAAGCTGTTGCAGTGTTTCCTTCCCGCGTTCGCGCCACCACGGCGCGGCCCGGGCGCATTCACGCGGAACGATTCCCACAATCGGCATTCCACCCCAAAAGGAAGACAGTTATGAGCGCGGTCTCCGAAGACTATGCCGCCGAAACGGCGGACGGTACCTTACATCGAAAGATCAGCTGGACGGGTGCATTCTGGGTGGCGAGCGGCGTGCCCGCGCTCGTGCTCTTTTCAATAGGCTCGATCGCGGCGACGGTCGGCAAGCTGTCGTGGGCGGTATGGATCGTCTCGATTGGCCTTGGCTTTATTCAGTCGTTCTCGTATGCGGAGATCGCCGGGCTGTTCCCTCACAAGTCGGGCGGCGCCTCGGTCTATGGCGCGATTGCATGGGTGCGTTATTCGAAGCTGTTCGCGCCGCTCTCCGTCTGGTGCAACTGGTTCGCGTGGTCGCCCGTACTGGCCATCGGTTCCGGGCTCGCGGCGGGGTATATCCTCTCCGTGCTGTTTCCAGCGGATGCGGCGATCAATACCTGGCAGATCACGCTGGTGAGTCTCGACTGGCTCCGTTCGGGCCTGAGCCTGCGGATCAACTCGACCTTCATACTCGGCGCGGTGGTGCTGCTCATCACCTTCGCCATTCAGCACCGCGGCATTCTGAACGCCGCGCGAATCCAGACGATACTGGGCATTGCCGCCCTGGTTCCGCTGATCCTCGTCGGCACGGTGCCGCTCATTAGCGGCGATCTGCCGCTGCACAATCTGCTTCCGCTCGTGCCGTTTGCGAAGGACAGCGCCGGTCAGATCGTCGACGGCAGCTGGAATCGCGCGGGCATCACGCTGATGGCGGGCGGGCTGTTCATCGCGGCGTGGTCCACCTACGGCTTTGAAACGGCCGTCTGCTATACGCGTGAATTCCGCAATCCGAAGGTCGATACGTTCAAGGCCATTCTGTATTCAGGCCTCTTGTGCATCTTCGTGTTTACCATCGTGCCGCTGGCGTTTCAGGGCGTGCTGGGTCTCGGCCATATGGTGACGCCCGCCGTCAAGGATGCCGCCGGCAATATCGTCACACCCGCCATCTACGACGGCATGCTCTCGCCCGATATCTATAGCGGCATGGGCGTCGCGAAAGCCATGGCGCCGATGATTCACGGCGGCCTGCTGGTCGAGCGCGTTCTGATCGTGATGCTGGTGCTGGCGCTCGTGCTGGCGATCATGACGTCGATGGCGGGGTCTTCGCGCACGCTCTACCAGGCATCCGTCGATGGCTGGTTGCCGAAGTATCTGTCGCACGTGAACGAGCACGGCGCGCCGACGCGGGCCATGTGGACGGACCTGTGCTTCAACCTCGTCCTGCTGCTGATGTCGGACTATGTGTTCGTGCTGGCGATGTCGAACGTCGGCTACATCATCTTCAACTTCCTGAACCTGAATTCCGCGTGGATTCACCGGCTGGACCGCCCGGACTGGAGCCGGCCGTTCCGTGCGCCGAACTGGCTGCTCGCGCTCGGTACGCTGTTCTCGTTCGTCAATCTCGCGCTGCTCGGCATGGGCGCGGATATCTGGGGCGCGGGCACGCTCGTCTCGGGACTGTGCTTCGCCGCGCTGATCGTGCCGGTGTTCCTGTTCCGCCACTACGTGACCGACAAGGGGCATTTCCCCGAGGCGATGAAAGAGGACATGCAACTCCTCGGCTCACAACGCGTGGCGAAGCGCGCGGGCATCTTGCCGTACGTGACCGTGGCGGCGGGCATCGTGGTGATCGTGGTGACGCATAGCCTCGCCATCTACTAAACCTCTTGCGCAACGGATGGAACAGTCATGACGTCGACCAACAGAAGCCGGCCTGAATACAGGCCGCTGGCGCCCGACCTGCACGGCACGCGCCACTGGCTCGTGACGAACGGAGCGAGCGCCGAGGATCGCGTGCGCGTGAGCCTTGCGCTCGCCGGGCTCTCGCCGATGAGCATGTGGGAGGTGAACGACCCCACACGGCACGGTGCGGGTATCACCTTCCACAGGGTGAAGGAGCGCACATTCGCCGACGACTCAGCACTTTACGCCGCGTTCGACCTGGCGCTGCGCGATACGACGACGGCGACGATCGGCTTGCGCATCTATGTGCTCGGCAGCGAGCCGTTCATCTGGTCGATCCGGCGCATCGCGCAGCACCATGCGCTTGCGCCGGAAGCTGTCCAGGTGCAGCACAGCGGCACGTTGCAGCGGCGCGTCTACTGCATTCACTGCCACGCGTTCAACGATCCCGTCACACGGAACGTGGTCGCCTGCTGCGGTTGCGGGCGGCAACTCCTCGTGCGCGATCATTTTTCGCGGCGCCTTGCTGCGTTCATGGGTGTACAGGCGGATGCCGAAGTCCCCGGCGAATTGCCCGCCATCTCTCAGCCGTATCTGTAGTCCGCTGTCGTTCTTCCCCAGTCTGATTGAGATGCACATCGCGCCGTTTTGACGGCGCGATGTGTACGCGCATGGACAGCCGCACGCCGGGTGTCCCGCTATCTGTTTGCCCAAGAGGAGACTCAAATGAAATCCGCGCTTCGCGGCGCCGCATGGGCGGCGTTGTGCCTTTGTGGAAATAGTTATGCGCAAAGTTCCGTCACGCTCTATGGCGTGCTGGATGACGGCTTGAATTACACCAGCAATTCCGGTGGACACCATGCGTTCGCCATGGTGAGCGGCGATACGGCGGAAACCAGTTTTGGCCTGAAAGGCAGTGAAGATCTGGGCGGGGGACTCAGTGCGATCTTTACCCTCGAAAGTGGCGTCAATCTGAATAGCGGTCAGCTTAACCAGGGCGGCCGCCTGTTCGGAAGACAGGCATTCGTTGGCCTGTCGTCGACACCCGCGGGCACGCTCACGCTCGGCCGGCAGTACGATGCAACCGTCGATATGTGGAGCCCCTTCACCGCCGCAGGAAACTCGATTGGCGATCTGGCGGCCCATCCGTTCGACAATGACAATGCGGATTACGATTTCCGGCTTGGTAACTCCGTCAAGTACGTCTCCCCGACACTGTATGGTTTTCAGCTGGAAGGCGTGTACGGCTTCAGCAATACGACCAACTTCTCCGCGAACCGCGCCTATAGCGCCGGGCTGACTTATAGCGCTGGCCCGATATCGCTTGCTGTCGCGTACCTGCATCTGAACGGAGTCGGCACCACGGCGGACGGGGCGGTTTCCTCGGACGCCGTGTTCGTTGCACCGAAGCAGCAGAATATCGATGCCGGCGTGAAGTGGACGTTCTCCGAAAACGCCAATGTGTCGCTCGCGTACTCGCACGTCGACGTGACGTCACCCGCCGCAAACGCGTATGCGCCGAATATCGGCACGCAGACGTGGACGTCGTGGAAGTTCGATAACATCGAGATCAACGGGCAGTATTACTTCATGCCGGACCTCTCGCTGACGGGCGCCTACACGTTCACGCATGGACGGCTTGAATCGGACGCGGGGAGCGACAGTCCGAACTGGCATCAGGTCGCGCTCATGCTGAACTACAGCCTCAGCAAGCGAACCTCGGTTTACCTCCAGGGTGCATGGCAACACACCAATGCAAGCACGGGAACGGATCTCGATGCCGCGCATATCATTGGTTCGAACGGCCTGTCCTCGTCGGGAAATCAGGTGGTCGCCCGAATCGGCTTGTCGCAGAAGTTCTAGCCTGGCAGCCGCTCAACGACTGGTTGCGCCACTGACGCCGCGTGCCTTATGTGCGGCCAGCGCGGCGGGCACGAAGTTCAATACAACACGTGAGCCCTGTTCGGCCGGCTTCAGTTCGAGCCGTCCGCCGAGGCTGCGGGCGCGCTCCCGCATGATCGCGAGGCCGTAGTGATGTTCATCGCCCTGGGTGCGGTCGATACCACGGCCGTCGTCGTCGATCGACACGGTCATCGTGTTGCCGTCCGACATCAGTTGCACCTGGGCCGTCGTGGCGCGCGCATGGCGGATCACGTTGGTCAGCGCCTCACGCACGATCTGCGCGACGTGCATCTCTTCATTGACCGTCAGGCGCATGCGCGGCACACGGTTGTCAATCGAGATTTGTACCTCGCTGCGCGAACCGAATTCTTCGGCGAGATCTTCGAGCGTGGAGGCGAGGCCGTGCGCATGCATCGGCGAGCGGAACGTGGTGAGCAGTTCGCGTAGCTGCCGATAGGCGCTGTCGATGCCTTCGCGGATGCCTTTCGCGATTTCGGCGATGTCGCTCTGCGAGAGTTCGGGCGGCAGCACGGCTTGCAGGCGGGCAAGCTGGATCTTCATATACGACAGCGATTGCGCGAGCGAGTCATGCAGTTCACGCGCAATGGAGTTGCGTTCCTCGAAGAGCGCCATGCGCCGGTCGCGCACGTCGCGGCTGACGTTCGAAATTGCATGCGCTAGCACGCTGGCAATCGTTTCCAGCAGATACAGGTGGCGCTGCTCGAAGTGCGTGTCCGGCTCGCCTTCCGCGATGAGCACGCCATAGGTGGCGAGCGGCACGCGCACTGGCGCGGCCAGCACACGCGGTGGGACTTCGCCGTCATCAAGGGGCGAAAACGTGTGGGTGCCGACGAGCGTCATCAGTTCACTGGTGACGCGCGTACGCACGATGGACGGCACATCGCCGTTCGGGGAAACGACGGAATCGACATCGAGCAGCTGCGCGGTCGATTCCGTCATCACCAGCGCAATGCGCTTCACCCGCAGGACGCCGACGAGACGTTGCAGCAGGGCCTCGAGCGTGCGGCCCGAGGGCTCTTCTTCGGCAAGCTGTGCGCAGATGTGATGGAGCAGTTCGAGAGACTGGTCGGCGAAGGCAATGTAGTCTTCGACGATCCGTTTGAGCTGGGTCGACTCATCCTGCTCGGTGCGCAGCCGGACGGCGAGCTGCGCCTGGAGCTTGAGCAGGCGGTCTATTTCATCGCGGCCTTGCGGTACCGTCTGGCCGGTTTCCGCCAGTGCCCGCAAGGCCGCGTGCGGCCGCGTGACGAGCGCGCGGCGCGCGCCCCATGCAAGCGACACCACGCCGAAGATCAGCAGGAACGCCGTACAGGCCTGCAGCAACCCGAGCACGGCCGAATGCACCTGGGCCTGGTACGCGATCTGGACGCGCAGTGCTTTGAGTGCCGCGAGCGTTTTGGCGGGCTCGGTGTCGGGCGCAGCAGCTACTGTCGAGGCCGGCAACAGCGCCGCGATTTCCGGCGTGGGCGCGCCGCGTTGCCTCCAGTCGTTCAGTAGCGTATCGTTGTGGACAAGTGAATCGGCCAGCTCAGTCAGCGCATGTGCCGTGTCTTGCGAGCGTGTCTGCAGCGTCGCTGCCGTGGTGCGCAATCTCACGGCTTCATCGAGTGAGAACAGAGTCTGCCGGAAGCCTTCATATCCTCCCTTCTGCATGAACGCGCTCACGTAGAGCAACGCGATCAGGGCGACGATGCAGGCGAGCAGCGAGCAGACCTTCGCGTAGAGCGGATAGCGGTGAACGGTCGCGGACTGGTCGGTAGTCATGGGCGGGTGAAGTGGTAGAGCGCAGCGCTTACGATCAGTGATCCTGTTTTTCGAAGCGAGAACGTCATGTCGGTTTATCTGTTCGCCACGGTCTTGTTGGCTGCCGTAGCCGCACTGGTGATTCCCAGACTTGGCTACAGTCCCGGCAGCAGTGATCTATTGTATGTCTCGATTGGGCTCGCAGGGGGGCTTGCGGCATTTCTACTCGTCATGGCATATGGCGCGCGACGTACAGCGCCGCGCGCCAGGCGCGCAACCCAGTCGCCCGAACTGGGCGCTTTTGCCGCCAACCTCTCCACGCCCGCCGTGCTGCTCGATAACGACGCGCTCGTGTTCGTCAACAGCGCGTTTCTCAAACATGCCCACTGGGAGTCGTACGCAGACGAAATTGTCGGCATGCCGTTCAGCAATCTCGTGCATCCGCAATCGTTGCTCGACCTGACCGCGTTGCTCACGCAATCGCGCGACGGGGAAGAGCGCACCTCGGGCTCGCTGCGGATCGCCTATGGCGACGGCAGTTTTCGTTCGCATCCCGTCACGGCGCTGCGCGCACGCGGTTCGCGCATGACGCTGCTGCAGTTTCCCGCTCCGTATTTGAGCGCGGACGCGCAGCGTAGCGAAGTGCAACTCCTGCAGCACTGCCAGGAAGCCGTTCTGCAATTGCCTCAAGCGCTGTTTCGTGTCGACCGCGAGTTGCGTCTGGTCTTTTCCAATCCCGCGTGGCGCAGTCTCGTGCGTGCCGTTGGCAGCGACGCGGAACTCAAGCTGTTCTCGTCGTATTTTCACCCGGAAGACGCTGAAACACTGAACGCACGTGTGAAGGTATTGCTCGATGGCCATCTGAGCGAACTGGTGACGGAAGCGCGGCTCATCCGCGCCGACAATACGACGGCGCACGTCGAACTGCGCTGCCACGCCGTGACCAATGACGAAGGCATTCTGGTCGGCGCCGTCGGTCTCGCGACGGATATCTCGAACCGGCGGCGTAACGAAGATGCACTGCGCGCAAGCCGGCGCAGCCTGCGCACGCTGCTGTCCAATCTGCGCGCGATGATCTATCGCGGCCAGAACAACCGCGACTGGTCGATGGAGTTCGTCAGTGAAGGGTGCTTTGAACTGACCGGCTATGAGGCGATCGAGCTGATCGACGAAAGCCGGATCACATTCCGCTCGCTGATTCACCCGGACGACCGCGAATTCGTCTGGAACGAAGTGCGGGCTCGCGTGCTGGCTCGCGAACCGTATGAGCTGACCTACCGGATCGTGGACCGTTCGGGGCAGACCAAATGGGTTTGGGATCAGGGCTGCGGCGTCTATTCGGCTCGCGACGAACTGATGGGGCTGGAAGGGTTCATCGTCGAAGTCGCGCGCCGGCAGATGGTCGAAGAAAATGCCAACCGGCGCTTGACGTTCGAGCATTCGACGGGGCTCACCAGCGTGTCGATGCTCATCGACCGGATGGAGTTTTCCGCAGCCATTTCGTTGCGAACGGCGCTCCCCTGTGCAATTTTCGCGATCAACGTAGGCGAACTCGAACAGGTGGCGACGCGCTTTGGCCAGGACTACGCCGATCGGGTGCTGATCGAATTCGGCAGGCGGCTCGAGGTGACACAAGGGCAACTCAACTGTGCAGCGCTGCTCGACCCGCACGTGTTCGTGGTGCTGGTCGTCGATTTCAGCGCGGACGCGCTCGCCTGGTGCGGCAACGCGCAACAACTGGCGCAGCGCATGACGACCAGCCCGGACGCGGCGCTCGATGAACTCCGGGACAATCTCCGGAGATTGATCGAGGCGCCCGTTCGGGTGGAGGGCCATGAGTTCCGGGTTTCAACCCGTGTGGGCTGCGCATCGATCGGCGACGGCACGATCGACCCGAAGAAAGTCCTTGATCACGTACTGGCCGCTTCAGGCTGGGAAGTCGGTGGCGAGGCGGGCGCAGACAAGTGAGCGCTGCATTCAGAGGTGACTGGCACAGTCCCGCTCGTCCAACAGCGCGAGAACGGGCTCGAGCGAGCGGTCCGGCATGCCTTGCGCTTCAAGGCGGGCAAATTCGAGCAACGCGCGTTCATGACGCGCCAGTGCCGTCAGTATCGCGGCGTCCTCTTCCGTGCTGTTGCGTTCCATCTCGTCGTAGAGCGCAACGAATCGGCCGATCTCCACGATAAACCACGCGATGAACGCAGGCCACGGCTGCCCGGCGTGTTGCCGGGCAAGCCGGATTCCCTTTTCACGTTGAGCCGCTTCGTCGATCCCCGTGATGCCAAGACGGGCGATCAGAGGCGTCATGCGCATACGCGTCTGATATTCGAGCTGTGCCATGACGGCGAGCTTGCGCTGTCTGTCCGGGGCCACTGCGTCGCGGGCCATCGCGGCGAACCATGCTTCTCCATAGAGTTCGCCTTCGAAGGCCGCCTTGATTCTGCTTATATATTCGGTTCTGTTCACGCACGACCTCACAGGGAGACACCGGACGGGACAACCATTACGCCGGAAACACGGCGAAGTGGTGCGACAGCCAGATCACAAGCACGGCGACAACGAGCGTCAGATAGGGCAGCATGCCGGCGCGCCGCTTCGTCGCGCCGTCGTCGGACTTCAGTTCCATGTCGTCCAGCATCGCGTCCGGGAAGCGGCCCTTGTCCTGCACATAGTGCCGAAAGATGAAGACGGGGATGATCAGCGCGATTGCTACCAGACCATTACGCAACGTGCCCGGCCCCCAGATATCCGCGCCTGCGCCAATGCACACCAGATCGATGAACCCGCACAGCGCGCCGAGCGCCAGCAGCCAGTTCGGGCATTTGAACGGACGTGCCCAGTTCGGACGGTCGAGCCGGTGAATCCAGCCGGCCTGAAGGTTCAGGAAAACAAATCCGAAGTAGCAGACATTGGACATGGCCAGTACCGCGACATTGTCCGACATCATCAGCAGGATCAGGTTGAAGCACAGGTCGGTCCACATCGCGCGCGTCGGGGCGCCGTGTTCGTTCACGTGCGACAGGTAGCGCGGCAGCCAGCCGTCGACCGACGCCTGATACAGCGTGCGGGAGGAGCCCATCATCGACGTCATCACCGACAGCAAGAGCGTGAACACGAGCATGACCACGATCAGGTAGAAGATCGTCGTGCCGCCGCCGATGATTCTCGCCATGGCTGCCGCGACACCCGTGCCGTCGTAGATGTCGGGTGCGAGCAGGCCCTTCAGTCCCATGGCGCCCTGGAATGACAGCGGCACGAGGATATACACCGCGAGGCACAGCAAACCGGAATAGAAGATCGCCTTGAACGTATCCGTTTTAGGGTTCTTGAATTCACGCGTATAGCAGACGGCCGTTTCGAAACCATAAGTCGACCAGCCGGCCACAAAGAGCCCGCCAATCATCAGCGTCACGCCTGCCGTATTCCATGTTCCCGGCACGACGTTGCCCTTGGCGTCATGCGCAAGCGGCAGCAGCGGAAACCAGTTGCTCATGTGTACGCTGCCCGTGATCAACGGTTCGAGGCCGAACACGGTCAACGGAACCAGGGCGGTAATGCCCATGTACTTTTGCAGTTTGGCGGCGCGTTCCGCGCCGTGATGCTGAACGAAGAATGTCAGCAGCAAAAGTGCTGCACCCAGAATGAAAGTCGAGTTGATGCGAAGATTCAGGCCTTCCTTGATGAAGTCGAGCTTCAGCAGGGTATACGACCACGTGTTGATCGCGGCGTCGGCGGGGAAGAGCGTCGAGAGAACATAGCTTGCGCCGAGACCCGTACCGAGTGCGAGCACGGGCGACCACGCAAACCAGTTGCACCACACGGAGACGGGCGCAAGAAACTTCGAATAGCGTACCCATGCAATCGCGCCATAGATTGACGCTCCACCCGATTTATGAGGAAAGAGCCCGGAAATTTCCGCATACGTGAAGCACTGAATGAACCCGATGGTGATGGACGCGATCCAGATGATCCACGCTGGCTGGCCGACGGTTGCGGCAATGGCGCCCAGCGTAAACAGAACAAAGGCCGGCGAGCCGCTCGCTACCCAGAAGGCGTCCTTCCACGTCAGCGAACGCTTGAGGGTTGACCGCACGCCGTCGTCGGACAGTCCCTCCAGGCGGTGAATTTCTTCGGTTGCACTCAATTTACGTCTCCTTGAGCACGAACCGGACGTTTCGTCACGGCAGTGCTCTTTAGTTTTGAGGATTCAGTTTGCGGCGGGCGGCTGGGTGACGGTTATTGTCAACCGGCTTACCCGACTGCCGTGCGCTTTTTCTTGTCGGGGTCGTCGAAGGGCAGCGCTGCAGCGCTCGCGTGGGCTTCGAGACTGCCTTTTACGTCGAGCGCAACGCCTTCCCGAGCCTGGGCGACGTTCAGGCGTGCAATGGCGAGTGAACGGCCAGTGAGCCGCGAGTACATGCCGCAGGTGATGACGCCGACCTGTTCGCCGTTGTGCCACAGGGTGTCGCCAGCAGCCGCAGGGCGCGAGGCGGCGACATCGACGCCGTAGATCCGGAAGCGCTCTTTTCCGGCGAGCCGGAAATGTTCTCGTGCGCCACAGAATTCGGTCTTGCCGGGCGAAACAGTAAAGTCGAGACCCAGTTCCCACAAGGTATCGCCCGCTTTTTCATCCGCGAATGGGTACATCTCGGAGTTATCGTAGGGGAAGAAGAGCAGATAACTCTCGACGCGCAACCAGTCCAACGCAAGGAACGCACACGGCACGATGCCGAACCCGGCGCCCTTTTGCAGGATGGTGTCCCAGATCAGCGGGGCATCGGCGGCCTTGCAGAAGATTTCGTAGCCGCGCTCGCCCGTATAGCCGGTACGCGAGATCATCACGGGCCGGCCAAAAAGACGTGTTTGCACGTGATGAAAGTAGGGCAGATCGCGTATGCCGGGCACATGTTCCGCCAGAAACTCGACGGCACGCGGCCCTTGCAACGACAGGTCATGCAGGTCGTCGTCGAACAGCACGGCGACCTGACGGCCTTGCGCGGAACGCACCAGGCGTTCGTAGCCCGTGCCCGCGCCATGCACGACCATGAACGCGTTGGGACCCGTGCGGTACACGATGCAGTCGTCGACGAACTTGCCCTCCTCGTTGAGGATGGCGGCGTAGGCGGACTTGCCCGGGTAGAGCTTGCCGATGTCGCGTGTCGTTGCCCAATCGAGCAGGGATTCGGCATGAGGGCCCACGTAGTGAACCTTTTTCAGGCCGGAGACATCCATCAGTCCCGCTCTGGTGCGGATGGCTTCGTGATGGTCGGCGAGATCCGTGGAGTAGGTCCACGCGGTGCCCATGCCGTTCCAGTCCTCCAGCTGAGAGCCCAACGCGCGATGACGGTCCGCGAGTGCTGAGATGCGCCATGAATTTGCCATATGACACTCCGTGAAATGGACGGTATGAATTGGAGGGGAGTGCGCATCGTGGGAATTCGTGAACAGGACGAATTGAAGCTACGCAGCATTGTCTCCGTAGGTAAGATCGTTTCCGATCTGGGACAAATGCTCAATCCTGTCGACGGGGTATAACCGGTGAGGTAGGGCTGTCGTGAAGGGAGTACATTTACCCCTCACGAAGCAATTGGATTCAGGCGGAGAGCGAGGTAGAGGTGATGCAGGCGATCAGGCGACAGCGCGATTCCGAAACATCTCCCACCGGAATCTCGCGATGAAATACGCGTCCATCACCGCGATGGCGTAGACAAAAAGCCCGCCGGCATGCCGTCCAGCAAAAGACCGTTCGGGCGCGGCGAGCTGCATCGTGACAAACCCTAACGACAGCATGAAGAACATCATGATCAGCGCGCGCGTCGGCATCCGGTTGATCACCTGGCCCGCGCCGGGTAAAAGGACTGCCGCCACCAGCACGAGATAAGGGTGCAACGGCCGTCTGCTGTGTGTGGCCTCACGCTTGGCCATGGACACCTCCTTTCATCATATCGGTACACACGTGCATGGCCTGGTCCAGCAGCGACTTGACGAGCGCTGCGGGGAGCCGTGCCTCGCGAAACACGGCCCGGCGTAGCACCAGATAATCGCCACGGTCTGCAGCGTGCGCCTGATAGACCATTCTCACGCCGTGGCGCGTGACGAGCATCTCCTTCGCACGCGGATCGGCAAAGAAGCGCTTCACGTGAGGGTCCAGCACGGCGAGTGGAAGTTCCGCTGCAGGTCTGTCGGCTTTGATCGTCATTTGGCGAGGCCACGCATGCGGCGTCGTGACCCGCACAGGCAAACCGTCGGCGGGTGAATAGAATTCCGTGTTCTGTGCGCGCGCGAGCAGATCGACGGCGCCCGTCATCGGCAATGTGCGTTTCACCGTGACGAGCAGCCAGAGCGACGGCACCTTGCGAAAGGCGACGTCGTCGACGAGCGGCTCGATGCGCACTTCATGCCCGCCATAGCGCCCGGCAAGCGCAGGCCAGGCGACGGCGTCCTGCGTCAGCCGATGCTGCTCGAAGAGCGCGAGGCACGCATCGAACAGCTTGCCACGCTCCGCTCGCAGTGCGTTGCGATCGCGCCAGTACATCAGGCCAAGCGTGGCGAGAAACAGCACGGTCAGTGCGATGCCCATCAATTGCATGTCGAAGCGCTCCATGTTGGCGCGGGCCGCGTCAATAATTCTTCGGACGCGGCCAGTCCATCGTGAACTGATCGCCGCGCTTCACGTACTTGTAGCGATGCAGCGCGAACCAGATCGAGGCCGTGATATAGAACGCCATGATCGACAGCAGCGAAGCGCCATAGCCCAGATAAGTCGCGAAGTAAGTGGCGGTACACAGCACCGCCAGCACGATCGCGGGAATGGGATGGAACGGATGTATGTAGCCGCGATTGATGCTGCCAAGCGGCCACTGCCGGCGGAACTTGACGATATTGATCGACATGAACGTGTAACCGAGCAGGCCGGAGAGAATCGAGAACGTGATCACCTGGTCGAGCAGGCCCGTGAACGCGAACGAAATGGCGATCGGCACGAGAAAGATGATCGCGCGGTAAGGCGTGCGATAGCGCGGATGCACGGCGCCGAACCACATCGGCATATAGCGGTCGCGCGACATCGAGAACCACGCTCGCGACGCGTCGTTGATGCAGCCGTTTGCGGAGGCGACTGCCGAGAACAGGGTGCCCACGAACAGCAGTGTCTGCAAGGACTTGCTGCCCGACAGACGCGCGGCGTCGTAGAGCGGGGTCACCGCCTGGCCCAGATACTCCCACGGCATAAGTCCCGTGGCGACATACCAGGTCATGGCTGCCGCGATCAGCAGCGTAATCATGCCGCACATGGTCCCGAGCGGAATCGAGCGGCCCGCCGAGCGAACTTCTTCCGCCGCCTGACAGGTGCCTTCGATCCCGAGGTAATACCACATGCCGAACTGCAAGGCGGCGACGACGCCGAGCCATCCATAGGGCAACTGCGTGAGCAGTTCGTGATGAATCAGCGTTTGCCCCGGATGCCAGGGCGCAACACCCAGGAACAGCACGACGATCGCGATGAATGCGACGGCCGTGATCACGAAGTTGACCGTGAGCGTCACAAACACGCCGCGATAGTTGAGGAGCGCGAGAAACGCGATCGTCACGAGCGTGAACGGCCGCGAGTCGAAGTTCGCGTAGCCTGAGTCGGCGGCCACGGCCTTGATCAGATCGCCGACCACGAGCGCATCCGCGGCTTCGAGCATCGTGTACGCCATCACGAGATAGAGCCCCACGTTGAACGCCATGAGCGGCCCGATGATGTGCTTTGCCTGCGTGTACTGTCCGCCTGCCGCGGCGACAGTGGACGTCACTTCCGAGTCGATCATGGCGACGCACGTATAGAGCAGGCCGATGATCCAGCACGCGATCAGCGATCCATATGCACCGCCTTTGGCGACGGAAAAGTTCCATCCCATGAACTCGCCGACGAGCACGATGCCGACGCCGAGCGCCCATACGTGAATCGGTCCCAACACTTTCAGCAACGCGATGCGCTCGCCTGTCTGTCCTGCTGTTGCGTCACTCATGAGCCGCTCCTCCGCGGGTTGATGCCTAAGGTCTTATTCCTTGCCTTCCGTGGAACTCATCAGGAAGTCGTCGTTGTAGTCGCGCCCGACCTTGAATGCGTCGATGAGGATCCACGCGAAGATCAGGATCGACAGGCACCACGCGGCATTGCTCGACCATTGCCAGAAGTTCATCGCGTCACTCCCCGAATTTTTCGGCGATCACCTGCCGATACTGCCTGTCCGACACGCGCAACACGAACCCGAAATAGCCGACGATCACGAGTGCCGTCACGATCAGCGAGACAGGTTCGATCTGATAGTCGAAGCGGGTGGTAATGATGGGCTTGGCCTGCTCGGCGTCGTAGCCGAGCTTGCGCCATTGCGCTTCCATCGCCGGGTTTTGTCCGAGTTCCCGCCAGGACACCTGCGTTTTCGCGGTTTGCGCTTCGGGTGGCTTGTCGGGTGCCTTGAGCAACAGCGGCGCAAGCAGGCTGCAGTACACGAGCAAGAGGAGAAAGACGCTATCTACAAGCTGCCCGAAGCCTTTCTGAACGGGCGGGACGTAATCGGTTGTCATAGTGAGTTGCTCCTCGCGGGTCGGCGTCGGGTTGGCATGTTCAAGGGCAATGCGGGTACCGCTCAGTTGCCGGCGTGGCAACTGAGGGCGTATCGAAACACGGTGAAAATAAGGCCCGAACGCTTACTTGACGGCTGGACTGAGCGACTCGTCGTTGCGTCTTGCGAGTTCTGCCTTGCTGGCGCGGTTTTCGTCCAGGTGGCGTATGTCGAGGCCGTAGATGTGATCCTTGTCTTCTTCGTAATGGCGGATCATGGCAAGGATCGAGGCGGAGTTGAAAACGAGCACGGCACCCACGCCGATGGTGAGCGCGACGCGAACGGATGTATCCGTTGTCTGGGCGGTCATCGCGAAATAGACGTAGCCCAAGGTGACCCAGAGCGCCAGAAGAGCGATTTGCGCCATGCGCCGGTCGCGCAAGAACATTTGATTAATACGCTTGCGGATTGCGTGTTCCATCTCGGCAACTCCTTGTCGTGCCGGCGACGCCGGCGGTGGTCAATGATCTGGCTGTTTCTCCGTGATTCCCGTGCGTCAACAAAGTTTCCTGACAATATTTGTGCTTTGATGCACGCTTGTCAATATGGTTTGAGGGGGTAGATGGCTGGAAGCCCCGAGCTACGGTGCCCGATACGGGTTGTCGAGGACAGCGGAAATTCGATCGAGGCTCGACGTCGCCGGGCAGCATCGAAGTCGTACAACTGCCGACGGGGCAGGCAGGCGTGGTCAAGACGTACGGCGCTTGCACACCCTGGGGTTTGCTTTCTGATTCGCCGCGGGTTCAGATGAACCGCACCATCAGATCGGCGTCATGAAACACGCCGTCGATGCAGAGCGCGTCCGGCTCCGTTCCGTACACACGAAATCCCAGCGATTCATACAGCGCGCGAGCCGAACCGTTCGCGCTCGTGACTAGCAAAACGACCTGCCGCAAACCGTCGATCTGCGCAGCGCGCATGAGCAACTCCGTCAGCAGCGCACGCCCGACGCCGCGTCCCGCGGCTTCATCGGCGACGTACATGCCGATCACGTAGCCCTTGTGGCGCTCCTTGTGCCGTGTCTCGCGCAGCAGCCCGACCGTACCGACGAGCGCGTCATCTATCGATGAAAACGCGCCCAGCAGGAAGTTGCCGGACGCGGCATGCGTGCCGTCCAGCATCGCATCGTGTTGCGACGGGCCACGCTCGACGGCCTCTTCATAGCTTTGCCCGAACGCGGCGGGGTGCGTTTTCAAACCGCGCAGCCGCAGCGCGAAAAACGCGTCGCGGTCGGTTGGCTCCAGTTGGCGGATCGAAATGTTTTCGTGCATGCGCGTCCCTCAGTCGCCCACAGCGTCCGACGACGCGCGCGTATCCGCGAACTTGCGCAGTGCGTCGGCCGTCTGCGGATCGGCGGGGAAGAAGGCTTCGATCGCGAGTTCCGACAGCGTGACGTCGACGGGCGTGCCGAACACGGTCGTCGTGCTGAAGAACGACAGCACGCCGATTTCGGTGCGCAGGCGCAGCGGCACGGCAATCTGTTCGAGCGGCGAGGCGGGGCTCTCGTCGGCGGGTTCGGCGTCGGGCGGCGTCGGGTAGGCGGCCAGCTCGTCGTAGAGCGCGGCGAGCGTCGGGTCGGCGCTGACGTCGACCTGGCGCTGCAGGCGCGACAGCAGATGCGCGCGCCAGGCATGCCAGTTGGCGATCTGCGACGCGATGCCGTCAGGATGCATCGACAGGCGCAGCGCGTTGACGGGCGCTTCGAGCAGCGCGGGCTTCGCGGCCGTCAGCAGCGGCGCGAGCGCGTTGTTCGCGGCGACGATCGTCCAGTGCCGGTCGATGGCGACAGCGGGATACGGCTCGTGGCCCTTGAGGACGAGATCGATCGCTGCGCGCGCCGCGTCCAGTTGCGGGTCGCTCAGTTGCCGCTCGCGGTAGAGCGGCGCATAGCCCGCTGCGACCAGCAGCGCATTGCGCGCCCGCAGCGGTACGTCCAGCCGTTCGGCCAGATGCATGACCATTTCGCGGCTCGGCTGCGCGCGGCCCGATTCGACGAAGCTCAGGTGGCGCGTCGAAATCTCGGCTTCGGAGGCGAGCAGCAACTGGCTCATCCGGCGCCGCTGGCGCCAGTCGCGCAGCATGTCGCCGACCGTGCGGCTCATCGAAGGGGCGCCCGAGGGCGCGGACAAGGTGGCAGTGAGCGTGTTCATGGCGTCGATGATAGCCAAACCCGGGAGCAATTCCATTACCTGCGAGGTAATGCGTCGCCGCACGCACAGTCGCCGGCACGGCCAAACGCGCTCATACTGAAGTCCCTAGCGACCGTTCCGGAGGCGAACATGTGGGACAAGATCGAGCACAACGGCCAGGAAGTCTGGGTGCTTCCCGTCACGGCCTATGGGCCGCCCGTGCCGGAGACCTTGTGGCACTACGTCGGCTATGTGTGCCATCACGGCGCCGACGCGCATCTTGCAGGACAAAGCCGCCGCTTCCAGGAACTCGTCGCGACGTTTCACAGCGAAGACGAAGCGCGCGAAGCCGGCTATGACGCAGGCCGGCGGCTCGCCGATCAGATCAGCACCGCGAACGCGTAGCGCGCGTTCGGAGCATCCACTCCGCATGACTTCCTCTCCGGCACCTGCCAGCTGTGAAGCGGCGGGTGCCGCCGGATCATTACCTCCCGCGTAATCGACTCACGTACGTTCATCGACGAATCTTCAGTCCGAGGCCGCCGCAAACACGCAGCACGCGGCGGACTTCCCGACCCTCCATCGACTGAAGGAATCCATGATGAACGCGCATACCGCACTGATCGACCGTTACTTCGACGCCTGGAACGAAACCGATACCGGCCGCCGCCGCGAGCTGATTTCAGCGACCTGGGCGAACGATGCCGCTTACCTCGATCCGCTTCTGTCCGGCAACGGGCACGACGGCATCGACGCGATGATCCACGCCGTCCATGAACGCTTTCCGCACCACACGTTTCGCCGCACGACCGAGGTCGACGGCTTCGCGGATCGCCTGCGCTTCTCGTGGGAATTGCTGACGCCCTCGGGCGCTTCGATCGTGAAGGGCTCCGACTTCGGCGTCGTCGAGTCGGGCGGCCGGTTGCAGTCCGTCACTGGCTTTCTCGACGAAGCGCCCGGCGCAGCCTGACGCATAGCCAGCAATAACCCGCCATCCCACATACCAAGACAGGAGAACGATCATGCATGAGCCCGCCGTCACCTTGAACGCCGACGCGTATGCACGCGTGCAGGACGCAATCGATGCGGCATCGGGTGCCATCGCCGGATTCGCGCTGCTCGCGGGCGCCCGCGCATTCACGTTCATCGCGCTCGTCGCGTGGCGTGAGCCGGTACTCGGCGGCGCGGGGCTCATGCTGCTCGCGCTGGTCGGCTGGCTCAGATGGTGTTTGTGTCCGAATATGTCACATCAGAACCGTTGACGCCGTTGTTCGTCGTGACTAAAGTGCTGCGCAAGCGTAATGCAGATGTCAGATTTGAACTTCAACAAGACCTCGGGGAACGCAAGACCATGCAAACGACGAACAACATCGGAACGATGGGCACGGGCAGCACGAACAGCGCGGTTGGCAGCAGTGCCGGCACGCAAGCGGGCAACAAGCCGAGCTTCAAGGAACTGCTCGATCAGCTGACCGATTATACGAAAGGCACCACGGGCGAGCGAATCGAGAAGATGATTCTCGCGAAGCTCGGCATCACGGAAGAAGACCTGAAGAAGATGTCGCCCGAAGAGCGCGAAAAGGTCATGCAGAAAGTCCGCGACATGATGAAGAAAGAACTCGAAGCGCAGAAGCAGCTCGAGGAAATGCAGAAGGACCACAAGATCCGCGTGTCAGTTTGATGACGCGAAACCGGCCGACGTGACAGCAGCGGAAAGACGCTAAAGCAAAGGCAAGGCGAGGGGCTCGCGTACAATCGGTTCCTCCGTCCTCGGGCGCGACGCGGTGTTGCGCCGAACCGCTGCATCATGAATCACGATATCGCCCAAAGCCTCGCTGACGCACAGCAGAAGTTCACCGCCGGCCAATACGACGAAGCGGCAGCGCTGCTGCACGGCATTCTGTCGATCGATCCAGACCACCACGAAACACTCGAAGCGCTCGGCTATGTCGCGGCGAAGCAGGGTGACTACACGCGCGCAGCCGACTATGCGATGCGCGCCGCGCAGCCCGCATCGACAACCCCGCAGCAGCTTCATTTCGCCGCGCATATCTGTCAGCTCGCGGGGCGTCATGGCGACGCCATCGCGCTTTACGAGCGCGTGCTTGCCGCGTATCCCGATCACGCGGAATCGCTGCATGGCGTGGCAATGTCGCTCGTCGCGACGGGCGAGCACGAACGCGCGCTGCAACGTCTCGCGCGCCTGACGCAGCGCTATCCGCAATCTGCCGAAGTGCATTACAACCGCGGCACGCTGCTTGGGCAGATGGAGCGGTATGACGAAGAACTTGCGGCGTATCGCCAGGCGATTGCGTTGAAGCCCAATTTCGTGCGTGCGTATGTGAATCTGGGCGTCGCGTTGCGCGATCTGCATCGTTTCGACGAAGCGTTGCAGCAGTTCAAGAAGGCCGTGTCGATCGATGCGAATGATGCCGGCGCGCGCACCAACCGCGCGCAGACCAATCTGCTGCTAGGCGAGTTCGAACATGGCTGGCGCGAATACGAATGGCGCTGGCTCGACGGCACGATGAGTCACGGCTTGCCCGACGCGACGCTGTGGACAGGCAAGCAGCCGCTCGACGGCAAGACGGTGCTCGTGCATGGCGAGCAGGGTTTCGGCGACACGGTACAGTTCATCCGTTTCGTCGGGCGTCTGAGTGCGATGGGCGCGCGCGTTGTCGTGCGGGTTCAGGATGCGTTATTGCCGCTGTTGCGCGGCTATCCCGGCTCGGCCGATGTGATCGGCGAAACCGCGCCGCTGCCCGCGTTCGACTACCACCTTCCGATGCTCAGTCTCGTGTTCGCGCTGAAGATACGCGAAACCGATCTGGGCGCTGCAAGCCCCTATATTCATGCAGATTCGCAACTCGCCGCGCAATGGGCCGACGTATTCGCGCAAGGCGATGCAAGGCCGCGCGTGGGCATCGTATGGTCGGGCAGCCGCACGCATCTAAACGACCGCAACCGATCGATTCCGCTCGCGCAGTGCGCGCCGCTGTTCGATGCGAACGCGCAGTTCGTGTCGCTGGTAAAGGACGTGCGCGACAGCGATCGTGCGTGTCTCGATGAATGCGTGGCGCGCGGCGTGTTGCGTGACGTGTCCGACCGGCTGACGACTTTCGCCGAGACGGCCGCGCTGGTCGCGCAACTCGATCTCGTGATCACCGTCGATACGGCCGTTGCACATGTTGCCGGCGCGCTCGGCAAGCCCGTATGGATCGCGTTGCCGTTCACACCCGACTGGCGCTGGCAACTGAAGCGCGACGACAGTCCGTGGTATCCGCAAATGCGCCTGTTCCGTCAGTCGAACCGCAATGACTGGAGCGACGTCATAGGGAACTTGCGAGCCGCGCTGGATTTACAGGCATAGCGCAACGCAGCCTTGTTTTGCGCAGACAAAAAGGAGCACTGACAGGTGCTCCTTTTTCACTTCGATAAAGCGCTTAGCCGAGTTTCACTTCGATCCGCCGCGGCTGCGCCTGCTCGCGGCGCGGAATGACGAGCTTCAGCACGCCATCTTTCAAGTTGGCTTCGATCTTCGACGTGTCGAAGTCGTCGCTTATCGAAAAGCGCCGCGCGAAGAAGGGCGCCCGCACTTCCGCGTGCGAGAGCCGCACATTCGACGAAGCCGGGACGACGGATTCACCTTCGATCGTCAGGCTGCCGTCGTGGACGCGAATGTCGAGCTTGTCCTTCGACACGCCGGGCAGATCCGCGAATAGCGTCACCGCCTTGCTGTCCTCGACGATATCGACGGGCGGCGTCAAGGTCACGCGGCGTTCCTGCTGGCGCGCGCCGTTGCGGCTCACCGCGCTCTCGTCGCGCTGGGTCACTTGAGTGTTGTCGCTCATGATGTTTTCCTCGCCCTTATTGAACCGTGATTGCGCGCGGCTTCGACGCTTCGCGCTTGCCGACCGTGATCACCAGACAGCCGTCCACATAACGCGCCTGCACATTGTCGGGATCGGCCTGCTGCGG
Source organism: Paraburkholderia steynii (assembly GCF_900100565.1). Lineage (NCBI taxonomy): Bacteria > Pseudomonadati > Pseudomonadota > Betaproteobacteria > Burkholderiales > Burkholderiaceae > Paraburkholderia > Paraburkholderia steynii. The sequence continues at coordinate 218,954 of NZ_FNDI01000003.1, read as the reverse complement.
CAGTTCGACGACACGGCGGAACGCGCCGTTGAAGCGCTCCTGTGCATAGGCACGCGCGCCTTCTTCCTGCGCCGGGCGTGCCGCCGTGCGCTCGCCTGCGATGGTCAACAGGCCCTTGTCGATCGACAGTTCCAGCTTTGACGGATCGATGCCGGGCGCGAACGCGACGATCTCGATTGCTTCGTCGGTCGTGCCGATGTTGAGGCTCGGGAACGTGCCCGCACGGCTCGAACGCAGGCTCGAAGGGAAGCCGTTGAACACGCTCGACATGTGCCGCTGCAAGCGGTCGAGTTCGCTGAACACATCGGTTCCAAAATACAAGTCACTCATGGTCGCTCTCTCCTCTGAGCGGCGAGGCGCGCCGGCCTGAGTGTGCCGGTTTGCCTGTCATGCCGCGACGAACGAATGGATACATGCAGCGCCGTCATGTCGATGCAGCGGCTGCCCTGATGAGTCGATAGATAGGAAGCCTGCGCAAACTTTCAAGTGCGATTTCTGCAAAAAAAGAGGCCTTGAAATGGGCTGGCGGCGACCCCAGTTAAGCGCGTTCACGGGGCGCGGCCTGTGTTTCCGATGCCCGAAAACACCATCTCGACTTCGTCGACATGTGCGGCCCTCACTCTCCTGAGCGATTCGGCTGTCAAGTGTGGTGGAGCTATTTGCCCGCCAACGGATGGTGCACATTCTTCCCGTAGAACTTAAGCCCCGTTCACCAACCTTTGTCGTGTTTACGCGTAAGGATGCGCATCTCTCGACGGCGGCACGCGCACTTTGTGCAGGCGCTTCGTCAGCGCCGGCCCGACGCTGAGGCTTAATCGACAAGGGTTCCGGGCAGATGCCAGGCGAAAAATAATGCGCCCATGCTGTACTGCAGCGAACGTCAATACGACGTCGCCTGTCCGCCAAACCTCGCTCTGTCGACGCTACTGGTTATCACCGATATAACCTATCGCGTTCACGTGATTGGAAGGTTTCATTACCCGTACGCAAGTCGCATCAGTACACTCAAATTGTCAGTGTGATGGCACGTCTTGCAATCCTCGGATCGGTAGCGCTGCGAATCACGAATGCCGGGCGGAAGCGATTCGAGGTTGGTGATGCGCTCACAATGCGACCGTGTGTCAGTACGCTATGCCATTACCCAATGGGGTAGTGAATTCGGCAATACATCTCCTCACACTGGCACAAACGACTGGACCCCTTCGAAATCCGGCTGATGTTAAAGGCCTGATTGCTGAGCGTGCCTGAAAGCACAAGTGACACAGCCGCTGGTAGCAGAAGCTCGACCGGCGCAGTTATTCATTGATAGACCTGCCTCAGGAGTGACATTGAAGATAGCTCAACACCTCGACCCGGCCACCATCAGCACGTTGGCGCTGGAAGAAATCGACGGACAGATTCTTGTGATTCGGTTGAACCGTCCAGAAGTGTCGAATGCAATCAGTACGCCGATGGGCCATGAGCTAATTAAAGTCTTTGGGGCGCTGGAAGTCGACCCGACGCAATACCGTTGCGCGATTCTCACGGGAACGGGCGAGCGGGCTTTCTGCGGCGGCGCCGACCTGAAGCAGCGCGAAGGGATGACGGATGAGCAGTTCAGCACGCAGCACTATCTGTTTGAAAGAATGGTGCGCGCAATCACCCACTGTCCGATTCCTCTTATCTGTGCTGTCAATGGGTCAGCCGTGGCAGGCGGGCTCGAACTGTTGCTGGCGTGTGATTTCGCGTACGCGTCGAAGAATGCAGTGTTCGGATTTACCGAAGTGAAGCGCGGAATCATGCCGGGCGGCGGTGGCACCCAGCAACTCCCGCGCACGATTGGTACGCGTCGCTCGAAAGAACTGATTTTCCGCGGTTCGAAGTTTTCGGCGGAAGAAGCACTGGCTTGGGGCGTCGTGAACCAGTTGTACGAGCCGGGCCAGGTGCTGGCGCGCGCGATTGAAGCTGCCCGGGATATCTGCACGAGCGCGCCGCTCTCGGTCTCGCAAGCAAAGAAGGCAATTGACCTTGGCATGCAGAGCGACCTGAACACGGGTCTTTACATCGAAATCGAAGCATACAACCGGCTTATTCCGACGCAAGACCGTCTGGAAGGTATCAGCGCATATAACGAAAAACGACAGCCCGTCTTCAAGGGTCGCTAGTCGCACAACAAAGGGAAGCCGTCAGTCGATGCTGGCGGCCTGCTAACCGGCCTCGACGGCTGGAGGAGACATGCATGAATTTGCCCATCGACGCTGCAGCTAACCCGCAAGCCGAGCAGACGTACCGCAAAATCACCAGACGCCTGATTCCTTTCCTGTTCCTTTGCTATGTGTTCGCTTTCCTCGACCGCGTGAACGTCGGCATCGCACAGCTTGATATGAAGCACGACGTTGGCTTCAGCGACTTGACTTACAGCATCGGGGCAGGGATTTTCTTTCTCGGCTATGTACTGATGGAGGTGCCGAGCAACCTCCTGCTGACAAAAATCGGCGTGAAGCGCACGTTTTCGCGAATTATGGTCCTGTGGGGCATCCTGGCCGCAGCGACGGCATTCGTGACGCTTCCGATGCATTTCTACACCGTGCGTTTCCTGCTCGGCCTTGCTGAGGCCGGTCTCTATCCGGGCATCATTTTCTACCTGACGCGCTGGTATCCCGTGGAACGTCGCGCAAAGGCCATCGCAATCTTCACCTGTGCAACAGGTATCGCAGGTTTGCTTGGTGGACCGATGTCCGGTTGGCTGATGACCCACATGGAAGGTATTCGAGCGCTGCACGGCTGGCAGTGGATGTTCGTCGTTCAAGGACTGCCGGCAAGCTTTCTGGGCGTCGTAGCCTTCTTCTTCCTGGATGACGGTCCCGAGAAAGCGAAATGGCTGAGCGACGAGGAAAAGGCACAGGTGCTCGCCGACATCAACAAGAGCTCTGGCGTGAGCGACAAGCATGCGGAACACACTTTCGGGCGCGCACTTCTTGACCCACGCGTGTATGTGATGGGGTTCGTCTGGTTTGCACAGATTGCGGGTGTGTTCGCAATCGGCTTCTGGTTGCCCACGCTTATCAAGAGCACGGGGCTGAGCAGTCCGCTGGAAATCGGTCTCTACTCGGCGATTCCGTACTTTGTGAGCTGGCTTGCGCTCATTGGGATGAACTGGAACTCCGACCGGACAATGGAGCGTCGCTGGCACTGCGGCATCACCATGATTATCGGAGCGACTGGATTGTTCGCGGCAGGCCTGATTCACGGCAGCCTTGCGTGGTCCATCGTTGCTTTATCCGTTGCGACGGCCGGGATTCTTGCTCCCAATCCGCTTATCTGGGCGATTTCGACGGATTACATCCGCGGTAGTGGCGCTGCAGGTGGCGTGGCTTTGGTGAACTGCATCGGTCTGCTTGGTGGTTTCGTTAGCCCGATGATCATCGGGTCCATCAAGACAGCGACTAACAGCATGGTTGGAGGCCTTGGCGCGATCTCTTTGCTCATGGTCCTTGGCGCGCTTGCCGCGATTGTGCTCGCTCCCAAAACGACGGGAGCCAGCTCGGGCGCCGAACTTGCCGCTGGCAAGCTGGATGACTCGGTGGCAGCAAACGCAATGCTTTGACAGGTGCCCGGACGGGTCATCTGGTTACGACGGAGATTCTGGAATGACGACGCGTGAAAAGGTGCAAGTGCGCGAGGTAGGTCTGCGCGATGGTCTGCAAATGGTCCAGACGATTCTGTCGACCGGGCAGAAGCTCGAGTGGTGCCGACGGATGGTGGATGCAGGGTCGGTTGAGATTGAGGTGACATCGTTTGTGCCTCCAAAGATCGTGCCGCAATTTGCCGATGCAGCTGAAGTCGCGCGTGGCGCGCTGGAGATACCAAACCTTCACGCCGCTGCACTCGTGCCCAATCTGAAAGGCGCACAACGAGCATTAGAAGTTGGCTTGCGAAAAGTACACTACGTGCTGTCAGCCAGTAACGAGCACAACCTTAAAAACGTTCGTCGAACGACCGCGGAGTCTGCTGAAGATTTTCGACGGATTGTTGTCGAACGTGATGCAGGCGGCACTACGCCGCACAGCGTTACGCTCGGCGCCGGCGTAGCGACAGCATTCGGCTGCACCCTCTCCGGCCGGGTCGAGGAAAGTACGGTACTTGGTCTCGTCGAAACACTTCTGGAAGCTGGCGCCGACGAAATCACGATTGCCGACACGGTGGGCTATGCAAACCCTGGGCAGGTCAGGGCGCTGATGCGTCAGGTTCTCGCCATCACTAAAGACGTACCGGTTGCCTGCCACTTCCACGACACGCGTGGCCTTGGTCTTGCAAATGTCGTCGCCGCGCTCGACGCAGGGGTGCGCAGCTTTGACTCGTCACTTGGCGGCCTTGGTGGATGTCCGTTCGCACCCAATGCAACTGGGAACATCAACACTGAAGATACGGTATTCCTGCTGGAATCCGAAGGTCTCGATACGGGCATTGATATCAATGCGCTGCTTGCAATACGAGAGACGATTGCAGGCTGGTTACCGGGCGAACCGTTCACGGGTGCGATTGCGCGTGCAGGCTTGCCGAAGACATTCGATTTACGCGAGGCCGCGGTGGCCTAGTGCATTGCGTCAAACACCATTTTTTGAATTGAAAGAAGGAGCGCGCAGTGCAGGTCCAGAAAATTGGCGATATCGAGATTCGCAAAGTGAGTGAGATTGATAGTCTGGAATTTGAGCCGAATTGGCTCTTTCCTACCGTCGACCTCGACTTTGTAAAAGAGCAGCGGAGTTGGCTCGGCCCCCATCTCATTGAGCCGACAGAACTCAAGCTGTATCTCAGCTTCCACAGTTACGTCGTCAAGACCCGTCATCACACGATTCTCGTGGACACCTGCAACGGCAATCACAAGCAGCGACCGTCGATGCCCTCATGGAGCAATCTGCAGACTCCGTACATCGAGAATCTGGCCGCAATCGGCATCCGACCGGAAGATATCGATTACGTCATGTGTACGCACCTGCATACTGACCACGTCGGCTGGAACACCCGTCTCGAAGATGGCCGTTGGGTTCCGACCTTCCCGCGTGCGAAATATATCTTCTCGCGCGTCGAGTACGACCATCTGCTGAAGCTGCATCAATCGAACCCGGAGATGCCCGTCAACCGGGGCTCGTTTGTTGACAGCGTCCTGCCTGTCGTCGAACACGGTCAGGCGACGTTTGTGGAAATGGACCACTCTTTCGAACACGAACTCGGCAAGGACGTATGGCTGTCCCCGGCAGTGGGCCACACGGCGGGGCATGTTCTCGTCCACATTGGGCACGAGCATGGCGAGCATGCTGTCATGACGGGTGACGTTATCCATCACCCAATCCAGTTTGTTGACCCTTCGCTTGCCAACGCTGCAGATTTCGACGCAAAGCTGGCTCACGAGGCGCGCCTGGGCGTGATGAGCCGGTACGCAGACACGTCAACAAAGCTTCTTACGGCCCACTTCCCGTCGCCAACGGCAGGTCGGATAGTGAGTCACGGCGACGCGTTCCGCTTCGCTTTCGATAAGGCATAGCGGTCGCGGCGCAGGCGCACACTTGCCTCGAAGGTCACATTTCCGCGATGCGGCTCTGGCAAAGTTCGATGAACTTCTGAACAGGCTGCGTCAGTGTTGCGCCTCGTCGTGTCGCGATGCCGTAGGGAGCGCCTCTTCGTTCGATGTAGAAGGGCAGTATCTTGACCAGGCCACCTGCAGCGAAATACTCGGCAACCTTGCGGGGTATCAGGCCGACCGTGCCGCTTCCCGTCTGAAGCAGAGCAAGCGTGGCGAAGGTTGAAGACGTCTCCATCGCGTAGCGTGGAAAGCTCAGGCCCTCGTCATCCAGCAACTGCTCGAAAAGCGAGCGCATCGGAAGCGTTGCCTGCGGAACGATCCATGGGTTGCCGATGATGTCCGCCAGTTTTACCTCGGTTGTGTCACCCAGCGGGTCGGCGCCGTCAACGACGAGGCAGATTTCTTCGACCTCCAGTGGGATGAAATCGTAGGCTTCTGGGTGGACGCTGACACTGGGCCGCCCGATAACGAGGTCCAGCAAGCGCTGGTCGAGCATGGCGAGCAGGCGCGCACTGTTGTCTTCCCAGACCTCGATCGAGGTATCGGGTTGGGCCTCACGCAACGCCTTCACGGTGGGCGCCAGCCATACTGGCAGCGAGCCCATTACGGCGCCAATCGCCAGGGTGCCGCCGCCACCTCGCAGGATTGCGGCCAGTTCATCTCGCATCGTTCCAACGTCCGCCCGAAGAGTTCTGGCGTGACGGATGACGCATCTGCCAAGGTCGTTGGGAACAATCCCCCGAGGCGAACGGGAAAACAGTTCGACACCGAAGATGGCTTCGAGCTCTTGCAGCGATTTGGTTATCGCCGGCTGCGACAGCGAAATCTGGTGGGCTGCCTTGCGCAGCGACCCGTGGTCGTCGAGCGCGATGAGCAGCGCAATATGGGCCCCGCGAAGGCGCCGCAGAATCGCATCGTTACTGGTTATCACGGATATAACCCCAGACGTTCACCTGATTCAAACCTTTCATTATCTGCATGGGAAGGGGCGTCAGTACACTGGACTTGTCGATGGACGCATGCGCGATTCGGACGGCAATGCCCGCCAAAGCAGGGCGCCTGACGATACGGCGCGAGGCGTTTGGCGGTGGGTGATAACTCGCACGAATCACTGCCGCGCAGTGTAACCGCGATTTCTGCCTCGCTGCATGTGGACTGCATCTACGTCCGCGCTGTGATGGGCTACGCGTATCAGCGTCCGACCGGCATTTCCAGAAGGCTCATACCTGTCAACGGAGACAAACAAGCGTGAAACGGATAGGGATTGACGTCGGCGGCACCTTCACCGACGTTGTGATGGTGGACGACTCGACGGGTGCGGTGTGGTCGACCAAGGTGCCTACAACGCCTCAAGACCGGGTCGTAGGAACGGTCGAAGGTTTCCGAAGAATTCTTGAAATCTCGGGCTCGAAAAGTGCCGATATTGCCTTTCTTGGCCACGGTACGACGATGGCCACGAACATGGTCGTGGAGGGCACGGGCGCCAAAACTGCACTGGTCACCACTCGCGGCTTCCGCGACATCCTTGAACTACGGCGCGCGTCGCGCCATGACCGTGCTGACCTCTATGACCTGCTGTTCGATAACCCCAGGGCGCTAGTGGAGCGCCGTTGGCGGCTCGAGGTGACGGAGCGTCTACGTTTTGACGGAAGCGTTGAGACGCCGCTCTCGCACGAAGAGCTGACGGGGATTGCTGCACGCATCCGTGAGTCCGACGTGGAAGCCGTCGCGGTGTGTTTGCTGCACGCGCACGTCAATCCGGAGCACGAGAAGGCTGCCGTCGCGGTGCTGCGTGAAATGCTGCCCGACAGGTTCGTGAGTGCGTCCCATGAGGTCAATCCTGAAGCCATGGAGTATGAGCGGACCAGCTCGACGGTCATCAACGCGATGCTCGGGCCGGTCTGTGGGCGCTACATCGGTCGTCTGGTCGATGCACTTGCGCAACTGGGCTTTGCCGGCAAGTTTCTCTTCATGCAGTCAAACGGTGGCCTTGCAAGCCCTGCACGCGTTGCGGACCGTCCGATCGTGCTGCTGGAATCGGGCCCCGCAGGTGGCGTCAGCGCTGCAATCCGCAATTGCGAGCGTGGCGACTTGCGCAACGCCATTCTCGGCGACATGGGCGGCACCACGTTTGACGTTTCGCTAATCCGGGATTTTCGACCTGAGATCCGGAACAAGAGCCTGTTGCATAGCTACACCGTGCGTTCGCCCAGCATCGACATCGACTCCGTGGGCGCGGGTGGCGGCTCCATTGTGTGGATCGACGCGGGCGGAGGCGTTCGAATCGGCCCTGAAAGCGCCGCGGCTGACCCGGGACCGGCATGTTACGGCCGTGGTGGCAAGCGACCAACGGTCACGGACTGCAACCTCGTGCTCGGCTACATCGACCCGGACAATTTCCTGGGTGGCGAATTCCAGCTGGACGCGAAGGCGGCATGGCGAGTCGTCGAAGAGGTTATCGCAAAGCCCTTGGGAATGAGTGTGCCCGAGGCGGCGCAGGCCGTGCGCTCTGTCGCGAACGCGTTGATGGCGCAGGCGATTCGCATCATGACGGTAGAGCGGGGTTACGACCCGCGTGAATTTTCGTACATTTGCTACGGCGGCGCGGGTCCCGTCCACGCAGTCGACCTTGCCCACGAAATGGGGATCCGCCGCGTGGTGATTCCGCCATTGCCTGGGCTCTTCAGCGCGTTCGGCATGATGGTCGCCGACCAGCAGTATGACTATCAACGTCCGGTTGAATGCGACCTTGCCAGGCTCGGCGATGAAAGGTTGCATTCGGAGTTCGACGAACTGCTCGCGCTCGGTCGAAGCGAGGCGGAGCGTCACGGCGTGGAGGCGAATCAGACCCGCGCAGTGCGGCTGGCGGATTGCCGATATGCCGGTCAGCCAGATGTCATCACGGTCGAGGTATCCGACGACGCATCATGCGCTGCGCTGGCGAGCGAGTTTGAAGCGGCACATCAGCGGCTCTGGAACTTTGTCAGCAAGGACAAGCCGATTGTGGTCGCGAATTTGCGTTTGCAGCTCATCGCGACGAGCGGTTGGCGAGGCGGCGTGGCGCACTCGGACGACGAAGCGGCCGTTGCTCCCATTCGTACACGCGACGTCTACATCGATGGCAATGTTCGCGCCTTGCCGGTCTTTGCTCGAAGCCGGCTTCCCGTGGGCGCCCAGATTGAGGGACCCGCTGTTATCGAAGAGCACAGTAGCTGCGCGGTCCTGAAGGCGTCGCACACAGCGCGCGTCGACGACGACCTGAACCTTGTGATTGAACTGGCGGCATGAACATGGACATCGTTACATACGAAATCATCCGTAGCAGTCTGTTTGCGGTTGCGCGGGAAATGAAGATTGCCATGATGCGCACAGCGGGAAGCCCGCTGATGCACGCGAGTGGCGACTCATCTGCCGCTATCTTCGACGCTGACATGCAACTCGTTGCTCAAGGCAACGACATCCCCACGATGTTGGGCTCGGCAGTCATTTCCACCCGTGTCTCGGTCGAGGCCATTGGTCGCGAAAACCTGCGGCCCGGCGACGTCATTGTCAGCAACGACGCTTACGTCGGCGGCGGCAATCACCAGCCGGACGTCCAGTTCACGCGCCCGGTTTTCGTTGACGGTGAAATCGTTGCCTTCGTGATGACACGTGGGCACTGGACGGACATCGGTGGGCAGTCACCTGGCAGCTATGCAATCGCCACGTGGGACGTGTTCGCCGAGGGCATCCGGATTCCCCCCGTCCTTCTCTATCGGAACGACGAGCCGGTGCGTGACGTACTGGAAATCCTGACGCGCAATAGCCGAAACGCGCATGAGTTGCGCCTGGACATTCAGGCGCAATATGCGGGCACCTTCGTGGGTGATCGCCGCATCGTGGACCTGGTTGCAAAGTATGGCGCCAACGCGTTGCGTGACGTGATGAGCCAGAGTCTCGACCACTCGGAGAAGCTCATCCGCGCAGAGATTGCGAAGATTCCGGATGGCGTCTACGAGGCCGAGGAATATCTCGACCCCATCGAGGCGCCGGGCTGGAAACACGAGCGCCCGCTGCTGAAGGTCAAGGTCACCGTGAAGGATGACCACATCACGTTCGACTTCACAGGCACAGGCGCTCAGGTGCGAGGCGGAATCAACTGTCCGTTCTCCGTCACCTGCAACAGCACCTGGTTCACAGTCAAAGCGTTGACGGACCTTAGCATCCCGATCAACCAGGGTTGCTATCGGCCGGTGACCATCATTGCCCCGCAGGGCAGCGTTCTCAATTGCGAATATCCGGCGTCGGTCGTATCTGGCAACACCGAAACATCGCCGCGGGTCATCGACCTTCTCCTGAAGGCCCTCGCGCCCGCAGTTCCCAATCGCATTCTCGGACAAAGCAACTGCGCGGCGTGCGCGGGCATCTTTAGCGGACGCGATACGAATCAGGCTCGTGTTGCGGAGACTGGCGAAAAATTCGTCACGATGCACGACGTGCATGCTGGCGGGATGGGCGCGCGAGCAGCCAGGGATGGGGTGAGCGGCATCCGGGTCTATGTCGGCAATGCCGGCAGCCAGTCGATTGAAATGATTGAACGAACTTCGCCGTTGCTGGTTGAAGAATGGTCGCTCGTACCCGATACGGGTGGCGCTGGCCGGCAACGCGGGGGCCTGACTTCCCGCCGTGTGTACCGCGTCGAATATGACGAAGCCACGTTCACGGTTTCGGGAGAGCGTGGGCACACGGCGCCGGAAGGCCATTTCGGCGGACTCGCCGGCAGCGCGTTCGTTTGCAAGGTGCAGCGAGCTGACGGGCACGAAATGGTGGTGCCCGCGAAAGGTGGCCAGACAGTCGTGTATCGGAATGACCGCGTCGTTGTGCAGCCGGCAGGTAGCGGTGGATTTGGCGAGCCGCTGGAGCGCGAGCGCGCATTGGTCCTGGCGGACGTCGCCGACGGCTATATCAGTCGGGACGCAGCCGTTCGCCTCTATCAGCTTGACCGCGAACTGATTCAGTCGGAGCAGATTGAAGTCGCCGCGGAGGCAACGTAAGCCGGTGACTGGAAACAAACGGAGTATGGAAATGACGAAGCAGCTTCCACTCGATGGCGTTTGCGTTATCGAGATTGGACACAGTCTCGCTGCGCCTTATGCCGGCATGATATTGCGGGCACTTGGCGCGGAAGTCATCAAGATTGAAAGTGCGGAAGGCGGGGACCATGCGAGAGACTGGGGTCCCCCTTTCATCGATGGTGCTGCGGCACTTTTTCACGCGGTGAACCACGGAAAATCGAGCATCGCAATGTCGCTGTCGGACCTCCGGCAGGCGGACCTGTTGCGGGACCTCATCGCGCGACGCGCAGATGTTGTGTTGCAGAACCTGAAAGCAGGCGGTACCGAGAAGTACGGGCTTGGCGGCGAGCAGATGTTGAAAGCCAAGCCGTCGCTGGTGTACTGCAATCTCGGCGCCTTCGGAACGGTCGGGCCGCTGCGCGACAAGCCTGGATATGACCCGCTCGCCCAGGCGTTCAGCGGCCTGATGAGTTTCATGGGTCAACCCGATGAGGCGTTGAGCCGGATTCCCATCTCGGTGAACGACATGGGCACGGGTCTGTGGGCAGCGATTGGCGTGCTATCTGCGCTGTTCCGCAGGCAGACCACGGGCGTTGGTGAAGTCGTTTCGGTGTCGCTTTATGAAACCGCGCTCTCGTGGGGCGGTATGCAGATTGCCGACTACCTTGCGTGTGGAGCGCTTCCGGGACGGTGGGGTTCCGGCACGGCAGCCATCGTGCCGCACCAGGCGTTTGAGTGCGCCGATTCGACCATCATGGTGGCAGCAGGTAACGACCGGCTCTTTCGTCGGCTCTGCGAGGTTCTGTCAGTCAATGAGTTGGCGGACGACAGCCGCTTTGCTACCAATGGAGCGCGAGTCAGCAATCGTGTGGAGCTCATTGCGATTCTGCAGCACGAGTTCGGCAAGAACACGGCTGCACATTGGCTTGAGCGCCTCGACAAGGTGGGGATTCCCTGCGGACCGATTCAGACTGTCGACCAGGTCGTCGTCCATGAGCAGACGAAAGCGTTGGATATCCTGCAGAAGACTGAGGACGGCGCGGCGACGTTTGTGGGGCTTCCCATATCGTTTGGCGGAAAGCGGCCTGCCGATATCGGGTCCACACCGAAGCTCGGAGAGCATAACCATCTGCTCACTGACGCACTTCAAGAAACCTCCTGAGCTCGCATGGCGGCTGGTTGTCGTGTCTGGCGGATTGCGCTCCACCGACCATGAGTGCAACGCCGCATCCCGGACAAAACATCGCGTCGGGCACGATATGCCGGATAGGCAACGGGAATCGATACGTGAGCGACTACAGCGAGGTTCCATCCGGGCGACGACCTGGTCGCCGCCCGCATCATTCGAAAGCCGAGCGCGCGACTACGAAGTAATGGTCTGATAACTGATTTCGCGTCTCTCTGCAGTCAACGTACGAATCGGCTCGCCCTTAATCCACGCGCGAATGTTTTCAACGGATTCGCCATAGTAGAACTCATACGAACCCTCGGTGACATAGCCGAGGTGTGCCGTCGCAATGACGTTATCCATCGTCCGGAACGGGTGGGTGACCGGAAGCGGTTCGATATCAAACACGTCCAGCGCGGCGCCAGCAATCTGTTTGCGCGACAAAGCCGCAATCAATGCGTCCTCGTCCACGATCGGTCCACGTGCTGTGTTCACAAGTAAGGCATGGGGTTGCATCAGGGAGAGTTCACGAGCACCGATCAGACCTCTCGTACGTTCGGACAGGCGAACGTGGATCGACAGGATGTCACTGGACGCAAGCAATTCGTCTTTTGATACGTACTGAGCGCCATGCATGGCAGCGGATTCTGCCGTCATGTTCTGGCTCCAGGCGATTGTCTTCATGCCAAAGGCCTGTGCGACGCGTGCTGTGACGCTGCCGGAGTAGCCTAAACCAAGCAGACCGATGGTCTTGCCGCTCAGGTCTCTGCCGACGGAGACTTGCCATCCACCATTTCTGAACGAACTGACCTCGGCGGGGATATGACGCGCGGCCGCGAGAATGAGTGCCCACGTGTGTTCAGCCGCTGCCGTCAGCGACGATGCCGTCCCGCAGACGGTGATACCCAGTTCGTCCGCGGCTTCGATGTCAATGGCAGCGTTCCACGGGCCCGTGCTTGCAAGCATTTTGAGGTTCTTGAGTCTCGACAGGACGCTTCTCGGGAACCAGGTTCGTTCCCGCATCACGCACAGGACGTCGTACGGTTGGAGCCGTTCGACCAGGGCATCCTCATTGTCGATATGGTCAGTGAAGATGGTGATGTCGGCATGCTTGCGCAGGCTGTCCCAGTTTCCGAACTTCATCGAGGTGTTCTGGAAGTCGTCGAGGATGGCGATTTTGTGCATGAGTTTCTTTACTGTTGATGCCGGATGGGCGTGTCGACCGCACACCCGGCGGGTCGTTCAAAGAAGAAGTGAGCTGCTGCTGATTACCGTTTCGATGGAACCTCGCTGGCGGTCACGCGGGTTCGGCTGCTTTCGGCTTGAATCCTACGAACATGACGAAGATTCCGAGAAAGAGGACGGCGGTCATCACGTAAAGGCCACTATTGAGCGACCCGGTCATTGTCTTCAGCCATCCGATAATGAAAGGGCTGCAGAATCCACTGAGCAGACCGATGCAGTTCACGAACGCAATGCTTCCAGCTGCAGCAGGCGAGCCGTGGAGATAGCCGGAAGCCATTGACCAGATCAGCACGTTTATCGAGAAGATGCCGACACAAGCGACGGTCAGCAAAGCGATTGTCACCACAGCTGAGCTCATCGACTGCGACACAAGAAGAAGCGCTATCGCACCGATGACGCCGGCAATGGTCGCATGCCAGCGCCGCTCGAGCGTGCGGTCCGAGTTTCGGCTAATTACGACCATCCCTATGGCGCCAATACCGTACGGAATGGCCGACAGCCATCCAAGTTGCGAGAGGTTCGATATGCCCGAACTCTTCATGACGGTAGGAAGCCAGAACGTGACCGAATAGGTTCCGCAAACGAAGGCGAAGTCGATGAACGCAAGCATGTAGACCTTGGGGTCCGCGAGCGCTTGCGCGAGCGTTCCGTGGCCGTTCTGGTTGTTCTTGCGTTTGCGTTCCGTTTCGGCTCGAAACCCTTCCCGCAGGGTGTTCTTTTCTGCGTCAGTCAGCCATTTCGCTTTGTCGATGTTGTCATCCAGGATGAACAGCGTAAGGATGCCAAGTGCGACGGCAGGCAGCGCCTCCACGATGTAGAGCCACTGCCACCCCGCCATGTTGGCAACGTTCGCAAGCGCTGTCATCGCCCATCCGGAGATGGGGCCGCCGACCAGGCCAGCAACGGGAAAGCCGACCATGAAGCATGAAATGATGACGCCGCGCCTGTTCTCAGGGAACCAGGAGCTGAGATAGAAAATCACGCCGGGAAAGAAGCCAGCCTCGAATACGCCGAGCAGTAACCGGACGAGGTAGAACTCGGTCACGTTGGAGACAAACGCCGTCAAGGTCCCGACGATCCCCCAGCAAATCATGATTCGAGCGATGGTCTTCTTCGCTCCCATACGCTTCAGAAGCAGGGCGCTTGGCACCTCGAGCAGACAGTACGAGAGGAAAAAGATCCCTGCGCCCAGGCCGTACACTGCATCGCTGAAACCAAGGGCGTCCTGCATTTGCAGCTTGGCAAATCCGACGTTGATGCGGTCGAGAAAGGCGACGACATAGCAAACGAAGAGCAGCGGCACGATGCGAAGCGCGACGCGCAGGTAAAGCCTGCGCTCCTCCGCGCTCACGGCCGCGACGGACGGCGGTTCGTCCGATGATGTCGGAGTCGGTTCAAGAAAGGTCTGGCTCAATTGCTGTCTCCTGATTGTCCCGATTCGTCTGGCAATTGAGGCCAACGTCCGAGAACGCTTAGTGGAAGTGTGGGTGAAACTTGGAATGAATTCACGACGGATACAACTCGCGTCTTAATCGCACTCCTGTCGCAAAAGGTCGTCTTCGCGGTCGCGTGCTGGCGGTTTTGTCAGCAAGTGGTTGTGTTCACCAAGGCCGGGTGTGTTCCCGGGCAAGGGCGGGCGTTGGCCGTCGAAGGAGACAGGCAGCGCGACGGTCCTCGTTCGTCCATCGGGTGTCTCGCGAAGGATATCGAGTGACACCGTCTGTTCGTCCGTGACCACGCGGTCGACCGTCTGCAAGGGGCCGCAAGGAATCGATTCCGCTTCAAGATTCGCAAGCCAGTCGCTAGCGGTCTTCTGCTTGAACCTGACTTCGAGAAGTGCAATCAGGGCCTTTCGGTTCAAGACGCGGTCACCATTGGTCGCAAACCGTGGGTCGTCGGCCAGTGACGGCAGGTCCATCACATTGCAGAGGCGGCGATAGAGCGTGTCGTTACCTGCGGCGACAAGGATTTCGCCATCTGAGCAGTCGAATACCTGATAGGGCACGATGTTTGGGCTACCGGACCCTATGCGGGCGGGTTCCGGGCCGCCGGCAAGGCAATCCGAAAGGGGTACTGTCATCCAGGCCAGCGCGGTCTCGTAGAGCGACACGTCGATGACCTGGCCGCGCTCACGGTCGCCACGGTCTTTGCCCCGCAGCGCGGCAAGGACGCCAATGACGGCCCACATGCCTGTGCCCATGTCATTGATCGAGACGGGAACGCGGCTGGGCGCGTCGTCGGCATGCCCCACGATGCTCATCATCCCGCTGTAGGCCTGTACCAACGGGTCGTAGCCGGGCTTGCTTCGCAAAGGGCCTGTGGCGCCAAAGGCGCCGAGGTTGCAATAGACCAGCGACGGGCACAGTTCCGTCAGGTCCTTTGCCCCGAGGCCGTAACGGTCGAGATTGCCGGGCTTCAGGTTCTGCAGGACCACGTCGGCATTGGCGACGATGAACTCTCGAATGAGTTGGGTGCAGGCCGGGTCGCTGAAATCGGCGCTGATGCTTTCCTTGCCGTGGTTCATTGCATGAAAGAGCGCGGAGGCTCCGTCGATGAAGGGCGGCCCCCATCCGCGGGCGTAGTCCCCCTGGGCTGCGTTCTCGATCTTCACGACGCGGGCGCCGAGGTGCGCGAAGATGATGCCCGCGTACGGTGCCGCAAGGCTGTGTCCAATCTCCACGACGCAAATGCCGTCCAGCGGGAGCGGTCGCGTCATTTGTCCCTCAGCCATGGCACATCCCCTTGCCAGGATTGGCTGTGCTCCGCAATTCGTCCGTTCGCACGGCGTGCGGGCATGTTCCTCCAGTAGCGCTTCTGAGGCAGGTCACGGTATCTCGCAGATGTATTTGATGAAACGTTTCCAAAATTTAACGTATGACTAGAAGCTATTTCGTCTACGTGGTTTGGATCTTGATGAAACGTTTCCAATGATAGATCGAAGGGCGTCTTTGTCAAGGCGGTCGTTCCCTGGCGGATGTACCGTCGCTTTTTGGTGATGCTCCGCGCAGGACCTTCCACCGGCGGAAGCAAGTCTCGAAGGGGAACCCGTTCACCCGGCTTGACAAAGTAGGTGAGGCAGGGAAAATTGGGAACGTTTCCACCGCGTTGTCGAATGGAAGGCAGGGCGCGTGCGACATCCTCGTCGCCCAGCAAGGAGGCGAGGCTGGATCTGAACGCGGGGCCGGCTGTGCGGGGCGTCGGCTCTCCCGGGTGTTCCGTTTTCGCAGTCGTAGCTCTTGAAAGAGCTGGGCTTACCGAGGGCGGTGCGCAGTAGTTTTGCTAACGGCCTGATGCAGGCTTTGCCGACAGAATGAGTATCGAATCCAAAGGCAATATGACACGCCGAACTTCGGCCGCAGCTGACGTCGCATCACCTGACGATGAACGCAAACCGTCAATCCGGGACGTCGCGCAACTGGCGGACGTCAGTCTGGGCACAGTGTCGCGGGTAATCAACGCGCATCCCAACGTGCGCGAGGACACACGCAAGCGCGTGAAGGCTGCCATCGTCGAACTGGGTTATGTGCCGAATATGGTGGCCCAGAGCATGCGCAGTAACAGGTCGATGACCTTCGCATGCGTCATGCGCGACTTCACCGTCCCTGTGCTCAGCTTGTTCGTCGACTCGATGCAAAAGGAGATT
Source organism: Paraburkholderia steynii (assembly GCF_900100565.1). Classification (NCBI taxonomy): domain Bacteria; kingdom Pseudomonadati; phylum Pseudomonadota; class Betaproteobacteria; order Burkholderiales; family Burkholderiaceae; genus Paraburkholderia; species Paraburkholderia steynii. The sequence goes on along the minus strand of NZ_FNDI01000003.1, from coordinate 202,281 downwards.
GAAGGTTTCGGCTTCTCGCTGATGGTCGCATCCAGCTACCACGACCTCAAGCGCGAACGAGAACTGCTGCTCGGCTTCCAGCAGCGACGGATTGACGGGCTGGTCATCGCCACGTCGTCGGAGGAGGACCCAGCGCTTCTGACGATGCTGCGGGAAGCACAATTTCCAATCGTGTTGCTGGACCGCGAGTTGCCTGCCGAGCTTGATTCCGTCTCCGTGAATCACGCCGCAGGCGTGCGGCAAGCGGTGCTTCACCTCGCCGACCTGGGACATCGCCGCATTGCAATCATTTCGGGTGAACCGGGAGTACATCCGACGCAAAGCCGGTTGAAGGGTTTCGCCGATGCATTCAAAGAGCGTGGCCTGACGCTGGAGCCAGAACTGATCCGGCACGCCACATTTGCCAGAGACGCCGGCTATACCGAAACGAGGCATTTGTTGGAGCTCGACAAACCACCTACGGCTATCGTTGCCGGCGGAACATCGTTGCTTCCTGGCGTAATGCAGGCAACGCGGGAACGTGGACTCGTGATACCGCAAGACCTTTCGGTTGTCGCCGGAGCGGACAGTGACGTTGCGCTTCTCGCGACGCCTGCGTTCACTGTGGTTCGATGGAACCATGACCAACTGGGGAAGGCGGCGGGGAGATTCCTGATGGAGCGTTTGGATAACCCGAAACTGCCCCGCAGGAGACTGACGGTGGACGCGGAACTGGTGATGCGAGGTTCGTGCGCGTCACCGCGTCGGACGGTGGCTCTGAGGGGTTGACGCTATCGCTGGTCGACTCTGCGCTGGTCCAATCCCAGATAACTAGCCAGGCATTCGCCAGCGCCTTTCCAGCGAGCCTGGTCGACATCGATCTCGCAAGAATTCGCGCAGTACTGCTCTATCGACATGCGGTTGAAGCGAGTCAGATATTTCCCAGGCGAGCGCCGATTTGCAAAGCCATCTTCGCTATTGCAAGGCGAATCCGCTTCTCTCGCTTCTGGTCGATGCGACCGATGGGGATGCTCGTGCTGACGGCAAGTCTTTTCCCATAGGCTGTCTGCCCGACATAGGCAGCAAAACAGGCCAGTCCAGCGGCAGACTCCTCGAACTCGCTCGCCTGGCCATTTTCCCGGACAACTGCGAGCTCACGTAGCAGGACAGCGCGTCGCGTGATTGTCCTTGGCGTCACTGGGGGGAGCTTTTCCGGCAGCAGTTCAATCAACTCTGCCTCAGAAAGCGTTGCAAGCAGCGCTTTTCCCAACGCTGAGCAATGGGCCGGCAGCCGGGAGCCAAGGTCCGATACGAGTCGCACCGGTCGTCGCGAATCCTCTCGGGCGATGTAGACAACGTCGGTTCCGTCGAGCGTCGCCAACTGCACCACTTCGTCATGTGCGGCCACGAAGGAAGCTGCCAACGCACGGAACACAGACTGATAGCCGTCGTGTCGCACATATGCGTTCCCTAACTCGAAAAGCTTCACGCCGATGAGGTAGCCGTCGCCGTGTTTTTCAACCCAATGCTGCCGCTGAAGTGAGTCCAGCAGCAGATAGAGCGTACTGCGCGACAGGCCGGTTGTCTCGCGCAACGCCGACACGCGCACGGGCTCCCGCGCCCCGGACAGAACGTCGAGGATGTCTTGTGCTCGCTTCAGAGCCGGTACCTCGTAGACCTTTTCCATGGCAACCAGATTCGCGGGAAACTTGAAAATGAATTGTCCAACCAGTTGGACATATTTTCAACATAATGGACACCCCCTTGCCGCAACAATAGGATTTGCGCTTCCCTCTCCTTGATAGGCGATAAGCATAGATGGCTATTTCCTCGGCACATTCACACCTTCCTGCAGATGCAGAGCGAGCGGTACTCATTGGTCGCGTATGGCGACCGGCGCCGCACAATGGCCCGTCAGTCGTAGTCGTTCGAAACGATGAGGTCTTCGACATCACAGAAACCGTTGTAACGACGGCAGACCTGTTCGACCGCGCGGACGCACTGGAAATTGCTCGTAACGCGCCGGGTGAGTCACTCGGGGGCGTGGACGCAGTGATAGCCAGGAGTCTCGATCCCAATGCGACCGGACTCAGGTTGCTCGCGCCTTGCGACGTTCAAGCCATCAAGGCTTGCGGCGTGACGTTTGCGGTTAGCTTGCTCGAGCGCGTGATTGAGGAGCAGGCGGGCGGTGATGCAAGCAAAGCACGGAAATCCGGGAGACGATTAACACACTGATTGGTGCGGACCTCTCCAGGATTAAACCAGCCTCGGAAGGCGCGCAGAAATTGAAAGCGGAAATGGAGCGGCGGGGCGCCTGGTCGCAGTACATGGAGGTCGGCATCGGCCCGGACGCAGAGGTGTTTTCGAAGTCGCAGCCAATGTCGGCGGTGGGGCTTGGCGCGAATATCGGCCTCTACAAAACGTCAGTCTGGAATAACCCGGAACCGGAGATTGTGCTTGCAGTGAACAGCGCCGGTCTTATCGTCGGTGCGGCGCTCGGAAACGACGTCAATTTGAGAGATATCGAGGGTCGCAGTGCATTGCTGCTCGGGAAGGCGAAGGACAACAACGCTTCGTGCGCCATTGGCCCGTTCGTTCGCCTCTTTGACGAGCATTTCACGCTTGATTCCGTCCGGAAGGAAAGTGTGTCGCTGAAGATTGACGGCATCGACGACGGTTTCGTCCTCGAAGGCGTCAGTCATATGAGCGAGATTAGCCGCGACCCGGTCGATCTGGTGAACCAGACGTATGGTCCGCACCATCAATATCCCGATGGCTTCATGCTTTTCCTCGGCACAATGTTTTCGCCAATCAAGGATCGGGACGCGGAAGGTGCGGGGTTCACCCATCACCTTGGTGACGTCGTGACTATCTCGGCGCCCTCGCTGGGTGCGTTGGTCAACATCGTGCGGCGCTCCGACGAAATCACGCCCTGGACGTTTGGCGTACGTGCCCTGTACGGCAATCTGGCGGCGCGTGGTCTGCTGAACGGAAAAGCATCGGGGGTTTGACCGATAGTGCGTGCAGAGTGCCCGACGTCGCCGCTTCGCCGGCGTGGTCCATACGCGTGACCGACTCGCCAGATGGAACTTCACGGAGAAACAGATGAGAATTGCGGTAGCGGGTGCAACCGGCCGAATGGGCCGGATGTTGATTGAGGCGGTGTTGGCAGCGGATGATACGACACTCGTCGGCGCATTGAGCAAGGACGGTGGCTCCGCTTTGGGTCAGGACGCGGGCGCGTTTATCGGTAAGACGACGGGAGTTGCAATCACAGCCGATATCGACACCGTACTTTCGTCATCTGATGTCCTGCTCGATTTCACCCGGCCGTCAGGCACGCTCGCTTATCTCGAGGCAGCGAAGCGGCACGGGGTAAAAATGGTTATCGGAACAACGGGCTTCGACGCCGAGCAATTGCGGTTGATAGAACAGACAGCCAGGAGCACCGCGATTGTGTTCGCATCCAGTACGAGTGTCAGTCTCAACGTGACGCTTCAGCTTATCGAATTGGCTGCAAAGAACTTCTCCAAAGGCTACGACATTGAAGTCGTCGAAGCGCACCATCGACACAAGGTGGACGCGCCGTCGGGGACCGCGCTGACGATTGGCGAGACCATCGCCGATGCGCTTGGCCGCAATCTGGCCGATTGTGCAGTGTTCGCGCGTGAGGGGATGACTGGCGCACGGGACCCCTCGACGATTGGGTTTTCCTCAATTCGCGGTGGCGACATCGTTGGAGAGCACACGGTCCTGTTCATCGGGGAAGGGGAGCGAATCGAAATCACGCACAAGACGCTCAACAGATTGCCCTATGTCAATGGCGCGTTGCGAGCCGCGCGCTTCCTGATGAAGCAGGAAAGTGGCCTGTTTGATATGCAGGACGTGTTGCGGCGATGACCGTTCTCAGACGCCGATAGGCCACTTGTGGCCGGAGACGGCAAGGTTCAGCGATTTCGCGTTCCAGACAGCATCGTGCCGTGGTCTCCCGTGAACAAATCCGTAGTGACAACAGGATTTTGGTGGGCGCAGTACGGATTTGTTTGCGAAGAACCGTTGTGACATCCCACATACCCCCGCGCACTTCCGATCACACCCTGGTGAAAACACCAATGCCCGCTGTCGACTAGGCTAAAAGCCTTGCCGGACAAGCCTTCCGCCCATACCCACATGGTCGTCCGCGTCCGTGAACGCTGGAAACGATCGTAACGAAGCTTGTTAGAATCCTATCAAGCGATGTACGATACATGCAAATAAACCATCAGCCGTTGCGGTGCATTGCACAAACCTGCGGATGTCTATGCCTGAAGCTCCTACCCAGTCCTCGTCGGTCGTCGCGCTGCGGCGCGCGGCCCACGTCCATCCCGCCCGTAATCCGGGTGTGCCTTTCGATCTCGCGTGGCTCGACGGCTTGCGCGTCAACCAGTCGGCCGTAGAGCGCCGCACGGCGACGCTCGGCACGCGCCGCACCGTCAAGAAGGATGCGCAGGCCGCATGGCTGTTGAAAGCCGTGACCTGCATCGACCTCACGACGCTCAACGGTGACGACACGGAAGGCCGCGTGCGGCGTCTTTGCGCGAAGGCCAGACAGCCGGTGCGCGCCGACATTCTCGCGGCGCTCGGCGTGCCGCCGCACACCATTACGACGGGCGCCGTGTGCGTGTATCACCGCTACGTCGCGGCCGCCGTCGATGCACTCGCCGGCAGCGGCATTCCCGTTGCGGCCGTATCGACGGGCTTCCCCGCCGGTCTGATTCCGCATCCGCTGAAGCTGAAGGAAATCGAGGCATCGGTGGCCGACGGTGCGCAGGAAATCGACATCGTCGTCACGCGCGAATATGTGCTGACAGGCAACTGGCAGGCCCTCTATGACGAAGTGCGCGAGTTCCGCGCCGCGTGCGGCGAAGCGCATCTGAAAGCGATTCTCGCGACGGGCGATATCCAGACGCTGTCGAACGTTGCGCGCGCATCGATGATCTGCATGATGGCAGGCGCCGATTTCATCAAGACGTCGACGGGCAAGGAGGGCGTCAACGCGACGCTCGACGTGTCGCTCGTGATGGCGCGCATGATCCGCGAATACCACGGGCGCACGGGCATCCTGATCGGCTTCAAGCCGGCGGGCGGCGTGTCGAATGCGAAGACGGCGCTGCTGTATCAGATCCTGATGAAAGAAGAACTGGGCCGCGCGTGGCTCGAGCCCGAACTGTTCCGCTTCGGCGCATCCAGTCTTCTCGCCGATATCGAACGCCAGGTCGAGCATTACGCGACTGGCCGTTATTCCGCCTTCAACCGTCACCCTGTTGCCTGAGCAGATCGATCCCATGAGCGTAGCCGAGTATTTTTCATCGATGGAGTACGGTCCCGCACCCGAGGACGATCAGCCCGCGCGTGCGTGGCTCGCGCAGCATGACGCGACGTTCGGTCATTTCGTCGATGGTGGATGGCGTGCGCCCGCAGCGGGCGAACGTTTCGCATCACACGAACCCGCGACGGGCGCACTGCTCGCGCATATCGCGCAAGGCGATGCAGCCGACGTCGATGCCGCCGTCGCCGCCGCGCGCGCCGCGCAGCCGGGCTGGCTGGCGCTGGGCGGCGCGGGACGGGCGCGGCATCTGTATGCGCTGTCGCGGATGGTGCAGCGGCACAGCCGACTGTTTGCCGTGCTCGAAGCGCTCGACAACGGCAAGCCGATCCGCGAAACGCGCGACATCGATATCCCTCTTGTGGCAAGGCACTTTCTGCATCACGCAGGCTGGGCGCAACTGCAGGACAGCGAGTTCAAGGACTTCGCGCCGCTCGGCGTGATCGGCCAGATCGTGCCGTGGAATTTCCCGCTGCTGATGCTCGCGTGGAAGATCGCGCCTGCCATCGCGACGGGCAATTGCGTCGTGCTGAAGCCCGCTGAATACACGCCGCTCACCGCATTGCTGTTCGCCGAGCTCGCACAGCGCGCGGGCTTGCCGAAGGGCGTACTGAATGTCGTCACAGGCGACGGACGCACGGGCGCCGCGCTCGTTGAACATGCTGGCGTCGACAAGATCGCATTCACGGGCTCGACGGAAGTGGGTCGCGTGATCCGAGCGGCGACGGCGGGCACGGGCAAGTCGTTGACGCTGGAGTTGGGCGGCAAGTCGCCGTTCATCGTGTTCGACGATGCGGACCTCGACGGCGCGGTGGAAGGCGTGGTCGACGCGATCTGGTTCAACCAGGGGCAGGTGTGCTGCGCCGGCTCGCGTCTGCTCGTGCAGGAAGGCGTCGCTGAGCGCTTCATCGACAAGCTCAAGCGCCGCATGGCGACGCTGCGCGTCGGCCCGTCGCTCGACAAGAGCATCGATATCGGCGCGATCGTCGACAAGGTGCAACTGGAACGCATCGACTCGCTCGTCGAAGCGGGCCGCCTGGAAGGTTGCGAGATCTATCAGTCGACGCAAACGACGGTGCCCACGGGCGGCTGCTTCTATCCGCCGACGCTCGTCACGGGCGTCGCGCCCGCCTCGACGTTGGCGCAGGAAGAAATCTTCGGCCCCGTGCTCGTGACGATGACGTTCCGCACGCCCGACGAAGCCGTCGCGCTCGCAAACAACACGCGCTATGGACTCGCCGCGAGCATCTGGAGCGAGACGATCGGCCGCGCACTCGATATCGCGCCGCGCCTCGCGTGCGGCGTCGTGTGGCTCAATGCGACGAATCTGTTCGATGCGGCGGTCGGCTTCGGCGGCTATCGCGAGTCGGGCTATGGACGCGAAGGCGGCCGCGAAGGCATCTACGAATACGTGAAGCCGAAGGCATGGCTCGCGCTCGGCGAGCGTCGCCCGGTGCATCGCGTGACGGACGTGTCGGCGCAAGCGCATGAGGCTCAGCCAACTGCCGATGTGCTGGCGATCGACCGCACCGCAAAGCTTTTTATCGGCGGCAAGCAGGCGCGGCCGGATAGCGGCTACACGCTGCCCGTGTATGGCGCCGATGGCGCGCTCGTCGGCGAAGTGGGCGAAGGCAATCGCAAGGACATTCGCAATGCCGTCGCGGCGGCGCGTGGCGCGCAGAAGTGGTCGCAGGCTACCGCGCACAACCGCGCCCAGGTGATCTATTACCTCGCTGAAAATCTCGCGGTGCGCGCCCATGAATTCGTGCATCAACTGGTTCGACGCACGGGTGTCAGCGAGACGCAAGCGCGCCGCGAAGTGGACGCATCGGTGACACGGCTCTTCACGTATGCCGCCTGGGCCGACAAGTTCGACGGCGCAGTGCATGCTCCGCCGCTGCGCGGCGTTGCGCTTGCGATGAACGAGCCGCTCGGCGTGATCGGCATTGCGTGCCCGGATGAAGCGCCGCTGCTGTCTTTCATTTCGCTGATCGCGCCCGCGCTTGCAATGGGTAATCGCGTCGTTGCCTTGCCGAGTTCGACGAGTCCGCTTACAGTGACCGACTTCTATCAGATTGTGGAGACGTCGGACGTGCCAGCGGGCGTGCTCAACATCGTGACGGGCGAACGCGGCGCACTGTTGCCGGCGCTCGCGAAGCACGACGATGTCGATGCGCTCTGGTGCTTCGGCTCCGCGAAAGATTCGGCGCTTGCTGAACGCGAGTCGGTTGGCAACCTGAAGCGTACGTTCGTCGATCATGGCCGCGCGTTCGACTGGTTCGACACATCGAGCGAAGGCCCGGCGTTTCTGCGCCATGCAACACAAGTCAAGAACATCTGGATACCGTATGGCGACTGATCGCTGTCTGATCGCCTGACAGGGCATGACAGAACGCTAGCGCGCCAACCGAATAACGGAGGAGACAACGTGCTGAAGAATCTGGACCCGCTGTTGAACGCCGATGTGCTGCACGCGCTGCGCGCGATGGGCCACGGCGACGAAGTGGTGATTTGCGACGCGAACTTTCCGGGCGACTCGGTCGCGCGGGAGTCCGTGACGGGCAAACTGCTGCGGCTCGATGGCGTCGATGCGCCGCGCGCAATTCGCGCGCTGCTGTCGGTGCTGCCGCTCGATACCTTCGTCGACGATCCTGCCTCGCGCATGGAAGTGGTCGGCGAGCCGAACACCATTCCCGCCGTGCAGCGCGAAGCGCAAGCCGAAGTGAACGAGGCCGAAGGGCGCAATGTGCCGTTCGTCGGCATCGAGCGCTTTGCGTTCTATGCGCGCGCGAAGAAAGCCTACTGCGTGATCGCCACGGGCGAAACGCGCGGCTACGGCTGCTTCATCTTCAAGAAGGGCGTGCTGCTCGCGCCCGACGCACCGAAGGAATGACGACAATGGCCACGCAACAGAAAGAAGGCCGCGTCGTTATTCTCGGCATCTTCGTGACGGACCTCACGTTTCGCGCGGACCGCATGCCGCTGATCGGCGAAACGATCGCGGGCAATGCGTTCAAGATGGGCCCCGGCGGCAAGGGCTCGAACCAGGCGGTCGCGGCGGCGCGCGCGGGCGCTGACGTGGTGTTCTGCACGCGCATCGGCAACGATGCGTTTGGCCAGATTGCGCGAGCCACCTGGGACGCCGAAGGCATCACGGCGCGCGCGTCGGTGATCGACGGCGCATCGACGGGCGCAGCGCACATTTTCGTCGACGACATTACCGGCAAGAACGCGATCATCGTCGTCTCCGGCGCGGCAGCGACGATGAATGCGGGCGACGTCGACGCGATCGAAGCGGATATCGCCTCGGCGCGCGTGTTCGTCACGCAACTCGAACAGCCGGTCGGCGCAGCGAAACGTGGCCTCGAAGTCGCGCGCAAGCATGGCGTGACGACCGTGTTCAATCCCGCGCCCGCGTTGCCACTCGATGACAGCATCTTCCCGCTGTGCGACTACATCACGCCGAATGAAACGGAGACGACCGCGTTGACGGGCATCGAGGTCAGCAATGTCGACGATGCGCGCCGTGCCGCTGACGTGCTGCTTAAAAAGGGCGTGCGCAATGTCATCGTGACGCTCGGCGAAGCGGGCGCGTTGCTGCATTCGGCGGAGCAATCGGTGTTCGTGCCCGCGTTCCAGTGTGGTCGCGTGGTTGAAACGGCAGGCGCGGGCGACGGCTTCACAGGCGGCTTCGCGGCGGCGCTCGCTCGTGGCGCGGATGCCGTCGAAGCGACGCGCTTCGGCTGCGCGCTGGCGGGCATTTCGGTCACTCGGCCCGGCACCGCACCTTCGATGCCGACGCTCGCCGAAGTCAACGAAGTGCTGGCCCAGGCCGGTCATCCGCTTTCAACGCATTGAGCGCGTGCGCCGCTTGATGCGGCGCGCGGCATGAAGGAGTTCGTTTCGACATGAAGTCCTCGCTTTCCGCCGGGCTGTTTCGCGACCGGCAACTGAACTTTCTGCTAGCGGTGAACGTGCTCGTCGTGCTCGCCGCGACGTGGATTTCGCACGGCCAGTTCGTTTCGCTCGACAACCTTCAGTCGATGGGCGGGCAGTTGCCCGAGCTTGGGCTGCTCGCGCTCGGCATCATGCTGTCGATGGTGTCGGGCAACGGCGGCATCGACCTGTCGGGCGTCGGGCTCGCGAACCTGTCGGGCATGGTCGCGGCGCTGATCGTGCCGAAGTTCATCAGCGGCGACGATTCGCCGATGCTCTATACGAGCGTGTTCTGCGCGATCGTCGTGTGCATGGGCGCAATTGGCGGGCTGGTGAATGGCGTGGTGATCGCGCGCTTGCGCCTCACGCCGATTCTCTGCACGCTCGGCACGCAGCTGCTGTTCACGGGTTGTGCCGTCGTGTTGAGCAATGGCGCGTCGGTACACGTCGATTATGTCGAGCCGCTGTCGGATATTGGCAATGGCACGTGGTTCCAGGTGCCTGTTTCGTTCGTGATCTTCATTGCGGCTGTGGTGGTGCTCGGCTGGCTGCTGCGGCGCAGCCCGTTCGGTTTGCGTCTGTATCTGATGGGAACGAACCCGAAAGCCGCGTTCTACGCGGGCATTCCGCGCGTGCGGATGCTGGTTCTTACATACATGATGTGCGGAATTCTCGCGTCGCTCGCGGGATTGATCAGCGTCACGCACACGTCAAGCGCGAAGTGGGACTACGGCAATTCGTATCTGTTGATCGCGATCCTGATTGCCGTGATGGGCGGCGTGAATCCTGCGGGCGGTTACGGCCGCATCGTCTGTGTGTTCTTTGCGGCGACGGTGCTGCAGTTCCTGTCGAGCTTCTTCAATCTGCTCGGCGTGTCGCAGTTCTTTGGCGATTGCGCGTGGGGTTTCCTGCTGCTGGCGTCACTCGCATTTGCGGGCGGCGAGCGCGTGCGTGCGATCTTCGGTTTCGCGCAGCCGAATCAAAGGCGTTAGCGCTGCAGCGATAGTTTCAGCGGACATCGGGGCCCTGGATTTCCGCGTGCATATGAAGGGGCGACACTCATTCAATGACTAAATCACTAAAGGCAACGGAGACAAACGCATGAAACTGACCCGACTGAGCGCCGCCCTCGCAACCGGCGCACTCGCGCTCGGCGTGATCGCCGCCGCGCAAGCCGCGACCAATGAAACGATCGTCACGGTCGTCAAGGTAACGGGCATCAACTGGTTCAACCGGATGGACGAAGGCGTCAAGGAGTTCGCGAAGGACAACCCCGGCGTGCAGGCGTATCAGACGGGTCCGGGCCGCGCCGACGCCGCGCAGCAGCTGAAGATCATCGAAGACCTGATCGCGAAGAAAGTGACGGCCATCGCCGTCGTTCCGTACGATCCGCCGACGCTCGAACCCGCACTGAAGAAAGCAATGGATCGCGGCATCAAGGTTGTCACGCATGAAGCGGACAACGCGAAGAACACGATGGTCGACATCGAGGCCTTCGACAACTCCGCGTACGGCGCGGGCCTGAACGAGCGCCTCGCGTCGTGCATGCATCAGGACGGCAAGTGGGCCGTGCTGGTCGGCTCGCTCGGCAGCCGCTCGCAGGTGCAATGGGCCGACGGCGGCATCAACAACGCGAAGGCCAAGTACCCGAAGTTGAATCTCGTCGAGCCGAAGCTCGAAACGAACAACGACGGCGAGAAAGCCTATGAAGTCGCGAAGGAAGTGCTGCGCAAGCATCCCGACCTGAAGGGCTTCCAGGGTTCGTCGTCGCTGGACGTGATCGGTATCGGCCGCGCGGTTGAAGAGGCGGGCATGCAAGGCAAGATCTGCGTGTACGGCACGGGCTTGCCGACGGAAGCGGGTAAGTTCCTCGAAAGCGGCGCGGTGAACGGCATTGCGTTCTGGGACCCGAAACAGGCCGGTCTCGCGATGAACAAGGTTGCGCAGATGCTGGTCGAAGGCAAGACCGTGCAGAACGGCGCGGACCTCGGCATTCCGGGCTATACGAAGGTGACGGTCGAGAAGGGTCCGGGCAAGGGCATCATCGTGCGCGGCCAGGGCTGGGTGAACGTCGACAAGACGAACTACAAGCAATACAACTTCTGATCGTGGCATCACCGCGTGCGGGCTTTCGCGAGCGAGCGCCCGCACGCTTCGACATTCATCTGGAGCACGGCTTTTCAGCATGAATCAAAACGTTTCCTCCACGCCGTTCCTGCAGGTGGTCGGCGTACACAAGCGGTTCACGGGCGTGCATGCATTGCGCGGCGTGAGCCTGTCTTTCGAGCGCGGGCAGATCTATCACCTGCTCGGCGAAAACGGCTGCGGCAAGAGCACGCTGATCAAGATCATCTCCGGCGCGCAGCCGCCCGATGAAGGCGAGTTGATCATCGAAGGCGTTTCGCACGCGCGGCTCTCGGCGCTCGAATCGCTCGCGGCCGGTATCGAGACGGTCTATCAGGACCTGTCGCTGCTGCCGAACATGAGCGTCGCCGAAAACGTCGCGCTGACGTCGGAGCTTGCGGAGCACAACGGGCGCCTCACGCGCACGTTCGACCGCAAGGCGCTCGCGCGCACCGCAGCGAAGGCACTCGAAGCCGTGGGCCTGCCAGGCGATGCCGAATTCCAGTCGACGCTAATCGAACAACTGCCGCTCGCGACGCGGCAACTCGTGGCGATTGCGCGCGCGATTGCGAGCGAAGCGAAGTTCGTCATCATGGACGAGCCGACTACGTCGCTCACGCAAAAAGAAGTGGACAACCTGATCGCCGTGCTCGCCAATCTGCGCGCGCAGGGCGTGACTGTGCTGTTCGTGAGCCACAAGCTCGACGAGTGCTATGCGATCGGCGGCGAAGTGATCGTATTGCGTGACGGCCAGAAGATGGCGCAAGGCCCGATTGCCGATTACACGAAAACGCAGATCAGCGAGTTGATGACGGGCCGTCATCTGTCGAGCGAGCGGTATCGCGAAGGCGAAGTCGGCAAGGAAGTCGTGCTCGACGTGAAGGGTTACACGCGCGGCACGCAGTTCCGCGATGTGTCGTTCGCGCTGCATCGCGGAGAGATTCTCGGCGTGACGGGGCTGCTCGATTCGGGCCGTAACGAACTGGCGCGCGCGCTGGCGGGCGTCGCGCCGGCCGAGAGCGGCACGGTCACGCTCGAGGGCAAGCACGTTGTGTTGCGCACGCCGTCGGACGCGAAGGACCATCGGATCGGTTATGTGCCCGAAGACCGCCTCAACGAAGGGCTTTTCCTCGACAAGCCGATTCGCGACAACGTGATCACGGCGATGATTTCGAGCTTGCGAGACCGCTTTGGACAGATCGACCGTGCTCGTGCGCAGCAGCTTGCCGAGCAGACGGTGAAGGACTTGCAGATTGCGACGCCTGGCGTCGACAAGCCGGTGCAGTCGCTGTCGGGTGGCAACCAGCAGCGTGTGCTGATTGGCCGCTGGCTCGCGATCGATCCGCATGTGCTGATCCTGCATGGGCCGACTGTCGGCGTGGATGTCGGCTCGAAGGACATCATTTATCGGATCATGCAGAAGCTGTCGCAGCGCGGCATCGGCATCATTCTGATCAGCGATGACTTGCCCGAGCTGCTGCAGAACTGCGATCGCATTCTGATGATGAAGAAGGGCCGCGTGGCGAACCAGTATCGCGCGGATCAGTTGAACGAAGCGGAGCTGTATCACGCTTTGCTGTCAGAGGCTGCATAAGATGTCGTCTATCATGGACCGGACCGTGACTACCCCCAACGTCGTCGAAATCGCGCCCGAGGTGAAGCCGCCTACGTGGCGCGCGAAGCTCTCGCGCAACCCGGAGTGGTTCACGGCGGCGCTGATCGTCGTGACGTGCGTGATCGTTGGCGCGATCAATCCGCGTTTCTTTCAGCTGGCGACGCTGTTCGATCTGCTGCATTCGGCGACGACGATGTCGCTGTTCGCGCTTGGGACGCTCGTGGTGCTCGCGTCGGGTGGTATCGACGTGTCGTTCACGGCGATTGGTGCGCTCACCATGTATGCGATTACCAAGGCTGTGTTTGTCTGGTGGCCGGATGCGCCGTTTGCGCTGATTCTTGTTGTTGGCGCGCTGGGCGGCATTGTGCTTGGGGTGATTAATGGCGTGCTCGTGCATCGGCTGAAGGCGCCTTCGCTGATCGTGACGATTGGCACGCAGTATCTGTATCGCGGGATTTTGCTGACGTTTATCGGCACGACGTTCTTTATGAACATTCCGCACAGCATGGATCATTTTGGGCGTATTCCGCTGTTTTTTTATCACACTGCCGATGGGCTAAGGGCGGTGTTGCCGGTTTCTGTGTTGGCGCTTGTGATTGCTTCTGTTGTCACCTGGTGGTTGCTTAACCGTACGATGATGGGGCGGGGTGTTTATGCCATGGGTGGCAGTCTGGCCATTGCCGAGCGGCTTGGTTATAACCTGCGGGCTATTCATCTTTTTGTCTTCGGTTATACGGGGATGCTCGCGGGGATTGCTGGCATTCTGCATGTGTCGAATAACCGGCTCGCGAATCCTTTTGATCTTGTCGGGACTGAACTCGATGTGATCGCTGCAGTGATTTTGGGCGGGGCCCGGATTACTGGTGGGACCGGGACTGTTGTTGGCACGCTGCTTGGGGTTGTGCTTGTTACGCTTATTAATAGCGTGCTTATTCTGGTTGGGGTGCCTAGTACCTGGCAGAAGGTTATTATCGGGGCCTTTATTTTGATTGCTGGGACGTTGTTTGCTTTGCAGCGGAAGGGGTGAGGTTTTTTGTCTGCGACGCTGGTCGGTGCTTTTATGTTTTTGCTGGCATCCGCGTTTTGTTAGCGTGCTTCAAGCGTCGCCCCTGTGCGGGGCGGCACCTACTTTTCTTTGCCGCCGCAAAGAAAAGTAGGCAAAAGAAAGCGGCTAACACCGCCA
>NZ_FNDI01000003.1:173149-187549 GCF_900100565.1 Paraburkholderia steynii | reverse complement strand
CCTTTGGGGGCCCTCAGGCAAAAAGAAATGTTGGCGGTGTTAGCCGCTTTCTTTTGCCTACTTTTCTTTGCGGCGGCAAAGAAAAGTAGGTGCCGCCCCGCACAGGGGCGACGCTTGAAGCACGCTAACAAATCGCGGATGCCAGCACAAAAGCTAGAACAACCAAACCGCCCGCGCCGCAAAAGGCCGTACGCGGATACCAGCGCAAAGCCATAAAACCCAACCCAGCGTCGCAGACAAAAAACTCACTTCCGCTTCGCTGCAACCACCTGCCCCTTCTCGGTAATAACCGAAGCAAACTCCTCGACCTTCGAGAACCGAACCGCCTTAACAACACCAAACTTACTACTATCAACCACGAGATGACTCTCGACAGCCGCCGCCATCGCGGCCTGTTTCAGAGCGACTTCATGAAAGTTCCAGCACGTCACTCCGTGCGCATCATCAACGCCGCCGGCGGAAATAAACGCCTTGTTGATCCCCATGCGGCGAAGCACCTCGATGCTTTCTTCGCCCGAAAACGAATCCGACGACGGCACATAAACACCGCCCAGCAGAATCATCCGCACATTAGGCTTGCGCCGCAAAATCTCCGCAACGTTCAGCGAATAGCAGACAATCGTCACATGCAGATCGTTAGGAATCAGCCGCGCGAGCGTGGTAAGCGTCGTACCGCAGTCGATGAATAGCGTCTCGTTGTTCCCGATCAGCTTCGCCGCCACAGCCGACGCCTCCGCCTTGGCCTGCGCGAAATGGTCCTTTTCCTGCTCCAGCGAATAGCCAGCCGTGTTCGGCACGTCAGTCGCGCTGACGATATACCCGCCCAGATACGTGAAATGCCCCGGGCTCGCAGCAATGTCCCGGCGTACCGTCATCTCCGATACGCCCAGCAGCGTCGCCGCGTCGCGCAGGCGCATCACGCTCTGTTTGGCCAGCGCATCGGCGAGCATGCGCAGACGTTCAGTTTTTAGCATGGGGATGGTCTCTTCAACGCGATGTTGAGCCGAGATGGCGCGTTAGATTTTGTTCGATTTCCTGAGAAGATTATAACAAGCCTGTGCCCGGCCGGCTGATGAATTTGCTCAAATTGCGGGCATTCCCCAACATCGCGTCCAGGTCGGCGTCGGTGTCCATATCGAGGCATGAAAACTCAGAACGCGTCAGATTTCGCCTATGTCGATTGCTTGGAAAAGCGGGGCATTCCACTTATTCTGACGTGAGCGCCCGGGAACTGATGACGTGCCGCCCGGTCTTCTGCTTAATTCAAATCAGGAGCCACATCCATGACGCGTCCCGTCGATTCCGGCGTAATTCTTCTTGCCCGCCTTGCGCTTGCCGTGCTGTTCCTTTGGGGCGGCGTGATGAAGCTGCTCGGCTATGCGGGCTTCGTCGGTTATCTGCATTCGAAGGGCGTGCCGTTCGTGCAGGTCGCCGCGCCGATTGCGACGGCCGTCGAGGTGCTCGGCGGACTCTTCCTCGTGGTCGGCTTCAGGATCCGCGCGCTAGGCCTGTTCATGGCCGCCTATACGATCGCAACAGCCGTCCTCGGACACGACTTCTGGAACATCACCGACGCTGCCTTGCAGCGCGACATGATCATCCATTTCTGGAAGAACGTCGGCATCGCGGGCGGATTCTTGCTGCTGTTCGTGACGGGCGCGGGACGCATCAGCATCGACGGCGCGCGCGCGCCGCGTGGCGGCCTGGGCAGCAGCCTGTGATCGTTGCGCTGGCAGCGGGACGCAGCGGCACCAGGGCGGCAATAAGCGCGCCCTCCGTTGCGACGCTGCCGCAAGAGCGGGCATCATTCGTGCAGCATCGATATCTGGCAAGCCAATTCGACTAAAAGGAGCACGCGATGATTCAAGCTTTTGACCAAACGATCAACGGCACGGTCATGCAGTTTTGCGCGAGCCTCGGCGAAGGGCCGACGCCGCATCGTGTGATCATCAGCCGGGCCGATACGGCCGAAACGCTGGTGATCCTCGATGCAGCCGGATTGATCAGCTCGATCAAGGCGGAAATCGAGCAGCCGGAGACGCTCGTCGCCGACGCGATCCGCAAGGTGCAGAGCGAAGGGCTCATCGAAAGGGCGCTCGATACGGGCGCGATTCAGGAGACGACGCTGTAACGCCTCCTGCCGCTTCTGGCAAAACAACACCCACGATGCCGCGTGCATCGTGGGTGTTGTGTTTTTAGCGCGTCATGCGTGCGTTATTTGCTGGCGTTCGCAGCCCGTACGCCGTTGCGGCCAGCGCGCGCCCGATCGCGCGCGTGCGGCTCGGGATGCACGAGACACGCGAGCCCGAGCGCGCACAGCAGGATGCACGACGAGATCAGCGTCGACGATCGGAGTCCGGCCACCACATGCGCTGCGCCCGCCGCATCCGATGCGCTCGCGAGCGCGCCGAACGCTGCCACGCCGACTGCGCCGCCCGCCTGCCGCGCCGTGTTCAGAACCGCCGATGCCGTGCCGGCGCGCTGCGTGTCGACGGAAGCGAGCACGGCCGTGGTCATCGCCGGGACGGCGAGGCCCATGCCGGACGGAATCAGCAGGAACGGCACCAGCAGCGTCCAGAGCGGCGAAGCAGCTTGCGCGAAGTGCAGCAGCCCGTAGCCGAGAGCAGCCGTGATCGCGCCCGCGATCATCGGCACCCGCGCGCCGAATCGACCGACCACCCAGCCGCTCGCGACATTCGAGACCAGGAATCCGCCCGTCAGCGGCAGGAACGCGAGACCGGCCTGCAGCGGCGTCTCGCCGCGCGCATGCTGCAGATAAAGGCTCAGCACAAACACGACGCCGTAGTAAGTCAGATTCACGCAGATACCGAACAGCACGGCCGCGCTGAAGGTGCGGTTGCCGAAGAACGTGAGCGGCAGCATCGGCGTATCGACGCGACGCTCGGTGATGATGAACGCGACAGTCGCGATCAGCGCGAGCATGAAGCTGCCATAAACGAGCGGATTCGCCAGCCCAAGCGGCCGCCATTCGATCACGGCGCCCGTGAAGGCCGTCAGCGCGACGACTGCGAGCAACTGACCAACGGGGTCGATGCCGCGTACGGTTGAAGCCCTGGTGGACTTATCAGGCGCTTTATCAGTCGAGGCCGCTCGCGGATGCGGCACCCACGCGAAAGTTGCAGCCAGCCCCAACGCACAGATGGGCAGATTCACGAGAAAGATCGCGCGCCAGCCGAACGCGGCGATCAGCAGTCCGCCGATCACCGGGCCTGCCGCAATCGCGATCGCGCCCGCCGCCGTCCACAGGCCGACGGCGCGAGCGCGTAGCTTCGGATCGTGGCTGCACGCTTCGTTGAGCAGCGCGAGCGAATTGGGCAACATTGCCGCCGCGCCCATCCCTTGCACGGCGCGCGCGGCGACGAGCAGCGCGGCGCCCGATGCGAGTCCGCAGGCCAGCGACGCCGCCGCGAACAGCGCGATGCCGCACGCGAACATCCGGCGCGCGCCGAAGCGGTCGCCCAGCACGCCCGCCGACAGCATCAGCACCGCGAACGCGAGCGTGTACGCATCGACGATCCATTGCAGGCCCGTGACGTTCGCATGCAGATCCGCGCCGATCTTCGCGAGCGCGATGTTGACGATGGTCACGTCGAGTTGCGTGACGATGAAGCCGACGCTGACCGTCGCGACGATGCGCGCGAGGGCGGGCGTAAAGCGAGGTACGGGAGAAGTATTCATGCGTCGATGATAGGGCGGCCCTGCCATGCGACGTTTCGGACCGGCTTGAAGTGTCGATTCGACGACCAGTCCTTGCGGGCAAGTGGCGTGCCTGCGCACGCCACTTAAAACAGCTTTATCGCGCCGCGTCCTTCTTCACGAAGCACGCGGTCAGCGCGCCGATCACGCACAACGCGCCGACATAGAGCGCGGGCGCCATCGGATTCGACTTCAGCATCAGCGAAACGACGATCGGCGTCAGGCCACCGAACACCGCGTACGCGACGTTGTACGAGAACGAGATGCCCGAGAAGCGCACGACGGGCGGGAACGCGTTGACCATCACGAACGGCACCGCGCCGATCACGCCGACGAACAGGCCCGCGATGGCATACAGCGGCACGAGCATCGCGCTATCGACGGCGAGTTGCTGGAACAGCACGTAATACGCGATGCCGAGCCCCACGCAGCCGACGAAAATCGTGCGGCCCGCGCCGAAGCGACCCGCGAGCGAGCCCGCCAGCACGCAGCCGATCGTCAGGAACAGCGTCGCGATGCTGTTGGCGAACAGTGCCGTTGCCGGCGCGATGTGAAACTGCTTTTGCAGCAGCGTCGGCGTCATCAGGATCACGACGACGATCGCGGCCGATAGCATCCACGTCAGCAGCATCGACACGATCACGGCGCGGCCGTGATCGCGCAGCACGGCCTTCAGCGGAATTTCCGCAGCCAGCGACTTGCGCTGCTTCATTTCGGCGAACACGGGCGTCTCGTGCAGCCAGCGGCGCAGATACACCGAGAACAGGCCGAATACACCGCCGAGCAGGAACGGAATGCGCCACGCGAAATCCGCGATGTCGGTGGCCGCGAAGTGGCGATTTACCGCCGACGCAACCAGCGAGCCGAGCAGGATCCCCGCCGTCAAGCCCGCTGTCAGCGTGCCGCACGCATAGCCGACGTGGCGCTGCGGCACGTGCTCGGAGACGAACACCCACGCGCCCGGCACTTCGCCGCCGACAGCCGCGCCCTGCATCACGCGGAACAGGAGCAGCAGCACGGGCGCCATGATGCCGATGCTCGCGTAGGTGGGCAGCATGCCCATCATCAGCGTGGGCAGCGACATCAGCAGCACGCTCAGCGTGAACATGCGCTTGCGGCCGAGCAGGTCGCCGAAGTGCGCCATGATGATGCCGCCCAGCGGCCGCGCCAGATAACCGGCGGCGAAGATGCCGAAGGTCTGCAGCTGACGCAGCCAGTCGGGAATCGACTGCGGGAAGAACAGCTGTCCGATCGCCGGGGCGAAGAACACGAAGATGATGAAGTCGTAGAACTCGAGCGCGCCGCCGAGCGCGGCGAGGCTGAGCGTCTTGTAGTCGTGGCGGGTCAAGGAGCGCGCGTGCGCGCTGTCCCTGGCGTGTGGTCTACCCAGTTCTGTTGCTTGCATTGCCTGTCGTTGTATGAATAGAAGAGCCGCGCGTTGCGCGCGGAGTACGGCGGTCGTCAGGCAGGAAGTGCGGCAGTGCGGGGTAGGGCACGGGACACGGCACGCCGGCCCGGATAGGGCGGCGTGATGACGATTTTGGCCAGCCCGCGATTTTACAGGATGTAATTTGTCGCAGAACCTTTGCAAATTCGGACAAGTCTTATGGGCTTAACGATACAGCGTGAACAGAATCGCGATCCTGGACCAATTGTCGAGGACTCAACCATGCGTATCGCCATTCTTCAACGTGACCTCGTGCAGGGTAAGTTGCTGGAAAAAATCATCGTTCAGGCTGGCCACAGTTGCGTCGTGTACGACGACGGCCTGACGCTCTCCAAGGTGCTCGCCCGCTCGACGGTCGATCTGCTGATTCTCGACTGGCACGCGCTGCGTCTGTCGGGCACGGACGTGCTCAAGGCGGTTCGCTCGGTAGGCGGCGAGCGCATGCCCGTGATGTTCGCGTCGGCGGATGGTTCGGAAGAAAGCGCGGTGCGCGCGTTCGTGCTGGGCGCCGACGACTACGCCATGCTGCCCGTGCGGCATGCCGAGTTTCGCGAGCGCCTGTCCGCGCTGCTGCGCCGCGCGTATCCGGAACGCTACGGCAAGGATAGTTTCGACGTCGGGCCTTATCACTTCGACACCCGTCGCCAGCTGGTCACGCTGCGCGGAGCGCCCGTGCAGTTGTCGGGCACGCAGTACCGGCTGGCGTCGCTGTTCTTTTCGAACATCGGCCGCGTGCTGTCGCGCGATCACATCTTCGCGATGGTCTGGGGCCGCGAGTTCCGCGAGGTGACCCGCACGATCGACAGCCACGTGTCGCGCCTGCGCGTGCTGCTGCAGATTGAGCCGCAAAACGATTTTCGTCTGCAGCCCGTGTACAAGAGCGGCTATCGCCTGCTGCATCTGCGCACGAACGAAACTGCCGTTGTGCCGCATGCGGAAGCGGCCTGAGCGGATTTAAGCTTTTCTGGCGGCGGCTACCTGTGGAAGGAAGCCGCCGTTTTCTTTTTGTTTCCCGCGTTCGTGCTTACAGCTTTGGCAATGCCGGACGCATTTCAATCGAGCGACGGATCAGCGCTTCGACGGCCTTGCGCTCGTCGCCGGCGAGCGGCAGCCGCGGCGGACGCACCGGCTCCGTGCCAAGGCCGACAATCGCTTCCGCCAGCTTGATGTTCTGCACGAGCTTCGCCGACACATCGAGCGCGAGCAGTGGCGCGAACCAGCGATAGATCGCGCGCGCTTCCTCCAGCCGTCCCGCCTTCAGCAACTTGTAGATCGCGACCGTCTCGTGCGGGAACGCGCACACCAGTCCCGCGACCCAGCCGTGCGCGCCCATCAGGATCGCTTCCATCGCCAGATTGTCGACGCCGCACAGAATCGCATAGCGGTCGCCGACTTCGTTGATGAGATCCGTCACGCGCCGCACGTCGCCGCACGATTCCTTGATCGCGACGATCTTCTTCTCGTCGGCGATCTCGGCGAACATCTCCGGCGTCATGTCGACGCCATACGCGAGCGGATTGTTGTAGACCATCAGCGGCAGCGGGCTGGCATCGGCGACCATGCGGAAGTGGTTCAGCGTCTCGCGGCGGTCCGACAGATAGCGAAGGCCAGGCAGCACCATATAGCCCGCCGCGCCGCGCTTCGCGCCCGCTTCGGCCTGGCGGCAGCCGTCGAGCGTGCTGTTTTCGGCGATCGTCAGGAGCACGGGCACGCGGCCGCGCGATGCCTCGACGGCTACGTCGAGCACCTGCAGCTTTTCATCGAGGGAAAGGGTGGACGCCTCGCCAAGCGAGCCGCACACGATGATCCCGTCGACACCCGCGTCGATCTGCGCCTCGATATTCTTGCCGGTCCACGCGCGGTCTATGCTGAAATCCGCGTTGAACTTGGTGGTGACTGCGGGCAATACGCCTTGCCAGATATGCGCCACGACTGCTCTCCTGAAAGTGATGAGTCGAGTGCAGTGTAAGCAGGGAATATTCGGATGTCTTGCGCGAATCGCGCGTTTCGCGTGACGATTTCGGCATAGCGGCTGTGCGAGAGGAATCCCTTATTTACGATGCTTTCGGCGTTTCGTGCTCGTTTTGCCCTTCATTCAACCGCCGAACGCGGCTGGACCGATACCCTACCCGCACGCGATGCAGCCGCGCTCCGCCTGCTCGATGATCCATCCGGCCACAGCCTGAATGCAAGCGGCATCCGCATTCTTCGGGCTATGCTGAAATCGTCACAATCCACGCGCAGCAGCTTCAAGACTGCGCGCCGCCGCGTTTCTACCATGAGCAGCATGAAAACCTTGAACGTCATCGATTCGCACACGGGCGGTGAACCGACCCGCCTCGTGGTGTCCGGCGGCCCCGACCTCGGCGGCGGCACGCTCCCGCAACGGCTCGACGTGTTTCGCGCGCGCTTCGACGACTGGCGCGCGGGTATCGTCACCGAGCCGCGCGGGTCGGATGTGGTGGTCGGCGCGCTGTTGTGCGAGCCGGATCGCAAGGAGTGCGCGGCGGGCGTGATCTTCTTCAACAACGTCGGCTACCTGGGGATGTGCGGGCACGGCACGATCGGCCTCGTCGTCTCGCTTGCGCATATGGGAAGCATTGGGCCGGGGCGGCATCTGATCGATACGCCTGTCGGCATTGTCGAGGCGACGCTCAACGCCGATCTCAGCGTGTCAGTGCGCAACGTGCCGGCTTACCGGCATCGCAAGGACGTCACCGTCGACGTGCCCGGTTTCGGTCCGCTGACGGGCGATATCGCGTGGGGCGGCAACTGGTTCTTTCTCGTCGCGGACCATGGACGCACGCTGGACGCGTCGAACATTCCCGAGCTCACGCACTTCAGCTCGACGATCCGCGACGCACTGATCGCGGCGGGCATCACGGGTGCGAACGGCGCGCTGATCGACCACATCGAACTGTTCGGGCCGGGTTCGCGCGAGGGCCTCGACAGCCGCAGCTTCGTGCTGTGCCCCGGCAACGCGTACGACCGCTCGCCGTGCGGCACGGGTACGAGCGCGAAGGTCGCGTGCCTCGCCGCCGACGGCAAGCTCGCGGCGGGAACGGTGTGGCGGCAGGAGAGCATTATCGGCAGCGTATTTGAAGCGAGCTATGCGGAAGGCAGCACGCAGGACGGCATCGCGACCGTCATTCCGACCATCACCGGGCACGCCCACATCATGGCCGAGAGCCGCCTTTGCTTCGACGAGCGCGATCCGTTCGCGTGGGGCATCCGCACGGTATGACGGCGGATGTCGTGATCGTCGGCGCGGGCATCGTCGGCGCGGCGTGCGCAGCGGAACTCGCCGCGCGTGGGCTGCGCGTGACGGTGCTCGATGTGCAGGGTATCGGCGGTGGCGCGACGGCGGCGGGCATGGGGCATATCGTAGTGATGAACGATTCGCCGGCGGAGTTCGCGTTGAGCCGCTATTCGCGCGACTTGTGGCTAGAACTTGCGCCGCAGTTGCGAACGCGCGATGCGTTTGCGCGCTGCGGCACGCTGTGGGTCGCAGCCGACGCCGAAGAGCTCGACGCCGCGCGTGAGATGCATGCCGGCTTCGTCGCGCAGGACGTCGCGGCGCAACTGCTCGACGAGCACGCGCTCTATGACTGTGAGCCGTCGCTCGCAGCGGGCATGGCGGGCGGCTTGCTCATCGGCCACGACAGCATCGTGTATGCGCCGTCTGCGGCGCAATGGCTGCTCACGCAATCGCCCGGCGCTGCGCGGATCGACTTGAGACTGCATGCGCAAGCCGTGGCCGTCGATGCCCAACACGTCACACTGTCGAATGGCGAGCGCGTCGGCGGCGCGCACATCGTCGTCGCGAACGGATTGCAGGCGCGTGAACTCGTGCGAGGCCTGCCGCTGCAGCCAAAAAAAGGCCATTTGCTGATCACCGATCGATATCCCGGTTTTATCCGTCATCAACTGCTCGAACTCGGCTATATCAAGAGCGCCCATCACGCGACGGGAACCTCCGTCGCGTTCAACGCGCAGCCTCGACCGACGGGACAACTGCTGATCGGCTCGTCGCGTCAGTTCGACACCACCGACGCAGCCGTCGAAATGCCCGTGCTCGCGCAGATGCTGCAGCGCGCGGCGCGTTATCTGCCCAAGTTGCCGACGCTCAACGGCATTCGCGCATGGACGGGCTTTCGCGCGGCATCGCCGGATGGCTTACCGCTGATCGGTCCTGCGGGCGGCGCGGCGCCCGGCGTGTGGCTTGCTGTCGGCCACGAAGGACTGGGCGTGACGACGTCGCTCGGCACGGCGCAGTTGCTCGCCGCGCAGATCACGCAGACAGCGGCGGCCATTGCTGTCGATCCGTTTCTGCCTGCGCGTTTCGAGTTTGGGGCGTGTCATGTCTGAAGTGCTTCTTCCACGCGTTCGCGTCACGATCGACGGCAACCCTGTCGAGATCGAGCAGGGCGCCACCATCGCCGCTGCACTGGCGGTGTGCGGCGGGAGCGCATACGGCACACGCGGGTCCGTCACTGGCGAGCCGCGCGCGCCGATGTGCGGCATGGGCGTGTGCCAGGAATGCCGCGTGACGGTCGATGGACGCATGCATGTGCTCGCATGTCAGACCGTGTGCCGCGACGGCCAGATCGTGCAAACGACGAGGCCGCGATGAACGGTCAGCATTTCGATGTCGTCGTCGTGGGTGCGGGGCCGGCGGGTCTCGCTGCCGCTTGCGAGGCGGCGAAAACGGGCGCGCGCGTCGCCGTGCTCGACGACAATCCTCGCGCGGGCGGCCAGGTATGGCGCAATGGGCCCGCGCATCCGCCATCCGATGAACTGGCCGCGCTTCTACATGGGATCTACGCGAACGGCAACGTGATGCTGGCGTCCGCGATGCGCGTCATTGCGCCGCTCGACAAAGGCCGTTTGCTGATCGAATCGGCGGAACAAGGCGGCGCGTGCATCGGCTACGACCGCCTGATCCTCGCCACTGGCGCCCGTGAACTGCTGTTGCCGTTCGACGGCTGGACGCTGCCCGGCGTGACGGGCGCAGGCGGCTTGCAGGCTTTGATCAAGGGCGGCGTGCCTGTGCGCGGCGAGCGCATCGTGATTGCAGGCAGCGGTCCGTTGCTGCTCGCGTCCCTCGCGACCGCGCGTGCCGCAGGCGCGCGGGTCGTGGCCGTGGTCGAGCAGGCGCCGTTAGCGTCGGTGCTGCGCTTTGGCGTGTCGCTTGCGGCGACGCCCGCGAAGCTCGTGCAAGCGGCTCAACTGACGCGCGGCTTTGCAGGGCTTCGTTATCTGACGTCGAGCGTGGTGCGGGCGGCGCAGGGTAGTGGACGCGTCGAGCGTGCGATCGTTGAACGCAAGGGTGGACGCATGGAGACGATCGATTGCGATCGCATCGCTTGCGGCTACGGCCTCGTGCCGAACACGACGCTCGCTCGCGCGTTGGGCTGCGCGACGCGCGCCGACGGTGCGATCGCTGTCGACGACGCGCAGCGCACGTCCGTCGCAAACATCTTCGCGGCGGGCGAATGTGTGGGCGTCGGCGGGATGGAGCTTGCGCGAGTGGAAGGGCGGCTTGCGGGGCTTACCGCCGTGGACGTCGAGCAGGGCGAGCAACTGAGACGCGAACGCGAGCGCTGGCAGCGGTTCGCCGCGCGCGTCGAGTCGGCATTCGCGCTGCGCGACTACACGCGCCAACTACCCGCCGACGACACATTGCTATGCCGTTGCGAAGACGTATCGATCGGCGAGGTCCGGGCGCATGCGAACTGGCGCGACGCGAAGCTGCACACGCGCTGCGGAATGGGCGCATGCCAGGGCCGCATTTGCGGCGGTGCGGCGCAGGCGTTGCTCGGCTGGGATGTGACGCAGGTTCGTCCGCCCATCCACCCGGCGCAGATCGCCACGCTGATCCTTGCGGCCGATGAGGATGCGGCCGCGCATTGACCCGCCCGTCCGCGTGAGAATTACCAGGGCGCGAATCGAACGCGCTGACGCAAGACTTTTTCGCCCGCCACGCGCCGCCCTATAATCGATCAGCCCGCGACACCCGCCGGGGCAGTCTTCACGCTCTCGCAGCCCATGCACGGAACCCTCACGATGAACACGTTCGCTTCTACGCTTGACGCGCTCGATTCGGGTGAGGCGTCGCTGGCCGGGATGCTCTCGCATTTCGCGCTGCTCGAACCCGTCTTCGACGCGATGCCCGATATCGTGTTCTTCGTGAAGGATGCGCAGGCGCGCTACGCGCTCGTCAATCGCACGCTGGTGTCGCGCTGTGGATTCAAGGAGAAAGAAAAGCTGCTTGGCAAGACGGCGGAAGACGTGTTTCCGAGCCGCTTCGGCCGCATCTACACGGCGCAGGACAAGGCGGTGATCCATGTCGGCAATCAGATGGTCGATCAGCTGGAACTGCATCTGTATCCGGGCCGGCAGCCGGGCTGGTGTCTGACCTGCAAGCAGCCGTTGCGCGACGCGGCGGGGCGGGTGGTCGGGCTGGCGGGCATTTCACGCGATCTGCGCGCCGATGAAATCAGCCACCCCGCGTATAGCCGGCTCGCGACGGTCGTGCAGTATCTGCAAGAAAATTATGTGCAGCCGCTGAATTTGAAACAGCTTGCCGCGATGGCGGATATGTCGGTTGCGCAGCTCGAACGGTATTTTCACAAGGTGTTTCATCTGACGCCACGCCAGGTGCTGCTGAAGACCCGGCTCGATGCGGCGACAGCTTTACTTGTATCGCACGACAAGGTCACCGATGTCGCCGCCCTGTGCGGCTATACAGATCACAGTGCGTTCACGCGGCAATTCAAGGCGACCGTCGGCGTCACGCCGACCGAATACCGGATGCTGTTGCACGGCACCTCGCGCAACTAACTGTCAATTCCGCGCCGCGACATTGAGCAAAAACAAATCAGCGATTAGCCGCGCTTGCGGTCACAAGCCAGTCACAAGCAGCCAGATATAAGCAGCCAGAGAACGATGCCTGCCCGCCGCGCAAAGCTTCGCTACTACGTTTACGTGGTCGCGCTCGACGATACCGTCTGGAACGAGGCACGCTTTCGACGCGCGAATCCCGACTATCGGTTCGAACGGCCGTGCGTGTATGTGGGTATGACCGGGCTGGACCCGGACTTGCGCTTCGACCGTCACAAAGCGGGCATTCAGTCGAATCGCTATGTGCGCGACTACGGTTTGCGGCTGATGCCGGAACTGTACGAAGTCTTCAATCCCCTGCCGTACGACGGGGCGCGCGACATGGAAGTCGAACTGGCGATCGGTTTGCGCGAATCAGGGTATGGCGTATGGCAGGCGTAATTTCGCAGCGCGAGATGCGCCGAAAAGCGGGATGTGCTTCTCTTACTTGACGCCGAGTCCGCGCAGAATCGCGTTGCCTTCGGGCGTCAGGCGAATGTGTGATTCACCCGCATCCGTGGCGATGCTTTCGACGAGTCCGGCTTCCTGCAGCGTCGGAATCTCCGGCTTGGCAAACGCAGCCATAGGCGCGTGCAGCAACAGCAGCATCGTTGCAAGCTCATGCGGGCTGAGGAGCCGGCGGAGAATGGTCGTCTTTTTAGGCGGCGCTGCTTTCGCGGCGGCGGCTTGCGCGGATGCGGCCGGAGAGTCGGTCGCAATGCGCGTCGTCGGGTCGTTGCGGTCTTTGTAGTAATCCATCCTGGCACCTGGGTGGAACGCGGGTCAGTGTGAAGGACGAATACTGGCAGCGCAGACTTAAACGATTCTTAAGCCATCCGCCTTCGAGGGCGGAGAAGTTGTTACATCCAGTTACGCCGCCGCGCTTGCGAGCGGCGTCAGGGCGCGCATTCCTTGCTCGCGCTTTCGATCCACAGGTTCGACGTGTTGCGTTTGCCAGCGTAGTAGCGGAACGTCGTGCCGCCGTTGTCGGCGCGGACCTTCACGATGTTGGACTCGCCGAAATCAAGCATCTGGCCTTGCGGTATGGGCGTGGCCTTGACGGGCGTGTCGTGCTTCGCCGCGGCCTGGGTCATGCACTGGATGACATCGTTGACGGGGCGATTCGTCATGTTGTCCTTCATCGGATCGCCGGCATCCGGGTTGTGAGACGCCTGATATTGCGCGCAAGCGGCGAGCAGCAACGGGATGGACAGGGTGACGGCTAGCTTCTTCATGAGTCTCCTTCTGGTTGGCGGTGGGCGCCGCGCGAGGCGTCGGGTGAGGGACGGGCTCGTCGATGCGGAACCGCAAAACGTTCGGGAAATTATATCGGTGCAAGCGGTGTGCCTGATTTTTCGCGGGCACTCGGTGTGGGGGTTTCTTTTGCCGCCGGCGGTTCGGTAAATTATTTTTGGGCTATTTGGTTAATTTGTGCTTGTTTGTTTAGCGTGGAATTGCATGATTTTATTCAAGTAAAATTAACTAGATGGTACAAAATAAGTGAAAACCCCAAAAGACGGGCTTTGTGATGACGTGCAAACTTTGACGCGGCTCGCGTCAGGTGCATCGGGATCGGTTTTCGACGCGCTGTGCGGGGTACTATAGGGAGGTTTTCTAGTCATGAGTTTTGCGTCGGTGCTGGTTTTAAATGGACCTAATCTCAACCTGCTTGGCACGCGAGAGCCGACGATCTACGGAGCGGAAACGCTGGACGACGTTGCGCGTCGCTGCCGCGAGGCGGGGCAAAGGCTCGGTCTCGCGATTGATTTTCGACAGTCGAATGCCGAGCACCAGTTGATAGAGTGGCTTCACGACGCGCGTACGACGCAGCAGGGGATTGTGTTTAATCCTGCGGCTTATACGCATACTTCGGTGGCGATTGCGGATGCGCTGTCGGCGATTGGAAAGCCACTGATCGAAGTGCATATCTCTAATGTTCACAAACGTGAAGCGTTCCGGCATCACTCGTATATGTCCGCTGTCGCGGATGGGGTTATTTGTGGGTGTGGTACTCAGGGATATGTGCTCGCTCTGGAAAGGATGGCGGAGATTTTGAAGTTGAGGTGATGCGCCTTCGCGGCGCGGGCGGTTTGGTTTTTTGCCTTTACGCCGGTGCCTGCGAGGCGCGGGCGATGCCGGTTGGAGTTGCTGGCCTTTCTTCGCTGACATCCGCGTATTGCCTTCGTGCTACAAGCGTTGCCATTTGGTGTTTTTGCCTTTTCGCTGGCATCCGCGCTTTGCCTTCGCGCTTCACGCGTCGCCCCTGTGCGGGGCGGCACCTACTTTTCTTTGCCGCCGCAAAGAAAAGTAGGCAAAAGAAAGCGGCTCACACCGCCAGCTCTTGTTCTTACCCA